>JBKAGC010000126.1:0-10755 GCA_046290215.1 Pseudomonadales bacterium | reverse complement strand
CAGTTCAATTTCTTCTGCTGGTATCTGGATCGTCATGGCTGCGATTCTAATGCAATTCAGCGCAGATATCAGAACCCAAGCTGCGTACAATGCGCCAATGCAACAGAGCCTTTATACCTATATCCAACTTAGCTTGCTGGCGCTGGCGGTGTGTTCCGCGGTGTTTTTTCAAGGTGGCAATACCCAGCTATTTCAAGTGGGCACCCTGAGCTGTCTTGTCGTCGGCAGCCTCGTGGCGTTTTTGCGGGGCCTGGAACAAGGCCAGTTCCAGTGGTCAAAAATGCACTGGGGATTGCTGATTTATGTGGTGCTGTTGGTGCTGAACCTATTTACCAGTGTGTTCCCTGAGAACAGTCGCATCACCTTGTGGGCGTTTCTCGCCATGCCGTTAGCGCTTTTCATTTTCTCGCAGCTAATGACATCAAGTTCACAGGCAAGCCAGGATCAAGATGCGCCATGGCACAGCCTGCTGAAGTTTTTGCTTCCGCCTTTACTGGTTTCAGCGGGGTGGGGCATTGGCGAGTTTTTGACTTTTGGTGGGCGTGCTTCCGGACCGGGCGCGGACCCGAACAGTTGGGCTTCCATTCTTAACCTGGCTTTTTTTGTTTTCACACCCGTTTATTTGTTCGCTCCTAAGCGTTTGATGCTGCCACTACTGGTGGTGTTACTGGTTTTTGCCACGGCGAGTTTTATGTCTTATTCGCGAGTTGGCCTGGTGATCTTTTTTGCTGGTCTGAGCACAGCCTCGGTGCTGGCGTTTTTGCTTAAACCCCTCAGGGCCAGGGTTACGTCGCTGGTTTTGTTATGTGTGGTGGGCTATGCGACTGTGCAGTGGCTGCAGGATATTGAAACCGCCACGAGAAATGACGAGGGCTACACCTTAAACGCTGAGGCCTACGGCTGGACCGTGCGCTTTGCGCAATGGGATTCAGCGCTTCGGCAATACGCAGATTACCCCCTCACCGGTAGCGGGCTTGGGACTTTTAAGGTGTTGTATCCCCAGTATCGAACCCTGGCAGACGCCACCACGGCAGGTAACTATGTGCACAATGATTATTTGCAGTTGTTAGCTGAGGCGGGGCCATTGTTGCTGGTGGCGCTTGCGCTGTTCCTTGGCTTTTTACTATTGCAATTGTTGCTGTGTGTCAGGCGCTTATTTTTAGCAGATGATGACAAGCAAGCCCGTCGAGACTTTGAGGCGGCCCTGTTGATCATTGCCATTGGCAGCGTATTTGTTCACGGCTTAATGAACTTCACTTTGTATTTACTTTTGACTCAATTGCTAATCGGGTGTGCGCTTGCTCGGCTCATGTGGCTGCTTGATTGGTTGCAGCCGCTGTCACTCCTTGGGCAGCAAAAGAGCGTTGCGCAGGTGGCCGCGGTGTTACTTGCGGCTTATGTATTACTCACGACTTACGCCGATGCGGTGAGTCATGACCTGGTGTATCACGGCGGAATGATTCCGCTGGATCGCCATGACCCCGATGATCAATTAAAGGTATTTGAAATCCTCAGCACAATCCGCACTTTCCGCGGCGATAGCTCAACCAATCGCTTTGCCATGGCGACCTTTTATCGTACCAGTTTCGATGATCAGCCAGTTGTGAATGTGGATGGGCGCCGCTCTCTCGCCATTGCGGCCTCGTTGGAGTACCAGGCTGGGTTAGAACTGAATCCCTATGCTGACGATATCAGAGGTTTCTTTGCAGATTTCTTAATGCAAAATGCCTGGTTAGGCGAGGTGCCAGAGGTTTACCAGACGCCGGAACTATTGCTCCGTGGCGGGCTTGCCCTGACCCCAATTCGCATCCAGGCCCATGTGCAGTTGGCGAACTATTTAGAACAAGTGGGTCGTCATGATGAAGCTTATGACATCTTAAAGGCGGGGTTGCGCTGGTCGCGTCTCAGGTACAACGACTACCGTGACTGGCGCTGGCAACTACGCTCAATGCTGTTAACCCGGGCGCAGGCTCGTCAAGATCAGGCGACTCTGGAGGCCTTGCTCGAGAGTTTTTAAGCGCTTAGCCGCATGGATAAGTCCATGGCTTTAACGTGCTTGGTGAGCGCACCAATAGAAATATAGTCGACGCCGGTTTCAGCTATGGCAATAAGATCCTGCTCTGATTCAATGCCACCAGATGCCTCGAGTTTGACCGGGCTGTTGCTGGCCACAGCGGTGCGCATATCTTCAAGACTAAAATTATCGAGCATAATCCAATCCGGGTTTGCATCTACCGCTAGATGAAACTCACTTAAAGACTCCACTTCAACTTCCACCCTGACATCGGCGCGGCTTTGCCTGGCATTTTGGATAGCCGCTGCAATCGACCCGCTGGCCTCAATGTGATTTTCCTTAATTAAAAACGCATCAAACAAACCAATGCGATGATTTGCACCGCCGCCGCAGCGCACGGCGTACTTCTGTGCCAGTCGCAAACCTGGAATGGTCTTGCGAGTATCCAACAAGGTAGCTTTGGTGTGGCCAATCAGTTGGCTGTACCTGGCAGTGGTTGTGGCGGTGCCCGACAAAGTTTGCAAAAAATTCAGTGCTGGCCGCTCTGCGGTTAAGATGCTGCGTGCATCGCCAGCCACGGTAAACAAAATCTGCTCTGGGGTGACTTTGTCGCCGTCTTGCACCTGCCAGTTTAATTGCAGCTCAGGATTTACCTGTTTGAATACCTCATCCACCCAGGGGATGCCGCAAATTACACCAGCCTCCCGTGTGATGACGGTGGCGGTCACTTGTTTTTCAGGGGCAATCAGGCCCGCGGTGATGTCACCGTCGCCCACGTCTTCCTGGATCGCCATGGTGACGTTCTGTTGTAAGTGTTGAAAAAAATCGATGCTCAATTGAATTGCCTTAGTGTCAGTTGCGAGCCGCGTTGGACAAACTCGATATGCTTAAGGGCAGACATGCCCAGTAAGATTTCCTGATTTCGCATGCCCGGGTTGATGCTGGCGTTAACATCGCGCAGGGTGATTTTACCGATTTTTAGCTCGGCAATGCGTGTGTCGTAAACGGTCACGGCGCCATTGGCGGTCATGGCGCGCCCGGCGCGACCTTTGCTTAAACCCAGGTCGGCAGCAATAGGTTCTGGCACCACCACATCGGTTGCGCCAGTGTCGAGCAAAAACTCTGCGGGTAAACCGTTGATTTCACCCACCACCAGATAATGACCCTGGCGATTTCGGTCCAGCACCACTTCCACCAGGTTGCCTTGCAAGGTGCTACTGGGTGCCTGGTTTGGATTGCGCTGTTTTTCTTCGACGCCGGAGAAGAACATTGTCAGTAGGCCGAGCGCTATCAAAAACGCTGCTGCCATCATACCCTGGCCCATAACTGATGAATTTCTCCCGTGAAAGCTCAAGTATACCAGTTGCCACGTGGTCAGAGACCGGTGTCAGTTATTTACGCCGGTTGCTATGATTTGGCTTTGCAGCTAATCCTCTAGTGCTTGCCAGGAGAGCAACATGGAAATCAGCGACGGCTGGCTGAGCGCCGCGCAGCAGGTGCCCTCGGAAAATTGCGATGAGCGGCCGGAAGATGAGATTTCCCTGCTGGTGATGCATTGCATCAGTTTGCCTGCAGGACACTACGGCAACCGCTTTGTGAGTGAGTTGTTTACTAACACTCTGGATGTGGATTGTTATCCAGATTTTGCGGATTTAAAGAATCTTCATGTAGCGAGTCATCTGTTTGTGCGCCGGGATGGTACGATTGTGCAATTCGTACCGTTTCACAAGCGAGCCTGGCATGCGGGTGAATCTAGCTTCGCGGGTCGCTCGTCGTGTAACGATTTCTCTGTGGGCATCGAGCTTGAGGGAATAGATAGTGACGGCTTTACTGACCGGCAGTACCATCAACTCATTCAGGTATGTGAGTTGTTGATCGAAACTTACTCAATACCTCGTAAAAACGTCGTGGGGCACAGTGATATTGCCCCAGGACGTAAAACAGACCCGGGTAGCGGCTTTGATTGGCCGCGCTTGCGAGCAGGCATTGGAGACAAAAGTTGAGTTTTTTAACGGTTTTAGTCGTGCTGTTTTTCTACCGCAACTGGGGCGGCGACAATCCGGTTCGCGAGCATGTAGATGCAGAAGCCTACTTCAGGCGTATGGATGGCATTGCCATACCAGCTCCCTGGGGCTTTTGGCTGCGGGTTGGTTTGCCCGTACTGGTGGTGTGGGTTATCGCGGAATCCGTGGAGCATTGGCTGCAAGGCATTGTCTGGCTGTTTTTGTCACTCGCGGTCGTCATTTATTGTATTGATTTAACTGACGTCGAAACTGAATTCTATGAATATAAGCAGAAGCTCCAGGCAGTCACCGGTGAGGAAGACCTTGCGGATATTGTCCAGATGCAAGAGGAGTTTCAAACCGATCACTTCCACAGTATGTTTCAAGGCATTGTGCCAACGTTATTTTGGTTCTTGATTCTGGGTCCGGCGGGGGCTCTGGCTTACTTCCTTACGTTGCAGTACCTAAATCGACTGCCCGAGGGTGACGCGGAAGAATCTCTGGTAGATCAGGTGGTTCACTGGCTGGAGTGGATACCTGTAAGGATTACCGGGCTTTTGTTTTGTTTTACCGGTAATTTTGGCCCAACCTTTGACTATTGGGTGGGGCAGCTATTTGATTTGAACGAGTCCAGTTCGACGCACTTAAGTGCCATGGTTGGCCTGGCAGCCGATGTCACAGAGGATCACGATGATGATGTACTGGGTTTTGCACGGTTCGCTGAGGCCCATGTGGATGAAATGCGTTATCTCTGTGATCGCGCCCTATTCGGCTGGTTGGGTGTTGCCGCGCTGGTGACAATCCTTCACGGCTAGCAGGGCAGCTAAGCACAGGGCATTAGGCTATACTTTATTCACATTGACTTCGCCGCAAGCGTTTCAGGGTTAAGCACCCTTAGGAGAAATGGATGGCTTCTGATCAGAACGACTCAAAGAGTGAAGGTGATCTCGATCCGGTCGAGACTCAAGAGTGGATTGAGTCGATTAACTCGGTTCTCGAAAATGAGGGTGTTGAGCGCGCGCAATACTTGCTGCAACGGCTCTCAGCCCAGGTCACGGAAACTGGTGCGCAGTTACCCTATGCACTGACTACTCCTTATCGCAACACTATTCCCGTTGAAAAAGAAGCCAGAATGCCTGGCGATTTGTTTATGGAACGGGGGCTACGCTCGTTAATTCGTTGGAATGCCATGGCCATGGTGATGCGTGCCAATCTTGAAGACAGCACTCTGGGTGGGCACATTTCAAGCTTTCAAAGTAGTGCCACGTTATACGATGTGGGTTTTAACTATTTCTTCCGCGGCAGTGACGACAAGCAAGAAGGTGACATGGTGTATATCCAGGGTCACAGCGCGCCGGGGATCTATGCCCGTTCCTATTTAGAAGGGCGAATCAGCGAGGAGCAGCTAGATAAGTTCCGCCAGGAAGCAGACGGCGATGGTTTGTCTTCTTACCCGCATCCCTGGTTGATGCCTGATTACTGGCAGTTCCCAACAGTTTCGATGGGGCTTGGTCCATTGCAAGCGATCTATCAGGCTCACGTTATGAAGTACCTGGAGAACCGTGGTATTGCCAAGGCCGGGGATCGCAAAGTCTGGTGCTTCCTGGGTGATGGTGAAATGGATGAGCCTGAGTCGCAAGGCGCTATCTCTCTGGCAGGACGTGAGAAGCTGGATAACTTAATCTTTGTGGTGAACTGTAACTTGCAGCGCCTGGATGGCCCGGTACGTGGTAACGGCAAGATCATTCAAGAGCTTGAGGGTAACTTCCGCGGTGCTGGTTGGAATGTCATTAAAGTGGTGTGGGGTCGCATGTGGGACCCTCTGTTTGAGAAAGACAAACTCGGTCTGATGCAAAAGCGCATGGATGAGGCAGTTGACGGTGAGTACCAGAACTATAAGAGTCGCGACGGCGGTTATACCCGCGAGTACTTCTTTGGTAAGTATCCCGAGCTACTAAAAATGGTCGAAGACATGACCGATGAGGATATTTACCGCTTAAACCGCGGCGGTCACGATCCTTACAAGGTATATGCGGCTTATGCTGCAGCGGCGAAACACAAAGGTCAGCCGACGATCATCCTCGCCAAGACTGTTAAGGGTTATGGTCTTGGCCTGGCAGGTGAGGCCCAGAACATTACGCACTCCGTGAAAAAGCTAGACCTGGAAGCGTTAAAAGACTTCCGCGACCGGTTTGATATTCCTTTGCCGGACTCTGAGCTTGAGAAGGTGCCTTACTACCGGCCCCCTGAAGATAGCCCGGAAATGCGCTACTTAAAGGAACGTCGGGCGTCTCTTGGTGGTTACTTGCCAAGCCGCAAACCGGATTTTGAAGCCCTTGAAGTGCCGGGTATGGATGCCTTTGCTTCCATCACCAAAGGCTCGGGAGATCGTGAAATCTCCACCACCATGGCTTTTGTGCGGATTCTTTCAGCCCTGATTAAAGACAAAAAGATTGGCGAGCGCGTGGTGCCGATTGTGCCGGACGAGGCGCGGACTTTCGGTATGGAAGGCATGTTTAGGCAGCTGGGTATTTATTCATCCGGCGGGCAGCTTTACGAGCCCACCGATGCCGGTCAGGTCATGTATTACCGTGAAGATAAGGCTGGTCAGGTAATGGAAGAAGGTATTAACGAGGGCGGCGCCTTTGCCGCCTGGTTAGCTGCTGCAACGTCCTATGCCAACAATAACGTGCCGCTAATTCCTTTTTACATTTTTTATTCCATGTTTGGCTTTCAGCGTGTGGGCGACCTGAGCTGGGCCGCCGGTGACTTGCAAGCCAGAGGCTTTTTGTTAGGTGGCACGTCTGGCCGCACCACGCTAAACGGCGAGGGTTTGCAGCATCAGGATGGTCATAGTCATATTCTCGCTGGCACCGTGCCAAATTGTGTGACTTACGATCCTACTTACGCTTACGAACTTGCCGTGATTGTTCAGCATGGTCTTGAAGAAATGTTCGTGAAGAAATTACCGAAGTATTTCTACATCACCATTATGAATGAGAACTATACCCAGCCAGCCATGCCTGAAGCTGGGAAGCATGATCAAGGGTATGTACCAGCTTGAGCAGAACAGCAAGAAGTCAGCAGAAGGTGTGCAATTGTGCTCCGGCACGATTTTGCGTGAAGCAATCGCCGCGGCGAAATTCTCAAAGAAGAGTATGACGTGGATGCGGACATCTGGAGTTGCAATTAATCAGCTTAGCCGCGAGGTTTGCAGGTGAGCGCTGGAATAGCTGCATCCCAGCAGTCATATGTGGAGCAGTGCCTGGGTAAAGCGAAAGGACCGGTGGTAGCTTCCACAGATTATATGAAGAACTATGCTGACCAGATTCGTGAGTATGTACCTGGCACTTATCGTGTGCTTGGTACCGATGGTTTTGGTCGTTCCGACAGCCGGGAACGGTTACGCAAGTTCTTTGAAGTAGATCGCTATTTTGTCACTGTGGCAGCGCTTTCTGCTCTGGCAGAAGACAATGTCATTGAGCTGCGTGTGGTCAGTGATGCGATCAAGAAATTTGGCATAGATCCGGAGAAACCGGATCCCAGCATATCCTAGAGGTCAGCATGGCAGAAAAAATATTAGTGCCGGATGTAGGTGAAGCTGAGGACGTTGAGGTCATTGAAATTCTGGTGGCTGTGGGCGACGAGGTAGAGGTGGATGACTCACTCGTTGTGCTGGAATCAGACAAAGCCAGTATGGAAATTCCGTCTCCCAAGGCCGGTAAGATTGTTGAGATACACGTCAAGGAAGGCGACAACGTTGAAGAAGGTAAGCTTATTGTCGAGCTAGAAGTGGCTGGTGAAGGCGATGCTTCCGGGGATGATGATTCTGCAGAAAGTAACAATGCTGATGCAGACAATGACGACGAAAAGTCGAAGGCCGATGAAGGCAAGGGCGAACAAGCATCAGAGGATGAATCATCAGAGAAAAAAGACTCTGAGGACAAAGCATCTAAAGACGAAGCATCTAAAGACAAAGATTCAAAACAGGACGATGGAGCTGGTTCTGACGAGAGCAGCGAATCCAAAGGTGAGCGCTCCGAGCAAGTGATTGCTGTTCCCGATGTGGGTGAAGCATCTGATATCACCGTCACTGAAATACTGGTGAAGGTTGGTGATGACATTCTCATTGACGATTCCCTGGTCGTGCTGGAATCCGATAAGGCCAGTATGGAAATTCCTGCCACCTCCGGCGGCGAGGTGTTAGAAATTCTTGTTAAAGAAGGTGATGAAGTTAACGAGGGCGATGCCCTGGTTAAGATTGCCTCGAATGCTGCCGGGGAAGCCCCCAGTAGTGAGTCCCAGGAAAGTTCCCGGGCGGCAAAGTCTTCTGGAGTTGATGCTCGTGAGCCCAAGGATGAGGACGAACCGAAACCACAGGAAAAAACCGCAGCTTCCGATACAAGCAAAAAGGTTCATGCCGGTCCCGCTGTACGCAAGCAAGCACGCGAGTATGGTGTTGATCTGGGTGAGGTAAAAGGCACTGGCCGACAAGGCCGGGTTCTGAAGGAAGACATCCAGGACTATGTGAAAAAACGGCTATCGGAACCTGCCGCAGCCAGTGGTGGCACTGGTATTCCTGCCGTGCCTGAAGTGGACTTTTCAAAGTTTGGTGAAACCGAACTGGTACCCATGTCGCGCATTAAGCAGGCTAGTGCAAAGAACTTACATCGCAGTTGGCTCAATGTGCCTCATGTGACGCAGTTTGATGAAGCAGACATTACCGAGTTAGAAGCGTTTCGTAAGCAGCAAAACACGGAATTGCAAAAGGATGGCACCAAGCTGACGCCTCTGGCGTTTTTGGTCAAAGCTTGCGTTAACGCCCTGCAAACTTATCCGCAATTCAATTCGTCGTTGCAGGCGGATTACAAAAACCTCATTCACAAGCACTACTACAACATTGGTGTGGCCGTGGAAACCCCAGACGGCTTGGTAGTACCCGTGATTAAAGACGCTGATAAGAAGGGTATTGTTGAACTGGCCACGGAAACTTCTGAACTCGCAGCGAAGGCCCGGGATAAAAAGTTACCCATGGATGCCATGCAAGGAGCAACCTTCACGATTTCCAGTCTGGGTGGTATTGGCGGAACCAAATTTACGCCCATTGTGAACGCGCCAGAAGTCGCCATCCTTGGTGTGTCGCGTTCTAAAGTCGAGCCGGTTTGGAATGGCAGTGAGTTTGTGCCAAGGACCATTTTGCCCTTGTCATTATCTTATGATCACCGTGCCATTGATGGTGCTGAAGCTGCGCGCTTTACTAACTATCTGGGTAAGGTGCTGACCGATGTGCGCAGATTGCTACTGTAAACTGTAGAACAGGGGGTTTAACCTTGTTCCCAGAGGATCTCGTCAACACTGGTGGCTTTGGCGGCAAAGCGCGCGGCTACAAAGAGCAGATCAGAAAGACGATTTAAGTATCGTAAGCCATCCTCATTGATTTCGTGATCTTGCCCTAGTGTCACCAGGTCACGTTCAGCCCGCCGTGCCACGGCCCGGGCAATATGAATGCTAGCAATGAGCCTCGAGCCACCTTGCATGATGAAGTTCTCCAGCGGCGGTATGTCTTCATTGAGCTCATCCAGCTTTTGTTCGAGCTCTGTGACGTGATCGGCGCTGACAATCTTAAAACCAGGGATGGATATCTCCCCGCCTAAATCAAAGATGCGATGTTGGCAGCGACCAAAAAACGGTACCAGTTCGGCTAGCTCTGCTTGATCGCTCAGTTTTAGCTCTTCTATGGCCATGCCCAGATGGCTATTGAGTTCATCGCAACTGCCCATGGCCTGGACGCGGATGTGATCTTTCGCAATTCGACTGCCGTCACCTAACCCCGTCTCGCCTTTGTCGCCAGTTTTGGTGTAAATCTTACTTAGTCGCTTGCCCATGGGGTGCTCTTATTATCCAACAAGTGAGTATTACGCCGCGGGCGTTAAATGGTTCACGACAACCTTTGAGTTACGCGCCGCTTCAAACAAACCTGTCGCCGCACCATTAAGCAAAGTCTCCGGAGCCGGCGGGCCGTTTTCAGCATGTGATGCGCAAATGCTCATGGCAATATCAGCAGAGACGAAACCCGCTGCGGTCTTAAATGTCTTCAGGCGAACGCCATCATAAATGCGCTGGTAACACTCTGCGGTGCAGTGTTCGATGCTGGGTTGTAGCAGGATCATCGCAAAACGGCCGTCTTCAATGTAGGTGACGATGTCCAGTGGTCTCACTAGATGTTTGATTTTTTCCGCCACGGCTTGAATTAGCTCATCACCAATGTGCTGGTCGTACTGGGCGATGACATCCCTCAAGTTGGTCACCGCGAGAATCAAAACACATACAGCGCCACCGCGAGATTCAATCTGGCGAATGGAGTCGTCAAGGCTTTGTTCCGCCATGCGCATATTGCCAAGACCGGTTAAAGGGTCGAGCAACTGCCCCTTTTGTAACTCAAAGTTCTTTTCTCTTAACTCCACATTTAGAGCACCCAGGGTATTAATGCGCGCGGCAATTCGCTGTCCCGCTAGAGTAATCGCCGTGAGGGTCAGGTCTGCTTGATCTATGTGTAAGTCCACGGTTTCCACGGCAGCTTGAGTCAGTGCTTCTTCGAGCTCGTCACCTACCAGGCATATATATGTGAAGTGGTTGGCGTCCTCATCAATGTCGCGAATCGCCTCGGCAATTTCGATGCCGCTCATATCCGCGCACTGTGTTTCGACAATGGCAACATGCGCTGGTGAGTCTTCTAGA
>JBKAGC010000125.1:0-10805 GCA_046290215.1 Pseudomonadales bacterium | reverse complement strand
GGCACTGGTGAAGAAGGATCTTGCTGCCTATGCGCAACCAGTGTTCATTCGCATCCTGCCAGAGCAGCAGCTAACGGGTACTTTTAAGCTGCAAAAAGGTGAACTAAGAGAAGCAGCCTACCATCCTGATAAATGTCCGGATGATGTTTACGTGATGAAGCCAGGTGCCGAAAAGTACGAAAAGCTAGATGCTGAGTATTACGATAAGATTATGGCAGGCGAAGCCGGGTTGTAGGGACCAGATCGGTTCGCCGGCCTGATCCCTCGTGGTTAAGCTCCGGGGTAAGGTCCGGGTTAAGTGCCTGCGGGTATTAGCTCCTGGTGACGAACGCGCTGTCGGCTCCGCTGGCGGCGCCTGCGAATCTCAGCAGCCACAATATGCCTGGCTCGCTTCAAAGCATGGCGCACTGCCTGATTTAAGCGGCGGCCGCGACCAGTCACCAGCACCTGGCCGCCATCCCGTAGCTCAACGTGAAGCTGGCAAGTACTTTCGACGCGATTGCCGTGCCCACTGCGGTGACCCTTCAGATTGACTTTGACATTGCTAACGCCTGAGCTAAAGCGCGCCAGTAAGCGTTGCAGGCGTTTAGCGAGCCGTGTGCCGAGGTTGCCTCTCTTGCCAGCCTTTGGGCCAATCGTTGTTTGGTAGGTGACTTGCATGATGGTGCCTCCTTGATACTTACCTTTAACTAACCTCGTCAAGTAATAATCTAAGGGCTTTGCGGCGCTAAACAAGTCGAACCTAAGAGATAAATGCTTCGGGAAATATGAGGTTAACGTTGGAGCTTTCACTGCTGCCAGAGAGCGCTACCACCAATAAGACAGCCCGGTAAGGAAACGCCATTCCTGGCTATCAGCATGTTCATCATCGGCGTACTCAACGCCCGTGTAGTAGCGAAATCGAGCGACGGTTTCGTATTGTAGGCGCCAGCCGACTCGCCAGGATTCCAAAGCCACTTCATGGCGGCCATCATCGGCGAAGCGACCACCCTCCAATTCAAGCTTGGACTCCAGTAACCAGTGTTTACTCAGTGGGAATTCGTGCTCTAGCTCCAGCTCCATTTTGAACTGCTGCTGTTCCCCCAACAGGGTTTTAAAATCCGTGTGAATAAAATAGGGCGCCGTTCCTTTAAATTGCCAGCCGAACCAATGTTCCCGGTGACGCTCCCCTGGTTCAGACTCTTCTTCTACGCTGAGGACCGGGCCACCGTCCCAGAATGCACTGGTAGCCCATACATAACCGAGGGAGATTTCGCTGTTTTCGTGCTCGTCAGTTTTGCGCCACTCGGCTGACCAGGTGGTTTTTCGTAACTCGTCGCCATACCAGCCTTCAAGGTGCACCAGCGCAGTATCGTCGGTGAGCACTTCAAAGTGTTTGACTGCAACCTTGTGTATCTTGTCTGGCATGTGCATGCCGGCGCCAGCAATTGCCTGGCCGCTGATAAGGCAAAGTGAAATGATGGCTAAACATTTTTGCATTGTTCTCATGCCACATGTACCTCACGGAACATGCCCATCATGTGATACATCAAATGGCAGTGGTAAGCCCATTTGCCTGGCACGTCCGCGTTCACCTGGTAAGAAATTTTCGCGCCAGGTAACACCACCACGGTGTGTTTCCATGGCAAGTGTTCAGAACCGGTTTCCAATTCACTCCACATACCATGTAAATGCATCGGGTGGCTCATCATGGTGTCGTTAACAAAAGTAACCCGGGTCCGGCTGCCCAGGCGCCAATGCATGGGTTCGGCATGGTGGTAGGGGATACCGTTAATAGACCACAAGTAGCGTTCCATATTGCCCGTGAGATGCAACTCGATCTCCTGGTCGGGGTCACGTATAGGCGCTTTGGTTAAGCGCGTCATATCCCCGTAAGTCAGAACCCGTCGCCCCAGCTTATGATGTTGGCGTAATCCTGGCCCCGGATCATTGAGTCGATACTGCGGGTTCTCAGCGCGCATATCCACGTGAGGGCCATATTCGGTAGCAGCGTGTTGGATTTGCTGCATACCGCCATGCTTGTGATGATGGTGGTGATCATGGCCAGACATGTTCATGGCCATGCCCATGTCTTGATGCTCGAGAATCGGCACGGGATCAAGCCCGGGTGGTGTCGCCATGAGACCGGCTTGTGGCGTTAAGTGGCCAAGGGCGTAACCGCTGCGATCCATGGCCTGGGCAAATATGGCGTACGGGATATCTGCTTCCGGTTCCACAATCACGTCAAGAGTTTCCGCAACGCCGAGGCGGAAGTCGTCGACGCTGACGGGCTCGATATCCTGGCCATCGGCAGCGATCACTTTCATTTTGAGCCCGGGGATACGCACATCGAAAAATGACATGGCCGCGGCGTTAATAAACCGCAAGCGAATCCGTTCGCCCTTGTTAAAGACGCCATGCCAGCCGCGCTCGTTAGTCTGGCCGTTCATTAAATAGGTGTAGGTAAAACCGGTGACATCAGAAATGTCTGAATCTGCCATGCGCATTTGATTCCACATCTCGCGTTCACTCAAGGTGGCCTTGATCCCTTTGCGGCGGATATCTCGCAAGGTATCCTGCAGGCGGCGGCGATTCCGGTTGTAAAAATGTGAGTTCTTGCGCAAGTTCGCCATGATCCTTTGCGGCGACTCATCGGACCAGTCGGAAAGTTGGACGACGTAATCACGATCCACTTTCCAGGGGTCGCCGTCCTTCGGTTCAATCACAATGGCGCCAAACAAGCCGGTTTGTTCTTGAAAGCCAGAATGGGAGTGATACCAGTAGGTGCCGGACTGATTAAGCTTAAATTGGTATTGGAACGTCTTACCAGGCTTGATGCCAGGGAAACTTAAACCCGGGACACCGTCCATATTGCTCGGCAAGATAATGCCGTGCCAGTGGATGGAGGAATCCACTGACAACTGATTGGTGACGTTAATCGTGACAGTATCGCCTTCACGCCAGCGCAGTATCGGCCCTGGCAAACCCTGGTTGACGGTGGTTGCGGTAACACTGCGACCAGAAAAGTTGACGGTTTGTTCGCCCAGGGTCAAATCAACGCGGCGCGAGGCTAGTACCGGCAAAGGCATAAGTCCTGCGAGAGGCGTTGCCCCCAGTGCTTGAATGAGCTGTCTTCGAGTAATCATCAACAGCGAGGTTAAAGCCTGATGCAACTACAAGGTCAAATCCCGGGTGAAAGGAGCAGCAGCATTTTGAGCAGCTTTTCTGTAGGCTGCGCGCCATGACAGAAGACGACTCGAAAGCGCTTTATCAAAACCTCAGCCTGGGCTTATTGGCGGTGGCCATTCTTGCCGCAGGCGCGGCGGTGGCTCAGGCTTTTGGCCGCTTTGCCTATGGCCTGCTCTTACCGGCGATTCGTGATGATCTGGGGATTACCAACACCTTTGCGGGTTTAATTGGCGGGGCCAATGTGGGCGCCTATTTGCTTGGTACCATGTTGGTGGCTTATGCCACCAGTCGATTCCGGTTGCTTGCTGTTCTGCGCACTGGGTTGTTACTTGGCACATTAGGGCTGGGTCTTGCGGCTTACGCCAACTCACCGTACTTGTTAATGCTGGCAGTGTTTATTACTGGTATAGGCGGGGCCTGTGTTTGGATTCCGGCGCCCATTGTTGCCGCCGATGCTTTGCCTGCAACCAAACGTGGTCTGGCGGTTGGGGCGCTCAGTTCCGGTATTGGTATTGGGGTGTCGTTTGTCAGTTTGCTGGGTGGGCAACTGCGAGCTGAGACTGGCGACAGTGCCTGGTCCAATGTTTATGGGGTGCTCGCCACTCTGGCCTTGTTGGTGCTCGTTTTGCTACAGGGTCTGGTGCGCCACCAACAAGAAAAACCCAGCGGGGGTGCTGGCATTGGTGGTTTTGCCGCGCTGGTGAGAATGCCAGGATGGAAGCCGTTTCTGTCCACCTACACCATCTTTGGTTTTATGTATTACCTGGTCATAGGCTTTTTAACCACTCGGCTTGAAGACGATAGTGGTTGGAGTAGTGTGGATGCCTCTTTCGGGTTTACTTTAATGGGTGTGGCCATGATCTTTGGCGGTCCGCTGTTAATTGCCGTGGCGGCAAGACTCGGTGTCAGGCGCACGTCAGTCCTGGCGTTTTTTCTCTGGCCCGTGGCGGTCTTGATTGTCTTGAGTGGCCTCCCTCTGCCCACCTTAATCGCCTGTACCACGCTCGGATTGTTGTTTAGTGGCATTCCCACATTGATGACACTTTATGTAGTGGCTAATACCACGGCGCAAGATTACGGGCCGAGCTTTGCCGCGGGTACCCTGGCGTTTGGTATTGCGCAAATGATCTCGCCGCCCATTGGTGGTTTGCTGGCAGACGTGAGCGGATCGTTTTTTCTGGTGTTTCTACTATCTGCCCTGATGGGCGGTCTTGGCCTGGTGGCTTCACTTAACTTTGTGGATAAAACCTAGTCGCCGGTTGCTGCGGCGATGTTCCTGATTGCCTCGGTGGTGGGCACACCAAACTGGAGCTCAACCATCTTCTGGTAGGTGGGGTCTCGCGCCAGCAATGCTTCATGGCTGCCAACGTCCAGAAGTTTACCTTGATCTAACACGGCAATACGGTCGGCTTTTTTTACGGTGGCAAGTCGGTGAGCAATCACAATGGTGGTTCTGCCCACTTGAAGGCGATCCAAGGCTTCTTGTACCTGACGCTCGCTCTCGGCATCCAAAGCGCTGGTGGCTTCATCCAGTAGCAGCACGGGCGGGTCTTTTAAGATGGCCCTGGCAATGGCAATACGCTGCTTTTGGCCGCCAGATAATCGCGTGCCCTTTTCGCCGAGGTAGGTGTTGTAACCTTCTGGCAGCGCCGTAATAAATTCGTCAGCAGAGGCGGCTTGGGCAGCGGCACGGACCTCCTCATCGGTCGCATCGAGTCGTCCGAAACGAATATTTTCCATGGCGCTGGCGCCGAAAATAACAGTGTCCTGGGGGACGATACCAATATGCTGGCGTACATCACGAGGGTCAGCCTGACTGATATCCACGTCGTCCAATAGAATCTTCCCAGACTCCAGATTGTAGAATCTTAACATGAGCTGAAACAGCGTGGTTTTACCGGCACCAGAAGGCCCAACCAGGGCAACATGTTCCCCGCTTTCGATCGACAAGCTCAAGTTGTTAGTGGCAATAACACCAGGTCTGGACGGGTAGCGGAAGTTAACGTCTGAGAAGGCAACCCGGCCCTGACAGGGCTGGGCAATTTGTACAGGGTTTGTTGGCGTAACGATGTCAGATTTCAGCATCAAGAGTTCTGACAGGCGTTCCATCGCGCCGGCGGCGCGCTGTAACTCGCCCCAGATTTCACTTAAGGCAGCGGCGGAAACACCGACAAAAATCGCATAAAGGACAAACTGACCTAGTTCGCCGCCACTAATATTGCCCGCCAGTACATCCCGGGCGCCCAGCCAGAGGACAAAGATCAGCGCACCAAACACGCTGGTGGTGGCGACGGTTGAAAACAATGCGCGGACCCGAATGCGCTGTATTGCCGTATCGAAACCTCGCTCAACCGTGCTTTGGAAGCGGCTGGATTCACGTTCCTCGTTCACGAAGCTTTGCACGATTTGCACGCCGTGTAAGATCTCAGAACTCATGCTTGAAGCGTCGGCCACACGATCCTGGGTGGCTCGAAAACGCCGTACCCAGCGACCAATCAACAAGATGGGCACAAAAATCACCGGCAGAATAATGAGCAAAATGCCAGCCAGTTCAATATTGGTGTAAGCCAGCAAGACTAAAGCGCCCACAAACTGAATGGCGGACCGCAGCACGATGGAAACCCCCACCCCGGAAATGGACTGGATCAAGGTTGTGTCGGTGGTGAGTCTGGATAAGACCTCGCCCACCCTGGTGACCTCGAAGAAAGCTGGGTCCATTTTTAGAACGTGGCGGAACACTCGCTCACGAAGATCTGCCACTACCCGTTCGCCAAGCCAGTTCACAAAGTAGGCGCGGGCGGCACCAAATACGCCCACCAGGGCGGCAAACAGCAACAGAACCAAAAAGTAGCGGTTAATGCTGGCAGCGTTCTCTGCAGAGAAACCGTGGTCAATGACGTTACCCACAGCAATGGGCAGTGATAAAGAAGCCGCAGAAGAGATCAGCAGAGCCACCATTGCCAGACCCAGGGTGCCCTTATAGGGTGCAATAAAGGGCACTAGCATTTTTAGCGGTTTTAGAGAGGAGCCTTTGGGGCGCTCTTCAGAAGTGGGACTCATAGTCTAGCCTGTGACATCAAGCCGGACATTCTACCGCGTCTAGCTGTCTTCTCCTCAATCTTGTTTCGAATAAACCCGGGTTAGCGCTGGCAATTGCACGCTTAAGCGCCACAGCGGTTGATTTGCTCCGGCATATTTCGCCTCAAAAGCTGATATGGGCTGGCTAACGCGGTATGTGTCTATTTGCGGGCTGATGCCAGTTGCGATGTTCACCGCCAGGCTGAATTCTTCGAGATACACTTGCCAGTTGCTGCGTACCTCTAACTTGCCGCCAAGGGCTAGCAGGTAAGGAAACACCGGGGAGCCATGCCAGCGCTGGTTAAGTTGCGCGGCTTTTGGATAGGGGTTTGGAAACAACAAGTAATGTTGTTCAGGAAAAATACCCGCCTCGTGCAATTGTCGCCACAGGTCCTCTGCGTCGGCGCGTACCACCAGGCAATTGTCCGGCACTTCGGTTTTGCGATTGAGTTTGGCAAGGCGTGCTTCGGAGCGGTCAAGGCCCAATACTTTCGAGTTGGGAAATTGCCGGGCAAGCTGCACGCTGCTCTCGCCAATGCCGCAGCCTGAGTCGAGGATCAGCGACCCGGGCGTCGCCGCGAGCCACGCCGTGACTGTGGCAAAGATGTCCTCAGAGAATCCACTTAAAGGTTTGCGCCAGAGGTGAGTCAGGTGCTTGTGCACGGTGGTCTCGAGGTGTTCGTGAACTCCGGCCTGGTTGCTGGTGACCTCGCGTACGGCCATAAATAAGTTGCTACTCGAATCAGTGTTGAGAATTGCCCGTATTAAAGATGAGCGATGTGGCGGTGGCAAGCCGGTGGGTTTGCGAAATAAAACTTGTTACATTGCGCCGATACCTAATTTAACTGATGTGACGCCGTGGATATCAATCTGCTGAAAACTTTTCTTGAGGTGATGAAAACCCGGAATTTTGCCCGGGCCGCCGAGAATCTCTATGTCACCTCAGCGGCAGTGTCGGCGCGAATCAAGCAGCTTGAGAGTCAGTTGGGGGTTAGCTTGTTTACGCGAACTCGCTCTAGCACCTCACCTACCAATGAAGCAGAACGTCTCTTGCCGCTGGCGGAAACCATGATTAACACCTGGGCCAGGGCAGTCCAAGAGGTGAGCTTGCAGCCCAGTATGGAAACGCGAATCCATATTGGCGCTACTGCAAGTTTATGGCGCCTGGCCATGGAGCAACGGTTGCTCGACATCCGCGCGCAACTGCCAGAGATTGCCTTGCAGGTGGAAGCGCACTCCAATGAAACCCTTGCGCGGCTGTTAGAGGATCAAACCCTCGATCTGGTGCTGTTGCCGGACCCATATGCCACGGAAGAATTTTGCAGTGAAAAGATTGGCGCACAAAATCTGGTGCTGGCGGCAACCTTCGCTGGTGATTTCACCGCGGCGAAAAACCAACCCTACGTTTATGTGGATTGGGGTACTGCCTTTGCGGGCTTTCATGCGGAACGAATTGGTGAGCGCCTAAAACCCGGCTTACATGCCAACATGGCGAGCATTGCCCAGGTGGTGATTGAATCTGAGGGCGGGTCTGCTTATTTGCCTCTGACCATGGTAGAGGCAAGTTCGGAACTTCAAGTTGTAGAAGGGGCGCCTGCTTTTAAGCGCCCCATCTATGCCTGCTATCGTCGCGAAAATGTCAGTGTTGATACCATTCGCGAGCTGGTGCGGCAGCTAAAAAAGATTAGCTTGTAAAACGGCTACCAGGGATTTATCTAGTAGTCGCCAAACTCCTCGCGGAGTCGTTTTGCTTCGAGCATATCTTCAATTTTGCGACGTAGATCCTGTTGCGCAGGAGCCACGGCGGCAATTGGAGATTCAGTGTCTTCCGAACCACTAGCGTCGCTAGAATCGTCGAAATCCTCGTCGTAAAGCGGATCTGCTGTATTCATGTTGCATTGCCCAATGGGTGATTTGGGCGAAATATAGGGTCAACTTTACAAACTTCAAAACGAAATTTTTTTGTCAATGTGACAAAAGAAATTTGTCATTAGGCGTCGTCGTCGCTGCCCAGACCTGGCTCTTCGCCGGGTACTTCCGAGTGCTCCAAAACCTGAATTTGAGGCCGCCGACGCTTTCTCGTTTTGGCGGGAATCAGGTCGCGCATGGCGTTGAGCTTGCCGTAGCAAAGCAGCTTGTCACCGGCTTCAATAACGCGCTTCTGGCGCGGGTTGGGGATGATGGTTGGTCCCCGATACAAGGTCAGGACGTTAATCTCGCGCTCGGCAAGCTCGGTTTCCTGAATGGTCTTGCCCTCGAATTTTGAACCCTCGGGGATGTATATCTCGGTAACGCCATATCCCTTACTGACGGTTAAACGTTGCCTGACATCAATCTCCGGAAAGTCCACCTGGGCTGCGATATAGTCAATCACAGCGCCGGCAATATCTAATTCGGTTGCGGTCTCAATGCCTTCAAGACCCGGGGATGAGTTCACTTCCATCACCTGGGGACCGTCTTTGCCTTCTAACATATCAACGCCAGCAACACTCAAACCCATGATCTGGGTGCAGCGCACCGCCACCCGGCGATATTCTTCGCTTAACTCCACCGGCTCAGCGATGCCGCCGCGGTGCACATTGCTGCGGAACTCCTGGCCCTGGGCAACCCGGCGCATGGCAGCCACCACCTGATCGCCCACCACGAAGGCACGGATGTCTTTGCCTTTACTCTCGGCAACGAATTTTTGCACAAGGACGTTCTGCTTTTGACTTTGCAGAAGTTCAATAATGGACTCTGCCTGTTTGACCGTATCTGCAAGGAGGACACCAATACCCTGGGTGCCCTCAATCAGTTTGATCACTACTGGCGCGCCGCCTACTCGCTGGATGGCTGGTAAAACGTCATTTTTGTCGCGGACGAAACTGGTCCGCGGTATGCCGATGTTGTGCCGGCTGAGTAGCTGTAAGCTGCGCAGTTTATCTCTGGAGTTGACGATCCCGTGGGCCGTGTTAGCGCAGTACACATCCATTTGCTGGAACTGCCGAACCACCGCTGTGCCATAGTAGGTGATGGACGCGCCAATTCGGGGTAACACGGCGTCATAGTGACTCAGGGGCTTTTGCCGGAAATACAAATCCGGTGTGCCCTCATCCAGGTCGATGGCAAATTTCAGAGTGTCGAGCACCTTAACATCATGGCCACGTTTAAGTGCTGCTTCTTTTAAGCGGCGAGTGCTATAGGCTTTGAGGCTACGGGAAAGAATCGCAAGTTTCATTGCAGGTACTCGTTTTGGCGCTGGGTTGTGATTATAGTGGTGACACTATCAACCGACCAAAGTTATCTCAACGATCCATGAGAAAAAGCACAAGGAAATAACTCATGACAGCTGCAAATGTCATTGGCTGGCGGGAGTGGATAGCCTTCCCGCAGCTCGACATTCCGCTTATTAAGGCAAAAATCGATACCGGTGCCAAAACCTCTGCATTACACACTTTTGATCTTGAAACCTTCACCAGTCCGGAAGGTGTCGAAATGGTTCGCTTTAAGGTACACCCACTGCGCAAGCAGCTTGACGTGGTGCGAATTTGCGAGGCGCCTGTGTTTGACCGACGTGTGGTGCGTGATTCTGGGGGGCACAGTGAAAATCGCATTACCATCGAAACCGAGCTGAAAATTGGCCCGCACATCTTTCGTACCCCCGTGACCCTCACCAACCGAGAAGATATGTTGTTTCGCGTATTGGTAGGGCGAAGGACTATTCAGCAAGGGCAAATGCTAGTAGATTCCGCGTCCTCGTATCTGCAAGGCCGGGTACGAAAGAAGCAATTTGGTGACTTTTACAAGGAACTAGACAGTTAATGAAATCAGCGTTTCGCATCTATGACCGTGAGGTGCAACCGGGCTCCAGGGTGTCTTTTGATCTAAAGGTGCCAGAACTCTACGTCCATAGTGACCTATCAACGCCGGTGCATGTGATCAACGGTAAACGCGAGGGGCCGGTGCTGTTTATCTCCGGCGCCGTGCATGGTGATGAAATTATCGGTGTGGAAATTGTCCGCCGGGTCCTAGCCTCCAAACAGTTAAGAAATCTAAAGGGCACCTTGATCGCCATTCCCGTTGTGAATATTTTTGGTTTTCTTAATCAATCTCGTTATCTGCCAGATCGGCGCGACTTAAATCGTTCGTTTCCTGGTTCCGCAAAGGGGTCGATTGCCAGTCGTATGGCGAACTTGTTTTTTGAACAAGTGGTGGAAAAGTCAGCTTACGGAATTGATTTGCACACTGCGGCCATTAACCGTGAGAACCTGCCCCAGGTGCGAGCCAATGTTGAAGATGCCGAGGTTGAAGGCATGGCGCGGGCGTTTGGTTTGCCCGTGATTGTAAACAGCGGCTTGATTGAAGGTTCCTTGCGTGCGTCAGCCGGTGAAGTGGGTGTGAAGATGATCGTGTATGAAGCGGGTGAGGCCTTGCGGTTTGATGAAAAGGCGATCCGGGCTGGCGTTAATGGTGTGCTGAAAGTGATGCAACACCTGGGCATGATTCGCAAATCGTCACGGCGTTCAGCAGCCACCGCAGAACCCACCTTAACCAATCAATCTAGTTGGATGCGCGCCCCC
>JBKAGC010000124.1:0-10819 GCA_046290215.1 Pseudomonadales bacterium | reverse complement strand
ATCCGCCGTCTTGTTGCTACACATGATGGTGCTTAACTGGCACCAGGGTGCTCCAGCCTATTTTATTGTTGCCATGACTGTGATGGCACTGCTGACTTCCGCAGCTATTAGCGTAGTTTGGATAAATGCCACCCTCCTGTTGTGGACGACGGGCATGTTGGCCGTTGTTATCTTCTCCCCGGCAAAGCAGGCCCATTGGTTTGGCCACGTCATGATGATGTATCCCCTGGCAATGCTGATCTTTGTGTTGGGCACTGCGCTCCTAAAAGCCAGGCAGCAGTTGGAGCAACAGCAACACTGGCTAGAGAAAGCGCAAACCGTGTCGAAGATGGCCGGTTGGCAGTTCGATTTAGCGGATCGCACATTCACCTGGAGCCCGACGGCAAAGAATTTACTCAAGGTCGCTGATCTGGAGACAACCCATCCAAGGAGTCTGGTGAGTAACTCCGAGTGGCGGCGCATCTTTAAAGCGGTTACCAGGACTGAAAAGACCGGTGATGATTTTGAAGTGGTGGTGCAAGGAAAAGACGGGCAGCAAAGAGATCGATGGTGGTCGGTAAAAGGTGGCATCCTGAGAGAAGAGGGTGTGGACCGGGTGGTTGGTGTGTTTACCGATGTTACGGATGCTGTGGCGAAAGAACGCGAACTGACCCGGGCCAAAGAATCCGCTGAGTCGGCGGTGATCGCACGAACTCGCTTTCTGGCAAATATGAGTCATGAGATCCGCACGCCAATGAACGGTGTCATCGGCATGGCTTCATTGCTGTTAGATGGCGAACTTGGCAGTAAGGAGCGCAGTTACGCGGAAATTATCCGCAATAGCGGCGAATCGCTACTGACGATCATTAACCAGATTCTTGATTTCTCGAAGTACGAAGCGGGCAGTGTGACCCTTGATTCATCCCAGTGTGATTTAGAGCAACTCGTCACCGAGGCGTTGGACATCGTTGATCATAGTGCTAGCCAGAAGGGACTAAAGTTATATCTCGATATGCCCCTTAATACTAGCGTTAGTTTTCGTGGCGATGGGGCGAGGCTCCGCCAGGTGATGGTTAACTTGCTATCGAACGCAGTGAAGTTTACCCAACATGGTTCGGTCACCATGAAAGTTGATATTGTGAATACCGGGGAAACTGGATCGGAACTTAACATTGAAGTTATCGATACAGGCATCGGTATCACGCCAGCCGCTCTCCCAAACCTGTTTGACCCGTTCGTCCAGGGTGATGCCACCACCACGAGAAAGTTTGGCGGCACGGGGCTTGGTTTGGCGATTTCCCGGGAAATTGTTCAAGCCATGGGTGGTGAGATTGATGTTTACAGCCACCCCAGAACGGGATCTAAGTTTCGTTTTCATGTGCCGCTGCTGTCAATCAAGCAAGACGCGGTTGCCCATGTACTGGAAAGTAGGACGGTTTGCCTGGTCACCCAGGATTCACGGCTGGAGGAGATTGCAAGAGATAGATGCAGAGACCTTGGTTTTAGCCTGACCTGGGTGCAGAACACCGCTGACCTTCCGACTGATGCAGATCTGGTGATGTTGGATACGGATTACATCAAGCGCACCCTGGTGGAAGACTTTGCTGCCAATCCAGATGTGAAGACCATTTTACTTGGTCCCCTAAGTCAGCGCTCGACCTATAAAAATCTAAACGCCTACTGGCTACGCTTGCCCTTGTTAAATCATCAGTTGCTGGTTGCTCTTGGCCTAAAAGAGGCTGCAGCTAGCACCGCCACCGATAACCATGAGCTAGAGCAATTCAATCACTTAAGGGTGCTGTTGGCAGAAGACAACGCCATTAACCAGAAGGTAGCCCAGCAAATGCTTAAAAAACTTGGTTGTGTCGCCGACGTGGCTCAGAATGGTCGTGAAACGCTGCACATGATGAGTGAAAAAGAGTACGACCTGGTCTTTATGGATGTCCAGATGCCAGAGGTAGATGGTCTTGAGGCCACCCGGCTAATCCGCGTAAACAGCGATATCAGCCAGCCCTATATCGTCGCGATGACCGCTAACGTGATGCAGGAAGACCGAGAAATCTGTCGTACCGCCGGCATGGATGATTTTGTTGCCAAGCCAGTTAGGCTTGATGAGGTTTCTAAAGCACTGCGCCGTGCTTCAAACCAGATTAACAGTATTTAAGGAGCGGCATCTTCGACGATGACCGCGGTGCCGGTGGCGCTCACCATCATCATGCCGTTAGTCTGGCCGAAGCTTTCATAGTCAATGTCGACACCAACCACGGCATTGGCCCCAAGTTCTTCGGCCCAGTCTTCAAGGTCTTCTAAGGCGATTTCACGAGCTTTGCCTAGTTCTCGCTCGTAGCTTGCAGATCGGCCACCAACAATATCGCGTACCGCGGCGAACATATCGCGAAAGATGTTAGCGCCTAGTATCGCCTCGCCGGTAATCACGCCGAGGTACTTAGTGACTCTTTTGCCTTCGATACTAGAAGTGGTCGTTATGATCATGTCTTTGTGCATAGCAGCCTACTCGATTATGAGGATTTCACCAGAGGCGTGGACTGGCCGCTTGAGCCATTTTTCTTCCACTTTGACGTCATATTTCTTTTTGCATCGCTCAACCAGGGCCGTGAATGGTGAGCGGCAGGGATCAGCAATCATAATTGTTTTTACCCCGGCCTTTTTTGCCCGACCAATCAAGTTGTAAAGGATCCCGGTCATTTCATCCCAGTAGCAGATGTCAGCGCCGAGAATAACATCGAAGTCTTTGAGTCGAGCGGTGGTGAGCTGTTGAAACGACAGCTTTTCGCCTTCAATGGCGACCCCGTTGACGGTGGCATGCAAGGCTAAGTAGGGGAGGACATTCTCATCTGCGTCAATGCCAACGACCTTAGCGTCAAACTGTTTGGCGCAATAAATACCCAATAATCCCCAACCGCACCCGATCTCGAGCACCCTGACTTTTTTCTTGAGGGGGTTTTTCTTCAGGTAATCCATAATCAAAAAACTGGAATTCCAGAATTTATTGCCGTGGAGCTCAGCAACATGGCCCTCACGTTTTAGGCGACGCACCTCTTTATGATTTGAGTTGAGGATCTTTACGCCGAACGCCGTACGTTTGTCCGCTTTGCTTACCATGTTCGGTTCCTTAATTGAGTAATATCGAATCTGTAAGAGGTATTTTCATCACTGGCCTGGTGCCAGTCTCGAATTGCGGCGCATTTTAGCAGTCTGTAACCACTCACGTCTTGCCTCTAGAGAATGTCACTGGCAAGGTAGCAGTAAAATAAGAACAATAGCGAGTCAGCCGATGAGAAAATTCGTCTTAAACGGTGAGTCTGTTGAGGTAGAAGTCCCCGATGATACGCCCTTGCTGTGGGTGATTCGCGATGAGTTAAAGCTCAAGGGGACCAAATTTGGCTGTGGCATCGGTCTTTGCGGAGCCTGTACGGTGCACATTGAGGGGGTTGCCCAGCGTAGTTGTTTGACCCCTGTAGCAAGCGTGGATGGACAGACGGTGACCACGATTGAAGGTTTAGATCATCCATTGCAAGAAGCCTGGGTTGAAGCTCAAGCACCACAATGTGGGTACTGTCAGTCTGGGCAGATCATGCAAGCGGCGAGTTTTCTTGAGCAGAACCCTAACCCATCGGATGCTGAAATCGTTGCCGCCATGGACGGCAATTTGTGCCGCTGCATGGCGTACACACGGATCAAAGCAGCAATCAAACTTGCCGCTGTAAACACAAGCAAGGTTACCCCTGCTGGGGAGGCTAACAATGAGTAAGCTTCGTCACTTGTTGCGTCAGGATCAGGCTCAGCCGCGGACCTTTAGCCGCCGTGGATTTTTACTTGGCACCACCAGTGCGGGGCTCGGTATGGCCTTTGCGCCATGGTCGGCGATAGCAGAAACCGCCACTGAAACCTTAACTCAGAACCGATTTGAACCCACGGTTTGGTTTACAGTGGATACAGAGGGTCTAGTGCACGTGAACGTTGCCGAGGTGGAGATGGGCCAGCATGTGGGTTCAGCCCTGGCGCGAATTGTAGCGGAAGAACTGAGCGTTAAGTGGGACCAGGTCAGGCTCAATTATGTGGATAGTGAGGCTCGCTATGGCTATCGCGTAACCGGTGGTAGCTGGTCGATTTGGCAGAACTTTAACTTATTGTCTCAGGCCGGTGCGGCAGGTCGCCAGGCCATGATCGAGGCCGGGGCGCGGCTCATGAATGTTTCAGCCTTTAAGTGCCGGGCTGAGCAAGGTGAAGTGATTTGTGGTGAGCGACGCCTGGGCTATGGTGAGATTGTCAGTAATGGTCGAATTGATCGGGTTTACAGCGAACAAGAGCTGGCGGCCATGCCAATCAAACCAGCATCCGAGCGAGTGCTACTGGGTGGTGATTTTCGCGCCCTGGATATTCCTGATAAAACTCGCGGCGCAGCCGTATACGGTATTGATGCTGAGGTGCCAGGCATGGTGTTTGCGAAACCAATTTTGCCGCCGACTCGCTATGGCTCAAAAGTAAAACGGGTGGATGACAGCAACGCCAGGATGGTGCAAGGCTATCAGCAAAGCCTGGTGCTTAAAGACCCTTCAAACACGGTACCCGGCTGGGTATTGGTGATTGCTGATTCATACCATGCTGCTAGTCGGGCAGCGACCAGGGTGACGGTGGAATATGATCCTGGGCCTACCCATGACGTGTCCGAGCAAGATATTCAAACCAGGGGTCGAGCTCTATTGGATCAGGACATCGGTTCGTTAGTGGTTGACGATGACGGCGTGGATGAAGTTTTTGCTAACGCGACATCAACGATAGAAGCAGAATATACGACTTCTACCGTACTGCATTTTCAGCTTGAACCGGTGAATGCCCTGGCCTTACAACGTAATGGCAGCTGGGAAGTGCATACCGGTAACCAATGGCAGTCCCTGGCGATTCCGGTTTACGCCAAAGCCCTTGGTGTGACGGAAGATAAAATTATTATGAAAACTTATCTGCTCGGCGGAGGTTTTGGCCGTCGCCTCAACGGCGATTATGGTGTGCCAGCGCTACTGGCGACCCAGGCGTTAGGTGTGCCGGTTAAAGTTGTCCTGAGCCGTGAAGATGATTCTCGATTTGATTCGCCGCGTTCGCCGTCTGTACAACGAATTCAAGGTGCGCTCGATAGCAAGCAAAGACTTAAAGGCATGCAGCATCATGCTGTGGCGGGTTGGCCAACGGAAGTGATGGCGGACTTTTTCCTTGGTACCGGGATCAATGGCGAGAAGTTCGATCCGTTTTCCATTAATGGCGCGAATCACTGGTATAGCGTTGGCGCCCATCGCGTCAGAGCTGTGAGTAATGACCTGGCCAACCAGACCTTTCGGCCTGGTTGGTTACGCTCGGTTGGGCCCGGCTGGACAAACTGGGCGCTGGAAAGTTTTATGGATGAGATGGCGCACGCTACCGGGGTGGATCCGGTGGTATTCCGTCTCCAGCATTTGCGTAGTCATGGCAAAAATGCCGGTAGCGCGCCGAATTCTGTGGGCGGAGCGAATCGTTTAGCCAATGTCTTAAAGCGTGTTTCGGCAAAGGCTGAGTGGGGCAAACCGCTCGCTAAGCATCAGGGAATGGGAGTGGCCACAACCTTTGGTCAAGAGCGTGACATGCCAACCTGGACCGCCTGCGTGGCTGAAGTCACGGTAGACCCCGAAACCGGCAATGTGAGTTTGGATAAACTCACGCTGGTCCTGGATGCCGGTACCATCGTGCATCCTGACGGTGCTCTGGCTCAAACGGAAGGCGCGGCATTGTGGGGTGCCAGTATGGCTTTGCTTGAGGGTACTGAGTTTGTGCGCGGTGAAGTGAAAGACCTGAATTTGCATCAATACACCCCCATGAGGCTGTCAAAAGTCCCAGAACTGGATATTGAATTTGTAGCCAGCGAGCATCTCTCTATGGGGCTGGGGGAGCCCGCCACGACAGTGGTTGCGCCTGCTATTGGCAACGCCATTTTTAATGCAGTGGGGGTCAGAATGCGCCACTTACCCATCACCTCGAAGGCGCTAAAAGACGCACTGGGGTAGGCTTTGCGCGGGTTTCTGCGGAATTAGCAGAATTGCCATAGGCAACTATACTTTTTAACAAAGAAGAAAGTTGGTTGTTTATGACAGAGTCAGCTAGAAGTGCTGCCAACATTAATTGGCAACGCCGCTATCAGGATCTGCGCGAGCAGCAAGATAAGCAGCAGGCCCGATACAAACGCAAGCAGGCATTGTTGGTGAAGGCGCTGGCACAGTTGAGTCAGTTTAGTCGCGAGCTAGACCCGGCAGCGGACGAAAAATTGTTAGCTCTCCGTGGACTGCTCAGACAAAAGCAGTTCAGTAACGTCGATCTTGCCCAGGTGGTGGATAGTCTCGAGAAACAACTTGAGACCTCGCTAAAAGCTCGTAGTAAGCAACAGAAAAATGCCGCGGAGCAACTGACCGGGCTTCTCAAGCAAACCTCTTCACTGGCTGAATCCGCAGAAGTGCAGAATCGGCTTAATGAGTTAAAGGCGACCATTGAATCCCAACCCGTACAATATTCTACCCTCGCTGCGCACCTGGCGAGCCTGTCACAGTTACATGCCATTGCCGTCAAAGATCGTCGTTCCGGGCAGTCTTTGTTGCAGCGTTGGTTTGGCCCAGCGACGCCAGATAAACAAACGGATGATTTACCTTTGTCCCTTGAAACCATCGCTGGTTACCTGAAGCGCCTCTTGGAAGAAATTGAACATGGCGAGGAAATGCAGGGCACCTTCGAGGTTGCCCGGGATGTGCTCGACGAAGGTTTGAGTCTGGATAACATGGAACTTGCGGTGCAGTCGGTTGCTGAAGTGGTATTGGCATCGGTGGCCTCAGATCGCAGTGAAATGACCGAATATCTCAGTGATATGAACGCGCGCTTGAAAACCGCGACAAAAAATCTAGGTGAGTCCCAGCAACTACTCATCGAGGAGATCGCCTTGCAGCAGGAGTTTGGTGAAAACATGCAAAACTCGGTGCAGGGAATGCGCAGCCAGGTTAAGGCAGGGGAAGATCTTCAGCAACTGAAACAGGACATCAACCATAGTCTCGATAATATGGTTGCTGTGGTATCGGAAAACCAGCAACGGGGCAGCGTCATTCACTCGCAGTTATCTGATCAACTGTCCTCTCTGGTAGAGCGGGCCAAAGCGCTCGAAGAACAAGGTGCGATGGCAGAACAACGTGCCGCTGAGCAGCGTCACCGGGCCCTCACCGATAGCTTAACGAAGTTACCCAATCGTGAATCCTATGAAGAAACTGCGGCCCGTGAAGTACAACGCTGGCAGCGTTACGAGCGACCCTTGTCACTGGCTGTGTGCGATGTTGACCTATTTAAATCGGTTAATGACAGTTACGGCCACGATGCCGGCGATGAAGTGTTAAAGCAGATAGCCGCGTTACTGCAACAACGGTTACGTGGTAGTGACTTTCTCGCTAGATATGGCGGCGAAGAATTTGTGGTGTTGCTTCCAGAGACGGATCAGCAAGAGGCCGCGCTGGTGATGGAAAGTGTTCGGGAATTGATACAACTATCAAGCATCCAATACGGCAAAAAACGAATTGATGTCACGATATCTATCGGCATCGCCGAGTTCCGCGGTAAAGACATTTTGCAGAGTGCCTTTACCCGGGCGGACCGTGCTTTGTATCAAGCCAAGCTGGCGGGTCGTAATCGCGTCAATGTTGCTAACGACTAAATTCGTTCCGCACGGAGTTGTTTGCGACGGACTTTACCAGCGTCATCCCGAAGGGGTTCCTCGACAAACTCGAACTGGCGAGGGATCTTATAGCGCACCAGGTGTTCTGTTAAATGCGCCAGTAACTCTGCCTCGGTAACACCGCCGGGGGCATCAATGATGGCGTGTACAATATTACCCAGGTCGTCATCAGGAATCCCAATCACCGCGGAGCTACGCACTGCAGGGTGTGCATCAATGGCCGCTTCGACTTCAGCAGGGTAAATGTTTGCGCCGCCCGCGAGAATCATGTCGGTGTGACGATCCGCGAGATATAGGTAGCCGTCTTCATCAAAGTAGCCAAGATCACCGAGACTTTCCCAGCCGCCTTCAATGGCTTTCGCTTCCGCGCCAATATAGCGATAGGTTGAACCCGGTCCGGTGACTGGACGAATAAATAGTTCACCTACTTCACCCGGCGGGAGCAGGTTTCCGTCCTCATCAATAATTTTCATTTCACAACCCGCTGTGGGGCGGCCGACGCTGCCGCGGTGTTCAAGCCATTCGCTGCCACTGATAATAGTACTGCCAGTCCCCTCGGTGCCGCCGTACAACTCCCAGATAACATCGGCGCCGAGCCAGTCGATGTAAGCTTCTTTAAGCCAGGCTGGGCAGGGCGCGGCTAAATGCCATAACACCTTTAAGTGGCTTAAGTCGTAACCAAGGCGAACGTTCTCGGGCAGCTTCCAGATGCGTTGCATCATGGTGGGTACCATATACACCACATCAACCCGGTGCTCAGCGAGCAGCGCCAGGGTTTGTTCGGCGTCGAAGCGGGTTGTGACCACTACTTTGTTGCCCCGGAATAAGGCATTCATTGCCCAGAGAAATGGTCCGTTGTGATATAGCGGGCCTGGGATCAGCATCGCACCTTGCATGGGAATGTGTAATGGCTCGGTGGATAAATCCCACATGGATGGTGTGGTTGAGACGATTAATTTCGGGCGCCCGGTGCTGCCACCGGAGGTCATGGCTTTAAATGATTTGGCGACCACATCTGGTAGCGGGGTATCACTCAGGGCTGGATCAGGTGTATAGCCAACAGGTACCGAGGTTGCTGTGCCGGCATCATCTACGCCCACCACCAGACTCGGAGCTGCCAATTCAATAATGGCGTCACGTTCTATCTTTGGTAGTTTCGCGGACACCGGTTGGGGGGTTGCGCCGAGTTTCCAAATCGCCAGGCAGCTAAGAAAAAATTCCACGCCGTTCGGCAAGGCAACGGTAACAAAATCGTCCTGCTGCACACCGAGGCTTTGGTACGCACGGGCGAGGTGGTTGCTCATGGCTTCCACTTCAGACCACTTAAGTTGGGTTTCTTCATGAACCAGGGCGATGGCCTCAGGTTGTTGGTCTGCCCAATGGGCGGCGATTCTGGCGAGTGAAATTTCGGTCATTTGCCTGGCCTGTTTGGATAATAGTGATCCCGACCAGGAAAGTAATTTGCAAAGGTCTGGCCAGGGTTGCGGTTGGTTAACTTGCGATTAAACATGGGGTGATGCAAGGAGCGTACTTCATGCTCAAGCTCATAGAGCACTTTGCCGTCCTTCGGGTCAAAAATTTTGTCAAACCGATACTGATGTTGGTCGGATTCCTCAGAAATCATTTTGCGTTTCTTGATCAGGCTATACGGGCCAGAAAAGTCCGGGCAGTAAATGGCAATATGGTGGCCGTCATACTTTGGCACCTTTTTGCCAGCAGCGAAAATGAGCTGTTGGTTAAGCCCAACAGTAACTGTCAGACGCGCGCTAGTACGCCTTGTGGGGGCGTTGAAAATTAGGTTGTAAAAGCGCTCAATTCCGGGCAGCTTTTCTGCTTCCACTTTAAACTCTAGTGCTTGAATGCCAAGACGACGGGTTTGCGTTTCCGCCTGACAACGAATGTGATTACCCCATGGGCAACGTACGCTTAATGAAGCCTTGTTACGCTTGTATATGAACTGGCTGTTGCGAAGGGGTGCTTGAATTCGGCCAAGACGCCGTTCTAGTTCATCTAAGTCAGGCACTACCAGGTGGATCTCGCCGCGTAGCACCTGGGCCTTACCCGTGGGCAAATGGAACTGCTCGTTGCCGGCGTTGATCCAAACGTTATGCGTGCCAAAATCGACAAAAGGATCACGAGTTAAACCCAGTCCTGAAACATAAAACCAGGTAGCAAGACTTTGATCAGGTACTCGTAGATTGACGTGCTCTAGACTAATGATGTTGCCTAGATCTTCTGCCTTGCGGTTGAACTTTGCTGTCGCCATGTTCCGATGTCGTTGCTGAGATGGCTAATATAACCACGGTCAGTGAACACAGCTCAAGGTTCAGATCATGTTTTAAAATCCGTTACACTGGTGTCCTGGAAGGAGGAAGCTTATGGCTCGCAAACTGATCGACTTATCTATCTACCTTGAAAATGACGTGATCTCAGACCCGCCTGGTGCCAGACCAGAGATTACTTACGTTAATCATCATCAATCAGTAGATAGCCTCGCAGCTTTTTTCCCTGGCTTGCAAAAGGAAGATCTACCTGATGGCGAAGCCTGGGCAGTGGAACTGGTCAAGCTTAGCACTCACAACGGGACACATTTGGATGCACCTTATCATTTCCACAGCACGATGAATGAAGGTGAGCGAGCTGCCACCATTGATGAGATCCCTCTGGATTGGTGTTTGCAAGACGGCGTAAAACTAGACTTCCGACATTTTGCTGATGGCTACGTGGTCACCGCAGCCGATGTCGAGGAAGAATTGCAACGAATTGGCTATGAACTAAAACCCCTCGACATAGTCGTAGTGAATACCGCTGCGGGACAACGCTACGGCCATGACGATTACGTTTCTGCTGGTTGTGGCATGGGATTGGATGCCACTTTGTATTTGCTAGAAAGGGGCGTTCGTGTCACCGGCACGGATGGCTGGAGTTGGGATGCGCCCTTCGTCCACACCAAAGAAAAGTATGAACAAACTGGCGACGCCAGTCTGATTTGGGAAGGTCACAAGGCAGGTAAACAAATTGGCTACTGCCATCTTGAAAAGCTACACAATCTTGAAGCTTTGCCCTCTCATTGCTGGGATCGAGACC
>JBKAGC010000123.1:0-10928 GCA_046290215.1 Pseudomonadales bacterium | reverse complement strand
CAAATGGCCTATGTCGTGGTGTCGACAGCATTCCAGGATATTCGTGAATCCGACAAGATTGCTGTTCACGCCACGGCTTCATCAACATCAACCGCCACCAGACGCGATACGCCAGGTTCGTGCATGGTGACACCCATTAACTGCTCGGCCATTTCCATGGCGATCTTATTATGCGTGATATAAATAAACTGCACCGTGCGCGACATCTCTTTAACGAGATTGGAGTAACGACCCACGTTAGCATCGTCTAGCGGCGCGTCTACCTCATCGAGCATACAGAAAGGTGCTGGATTCAAACTAAAGATAGAAAATACCAGAGCAATTGCGGTCAGTGCTTTTTCACCACCGGACAGCAGGTGGATACTGGAATTACGCTTGCCAGGTGGCCGCGCCATCAGGCCAACACCAGTATCGAGCAAGTCTTCACCGGTCATTTCAAGGTAAGCATGGCCGCCGCCAAATACTTTCGGGAACAGCTGCTGCAGCTTGTTATTCACCGTATCAAAGGTTTCTTTAAACTTGGTACGGGTTTCAATGTCGATTTTATGAATGGCGTTCTCAAGGGTTGCGAGGGCTTTTTCCAGGTCCTCGTTTTGCGCGTCCAGGTACTGCTTACGCTCCGACTGCACCTTAAACTCATCAATCGCCGCCAGATTGATAGCACCCAACCGCTGAATACGGTTACCGATACGGGTTAAATTCTCTTCCCAGACCTGTTCATTGGCATCTTCTGGCAACGACGCAATCACAGCCTGCAAGTCGTGATTCTCGGCTTCTAGCTGTTCCTGAATGGTATTGCGCCGCACTTCAAGACCTTGCCAGTCCATGCGTACCTTCTCAAGGCTGGTCCTGACCTGCTCGAGTTGCTCATCAAACTGACTTCGAGACTGCTCTAACTTGCGAATTTCGTGCTGGTAACTTTCAACTTTTTGCCGCAGCCCAGTCAGTTCGTTTTCCACTTCCAGGCGTTTCTCTAACTGGCTGGAGAGCTCCTCTTTGAGCTGCACTTGCGGTTCTTCACTTTCACTAATGCTGGTTTCCAGAGTTTGCTTACGTTCGGCAAAAATGCCCTGCTGCTCTACCAGGCGTTCCATGGCTTGTTCAGTGGCGGAGATTTGTGAGCGCACGGTTTGAATTCGAAGATCCAACTGATGAGCGGCATCACGGTCTTCCCTGGCTTTATCCCGTGCGGTTTGCAGGGCTTGCTGGCGAGTCTCGCGATCTTCCCTTAGTTGTTCACGACGGGTGGTGTCCAGCTCCATTTGATCCATCGCGGACTGCAAGCCATTGCGAGCTTCTTTTAGCGAGGCCTCATCTGCTTCAAGTTCCACAACGCCTTTTTCAATTTCTTCATTAGCCCGGGCCAGTTCGGTTTTGATTTGCTCCGCTTGCAGTGTTTTCGCGCCGAGCTGGGCTTTAGTTTCACTAAAGGCCCGTTGCTGTTCCGCCAAACGGTGGGATAACTCATCACGATCAGCCTCGGCAACTTGCAATGCGGCAACGCCACCTTCCAGGTCAGCGCTAAGGGTTTCCACGGTGGCGTCAAGTGTTTCAATGTCCTGGCCGAGAGTATCCAGTTCAGCCTGCCGTTTCAGTACGCCCGCTGTGGCATCCTGATCCTTACTCACTCGCAGCCAGTTCTTACCAAGCCAAATACCTTCCTGGGTAATCACCGACTCACCTTGTCCCAGGCTGCCACGGAGCGCAAAAGCGGCTTCTAGTGACTCTGCCACTTTGACGCCACCCAGCAAGTCGCCCAGATCGAAATCACTGCTGACTTTGCTGGTCAAATAGTCCGCCGCTGACGCAGCGCTTACTGCATCAGATTGTCTGGCGAGAAAGTTCAGTGAACCCTTGGCAAAGCTGGACAATCCCGGCGTTAACCCCGCCAGATCGTCTACCGTCACTGCCTGCAAATAGTCTCCAAGCACTGTTTCAACGGCTACCGCCCAGTCATCATCCACCTTAATTTGCTCACCGAGGCGAACATTGTTGCTCAAGTCTTGTTCTTGCAACCACTGCATTTCAGCATCATCATTTTGCCCCAGCGCTGCTTGCTGTAGGGCTTCAAGTGACGCAAAGCGACCCCGCTGGTTCTGCAATTCGGTGCGCTTCTCATCTAAGGTGGAGGTTAAACGCTGGTTTTCTTCCCGTTGCTGCTCAATCTTGCTGCTCACTTCCCCTAGCTCAAGTTCAATCCGTTCGGTTTGCTCGGCCTGGGTTTCCAACATGGCCTCAAGGGGCGGAATCTCTGCTTCTACCGTAGAACTCGCCAGGCGCTCCACATCGCCACGCAGCGAACCGAGGCGCGCATTCAAGCGCTCAATGGATTGCTCCAGACCTTCTATTTTTGATTGTTGCACCTGACCTTTATTCTGGGATTCCGCCGCCAGGCGATTGAACTCGTCCCAATTACTTTGCCATTCCTGCATGGCTTGCTCGGCGGCCGCGAGCATCCGATTAGATTCAGACTCAACTTCCTGCACCTGGTTCTGTTGCGGCTCGGTTTGTGCCAGTTCGTGCTTCAACTCGCCTAGCTTGCGCTGGTCGCTGTCGATGTCGGCGCGAATCTTGTACCAGTTGTCCGAAACTTCTTCGAGGTCTTTGTTTAGCTGCTGGTTGCGCTCATTCTGATAGCGGATCGAGTCTTCAATTCGGGCAATCTCGGTACCGTAATCGTAATACCGCTTTTGTACCTCGTTAACCTGCTCATTGAACTCAACCAGTTCATCACGCTTTTGCTCTACTTCAGCATCAATATGACGTTGATCGGCAATCTTGGCTTCCTGTTCTACTTGCAAGCGGCCAATGTTCTCTTCTTTTAACTTCGCTTCTTTGGATAAACTCTGCCACTTCAAGCCGTGTAATTGGGACTCCACTTCCCGCTCTTCCGCTTTCAGCTCTGTGTAGCGCTCGGCGGCCTTGGCCTGACGCTCCAGGTGATGCAACTGGCGCTCAAGTTCCTCACGCAGATCGTGCAAACGATCCAGATTGTCCTTGGTATGAGAAATACGGCGCTCAGTTTCCTTACGGCGCTCCTTGTATTTGGAGATACCCGCGGCTTCTTCAATGTACACCCTAAGCTCATCGGGCTTGGCCTCGATCAGGTTACTGATCATGCCCTGCTCAATGATGGCGTAACTGCGAGGTCCGAGACCGGTGCCTAAAAACACATCCGTAATGTCTTTGCGGCGACATTTTTGCCCGTTGAGGAAGTAGCTGGACTGGCCATCACGGGTTACCTGGCGCTTGATAGAAATCTCTGCATAGGCCGCATACTCGCCGGCCAGGCGGCCCTCGGTGTTATCAAACACCAGTTCGATACTGGCCTGACCCACGGGTTTACGGGTGTTGGAGCCATTGAAAATAACATCCGCCATGGATTCGCCGCGCAGGTTCTTGGCAGAAGACTCCCCCATAACCCAGCGCACCGCATCGATAATATTTGATTTACCACAACCATTTGGACCGACCACGGCGCAAAGGTTAGAGGGGAATGGCACGGTTGTAGAATCGACAAAGGATTTAAAACCAGCGAGCTTAATGGCTTGCAAACGCATATAACTTTAATACTCCGAACCCGTGACGCTTCTTAGCTTGATTTATTGTAATTTGGGAGAACGCTTGGGTATGACAACAGGGCGAACCGCAAACCGTGCATTCTAAGCTAATTTGGCCCGTCACGCTTGTGGAAAAACTGTGGAAAATTAGTGTGTCGCGACCAGTTTTTGTTCCATGGACGCCTGATAACGCTCATGCAAGTCGAGAAAATCAAACACCACCTCGCCAAGATTACGGGGCTCTGAGTTGGTCAAAAACACTAGCCCGGTCTGCAGCTGGCGATTAAACACCATTTCGCTGCGCATACCCCTGACATAGCCCCCGTGCTGGACGAAACCGCGGTTATCTTTGTAGTCAAAAACTCGCCAGCCAAGCCCATAACCAACATTTTGAATACCCCGGCGCCAGCGATAATGAGCCTGCTGGCGGGTGGTTGAAACCACGCCACGCTGCAACTCATTGAGCATTTTTTCATTCAGCACGGTAGGTGTCTGGCCAAGCTGCGCCAGTAGCCAGGCTCGCATGTCATCAATGCTGGCATTGACCCCGGCAGCGGGAGGAATTCGGTAATAGTGGTGCGTGGTGCGGGTGGGTCGCCAGTCTCGACCAGTCCAAATGTGCGGTTTGGCATGGTTACCGTCCGCTAGAAAGGCATCACGGCCAAATGAGGCACGATGCATTTTCAGGGGTTTAAAGATTTTTTCTTGCACATAGCTTGGGTAGGCAATACCCGTCTCAGCCTCTACCACATCGCCCACCAGACTAAACACAACGTTCTGGTAGCCATAACAATCGCCCGGCTGACAAACAAAGTCCACCCGATCGAGGCGCTTCAAGATGCGCTCATAAGGCATATTGTCCTCTACCAGGTTGGTGTAGGCATGAGGCATCAAACCGGTGGTTTGTGACATCAAATGTTCCAAATTGATCTGGCGCCCATAGTCACCACGCTTAAACTGCAAATGTTTAACGCTATGCACCACCGGGCTTTGCCAGGACAGTGGACTTTCCTCAATCAAGATTGAGGCCGCCGCCGAGGCGAAGGTTTTTGAAATCGAGGCTATCCGAAACACGGTGTAAGGTGTAATAGGCAAGGGATCACCGGCTTCTCGCACCCCCCAGGTTTTTTGCAGTACTACCTCGCCGTTGACCACTACCACCACGGCAGACCCAGGTACGTCATCAATGATTGGCTGTAACACCTCGGCTTCAAGGGCGGCAACAAAATCTGCTTGCAGCTTTTGATTTGCACTTGGCGAGCCTGGCAGCGCCGGGTCGATGACGACCGGACTCGATTGCGGGTGCGATGCATGGCTCAGTGACGCCATCAGCAGCAAGGTGCCCAGGACCAGTAAAATCCGGCCCAGGTAGCCATTTGAGCGGTTTTTTTCTAGCATGGGGACAGGTTTAGCGCGCATGAACGAAGGTTAATTCAGGCGCGACTCTACTGCAATAAATGGCCCTGAATACCTTGCAGAATTCACCCCTGGTTAGAGGTTTTTCAAGCTAGCAACCAGTCGTTCCGGTCTCGATTCTGGCGTTTCGCCAAGAGCATGTGTCTTCTCATAAAGAAAATCCGTCAGGGCCCGACGGCCGCTGATCGGTGCCATCTCCTGCCAGGTGATGGGCCGACCAATATTCACGTCGATTTTAGCGCCGATTTTATTGGTCACTTGCTTAAGAAATAGTGCCGTGCGTAAGGTCGCCGAAAACGCGCTAACGAAATGGAACAAAAAGCTGTTTTCGCCGCTAAAGTGCACCGGCACCACGGTGGCCTCAGCCTGGGCAACAATTTTCGCCACGAACGTCGACCAGGGTAAATCCTCTAGTTTGCCGAAACCCAGCTTACCGCGGGTAGCGACACCGCCAGCGGGAAAAATGACCACGGTACCGCCTTCTTTTAGGATGCGCTGCGCTTCTCGCTTGGTTGCCACATTGGTTTTCACCGCCTCCCGATCTTCCTCAAAGGAAACCGGTAAGAACAAGGGATCCATTTTTTCATCGCGGCACAAGCGCGCATGCAACAATATCTTGAAGTCACCCCGGGTACGCGCGGCAATGTCACACATCAGTAAGCCATCCACGACCCCAAAAGGATGATTGGCCACAAACACCAGCGGGCCCTCGCCAGGAATCCGCTGCTCCTCAAGACGATTGGTGGGTAACTTCAGGTCACCCAGTTCGATGCCATGCTTAAAGAACTCCGGAAAAGGTAAATCCAGGCGACACATTTCGCGATAAATGGACTCTACCCGATCTCTTCCTGAGAGTTTTTCAATGCCGTTTATGACCCACCTCTTGTACCAGGGATCATCTGGTTCGAGATAGGAAATCGCCGCCGGTGTTCTCATAGCTTCGCTCGCACTGCCATCAGGGCATTAATGTCAAATCTTAAACCAATGGGCAGCCAGCAGGCACAACAAGCCGATGATTTTTCATAAAGTTTTGTTAAAGGCTCCAGCACATTGCTCTCATGGGGCCCGCTGTCACATACTGGGGTGATGAGCGATATCACCGAATTTGAAAGCAAACTACAGGCCTGGGTGGCAGCAGAAGATCTGCCTGGCGTGCAATACCAGATCGTCGAGCAGGGCCAGTCTATTGCCGGCGGCAACCTAGGCTATCAGGACATCAACGCCAACACTGCTGTGACCGGACAAAGCTTGTTTCGGCTTGCTTCTGCCAGCAAGCTGTTTGTTTCTGTGGCGTTCTTACGCCTCGTTGAAACTGGTCAGGTCAAGTTGAGTGACCCGGTCAGTGGCATATTTCCAGAATTCCGCACCCTCAAAGTCTTTACCGCAAACGGCGAAGTGGTCCCAGCAGAAAACTCTATGACCATGCTAGATTTACTGCGCCATAGCTGCGGCTATGGTTACGGTGATGCCGCCCGCCGTGGCGGTGCGTACCGAAAGGTCTTGATGGAGGAACACTTACTAGGCGTCGATGATATGGGGTACGACCACTGGCGAACCGATTTGTCACTGGTTGATTGGGCCCGCGCCCTGGCACAAGTCCCTATGGAAGACGAGCCCGGCACCCGGGTGTGTTACGGTCTTGGCCACGACCTTGCGGGGGCAGTGATTGAAGCCATTACTGGACAATCCCTGGCCAGCTATTTTACCGAAGCCCTGTGCCAACCCCTCGGTTTAACCAGTACGTTCTTTGTCGTCCCAGAGTCTCGCGCCGCGGATTTAACGGCGTTCTATCAGCGCAGTGACAATGAAACCCACCTGGTCGAGACTGGCCAACAAAGCGAGTTTTTAAGTGAGCCACGGAGCTTCTCCGGTGGCGGCGGCTGGGACATGCTAGGTAACGGCGGGCTCGTAAGTAACGTCAGCGACTTTGTCACCTTGCTCAATATGATTGTGAATAGTGGCCAACATACAGGCCAAAGCTTTCTTCAGGCCCAACACGCTGCACTGCTGTGCCGCTCACAAAGTGCCAATTTGGCACACCCCTATATGCTGGCAGGTTGCGAGTACTCCCTGGGCGCAGCGGATGTGACAGACCCGGATTTGTATCGTGAACAGGGCACCGGCAGTGATGGTCCCAAACACAAACTCTGGTGGGGCGGCTCCACCAATACTTATTTCTTTTACGTGCCAGATCGCAAGCGAGTTGGCGTCATGCTCGCCAACACCTTCCCTTTTGGTCACAAGGGCGCGGTATTTAAGTTCGGTCGCTTAGCGAAATAACCGCGACATTTCTATATACTGCGCAGCCGCCTCGCGGCACGACTCAACTTTCACTCCTTGGGATATTGACCTGCATGTTTTTTAAAAATGCCTGTGTTTATCGTTTAACCCAGCCGTTTATGCCTACTGCTGAAGAGCTTCTGGAACTTCTCAACAACCGTGCTTTTGTACCTTGTTCGGGTATGCGGCCATCGAGCTTTGGTTGGACTTCACCTCTGGGTGACGTGGAGGACGCGCCGTTATTACACGAGGTTGGTGGTTGCTATTTACTGTGCGCACGCAAGGAAGAGAAGGTCGTGCCCACTAGCGCCCTGAACGAAATCATCCAGGAAAAAGTCGCGAAAATCGAAAATGCCGAGGCAAGACGAATCCGCGCCAAGGAAAAACGCAGCATCAAAGAGAACGCCCTGGCGGAATTGCTGCCACAAGCCCTGGCAAAATCAAAACAGGTATTGGGTTATATTCAGCCAAAAGATGACCTGCTAGTCGTGGATACAGGCTCGGCAACAGAAGCCGAGCTATTTATCAACTGCTTGCGCGACTCGATCGGGTCGTTAACGCTCACACCACCACAGATCAAGCAAAAACCACAGGACGTTTTTACGCGCTGGTTAGTCAATCGCCAGCTCCCGGAGAACTTTGCTTTTGGTGACCAATGCGATCTATTGGATATTGAAGAAACTTCAACGGTAAGTTGTCGCCGCCAGGACCTGGAAACCCAGGAAATCCGCACCCATTTAGAAGCGGGCAAGGTATGCACCCGGCTTGGCATTCGCTGGCGCGGCGACTTTAAGTGCACAGTGGATAAGGATCTGATTCTCAAGCAGCTTAAGCTTGAGTCCCTCAATGATGACCAGATTGAGGACGAGGATCCGATTGCCAAATTGGATGCCGCTTTTGTCAATATGACCCTGGAGCTCAGTAGATTCCTGCCGGAGTTGTTTGACGCTCTTGGCGGCGAAACCCGGTCAGCTTAATCGTTCGTCAGGTGTTTGATCGGCACAACCAGTTCGATTAACTCGGCAATAGCTTGCTCCTGGGTAAACCCTTCAAGCAAGCCATCGTTGCGCTCATCGTGCATCAAACTTGCCAGCCCATAAGGCACTGAATTCGTAAACAAGGTTAACAAGGTCGTATCCACCTCGGGATGCCGGCCTGCTTCCTGGGTCGCCTTAACAGCGGCCAGCAAGCTGGCGCGAAACTCTGACATCGCCGAGTTGAGTTTCTCTGTGGCATAACGGTTTATATCGGGATGCTGGATCACGGCCAACAGCGGGCCATGCTGTAGCGCCCAACGCAGATAACCACGCCCCATCGCATTGAGACGCACATGGGGGTTTTGCGAACCACAGGTTTCTGCAGCCTCAAGGGTAGCATTGCGGGCCCGCAACCAGGCCTCGGCACCAAGTTCCGTCAAGAGTTCAGCTTTGGTTTTGAAATGTCTATTTGGCGCACCATGGGAAACGCCCAGGTCCCTGGCTATACCGCGCAACGACAGCGCTTCGATACCCTCTTCACCAATGACTTCCGCTGCGCGCTGCAAAATGGCTTCGCGCAGGTTACCGTGGTGATAGCGATTTGCAGTGGCCAATTTTGATTCTCTTTAGGTTCCTGCGCAGTATATGGCATCTGAGCCATTCAAGCGCGCTCCCGGTCAATAACTCCTTATGCGGTGAGTCCAAAAGTCATGCTGCTTCCGGGGTAAAGCGTTTGACAAGTTTGTCCTCTCGCCCTAAAGTTACTTTTACCAATGTAGACAATGACTACATCAACCGCTAACTCAACAATCGCACCGCTACCATGAAAACTTTAATCAGTTGGTTTTTTTCACCGCTTCTGTTCGGGCTCGCCTTTATTGCCCCGCTCAGCGCACAAATCCTGGATGCCATGGCCGTGACTTTACCCGTGGCAAACATCTGGGTCGGCCTGGCCATTGGTCTTGGTCTCGGACTCATGGCACAAATCAGGGGGAGTTGGATATGGATCAAAGCCTAGACATTAGTAAACTCACTGCTGACCAGATTGACTTGAATCAAATCGATCTCGATGCCTTGAGCGACACCGAACTAGAGGTCTTAGAGCGTAAGATTGCCTCCAAGTATATGCACATTGTGCCCTGGGGCGCGATCGCCTGGGCCATCGTCAATACGCTGGTGTGGCTAGCACTTTGGCCGCTAACATTTGCCGGTGTCATACCCCTCTGGTTTGCCTTCATTGCTGCAACGATTTGCGTGGCCTTATCCTACCTGCCGTCCCATGAAGCGCAGCACAGTATTATCGCCAGAGAAGGTCGACCACTACGTTGGCTAAACGAATTGATTGGCCATTGGTCCTTAATTCCTCTGGCTTACCCATTCCGGGTGTTACGCCACACCCATTTTGAGCATCACAATCATGCCAATGATCCGAACCTTGATCCTGACTATGGTGTGCACGCAAAAGACACAAAGGACTTCCTGATAAAAAGCATTTTGGGTCGCCAGCCTGCAGGCGAGAGGTCAACCAATGACGCTTATCCACAAACACTCCAACGCGTGGGCAAAGGTCATATGATGATTGACGCGCTTGTCTACAACATTGTGTTTTACCTGGTGCTGTTTGTGTCGGCCTGGTCAGGTTATGCCATTGAAGCAGCCCTGTTGTGGTGGTTACCGAAGCACATCGCGATGACTTACATCCAATACTATCTATCCTGGGCACCACATCATCCGGGCAATGAGACAGGTCGGTATCGTGATACTCGCGGCTTTAAAAGTAAGTTGGGGAATTTGCTCTCCATGGGGATGCAATACCACATTATTCACCACCTCTATCCGCGCATACCTTTAATGCAAACGCCGGCAGCCTACTACGATCTCAAGCCCATTCTTGAGAAGAAAGGTTGTAACCTGGGAGAGTTGTAAAGCATTCGCTGCGGGGCTTGCTTCAGGGCGAGCCCGCGCCAGCATAGTTTACATCCAGCCAACCAATTGAACCTGTCGGATTATTTGCCGCGCCACCACCGGACTGCTCAGCACAGCAGACGAACAAGCGTTTGCCGTCTGCTCCTCCCAACGCACAAGCAAAGGCGCCCCGGCCAACATCCACTGTATCGGTCACTTCGCCCCCTTCAAGAACACGAATGACCTTGCCTTGCCCGGGATCAGCCACCCAGATGCCTCCAGCTTCATCAAGACAAATGCCATCGGGATAATGCGGCTTCACATCCGCCCAGATGCGGCGATTACTCAGGTCGCCGTCTGCTGAAACATCAAATGCCGTGAGAACATGGCCAAAGGTTTCAGCAACCACCAGTGTCTTTTGATCCTCTAACAACACTGTGCCGTTAGGAAACTGCAAGTCCTCGGCCACCACGCGCACGGCACCGTTTGGCTCTATGCAACTGAGTTTTGCGGTGACTGGCTGAGCCGAACTATCCTCAAGGTCGTAGCCAAAATTACCCACATAAGCACGGCCTGTTTGATCCACCACCATATCGTTACAGTGCCAGGTAGCAATGCTCGACAAATCGGCGTGCTCCACTAATTCTCCATTGGCTTCGAGACGCAGCAACTTGCGATCTAGCATAGACACAATCAGCATTCGGCCATCGGGCAACCAGCCAAGACCTGAGGGCTGGGTTGGTACTCTGGCAATTTCTTCCACCTTGCCATCGAGATCTACCGCCTCCAC
>JBKAGC010000122.1:0-10963 GCA_046290215.1 Pseudomonadales bacterium | reverse complement strand
TCGTTGTGTCACTCATCATATTGGCCAGTAGCTACTTCAGGCGTTAGTCTACCAGTGAAAGCCGCCCTCTGCGGCAGTGAAGATTTTTGTATACTGGCAGCACAATAAAGCGACCGACCTATGGCAACCAATATCCAGCGCAGCGCCACCATGCTCGCCCCGCCCGTAAAGTTGGCAGAGGCGTTTCCTGACCCCGAGCGAATCGAGCAGCTAATTCAAGCTGGCACGCCCTACAAAACCATTACTGCCGTACAAAAAGGTCCCGCCAACGATTCCACACCAGGCTGGTTTCGTAATTTCTGGGCGCTGGGTGGCAAGGTCATATTCCCTGGCGCTGAAGAGGCTTTTCACAATCCCGCGTTTATCGAAGCGGCGAAACAAAGCTTCGGCGCAAAGATTATTCAGCCACTGGCCATGATGACCAACCTCAACACACCAGCAGCAGCATCGCCGGTGCATCTTGATTTACCCTTTTTCCGCGGCGCCCATGCCCGGGAAGTGCCCAGTTGGCTGCTGGCACCCATGGGTTATTCCGGTTTGTTCCAGCCCTGGGCAATCCCAGTGGCCTCGGCAATCAGTTGGTTTTATCACGGTACTGGTGGTGATTTTGAATACTGGCCCAACGGCCTTGAGTCGGCCTCCGAGCGCGCGATTTCTCCTTGTTACAATCAAGCGGTGGTGGCTGACAATGAATACATGTATCACCGGGTCGGCCAAATGGGTCATGAAACTGACTACCTATCCGGCGGCATTCCCAGTGATGCGCTACTGCATCGGGTTGAAGCCGGCTGGGCCATCAAACGCCAGGGCCAGGTGTTGCGTCAGTACCCGGTGGAGCAGATCCGGGTCTCGGTTTTATGGAAGGCTTACTGTTTTCAAGATCAGGCCGCGGCTGATCTGTTTGCCGACCCCAGTGACAATCTCACGCCTGACCAGATTGTTGATATTTTTTCAGAGGACTTAAAGCAGCGCGGCATTTCATTTCAGCAACCCACAGACCTGGAAACAGATGCTGAGTTTCGTGAGCTGATTACCACTCAGTACAACTCCCCGCAAGGTTCTGCCTACTAGCGCCGCGAACCTTTGACCTAACGAGCCTCTTTATAAGCCGCCTTAAGCCAACCCAGCAACTCTTTGTCGATCTGCTCAAGGGCAGTGATTTGAACCCGGTGAGTACACATGGTGCCGAACGGTCCGGAGGTTTCAAGTCGATCTTCATGGGGCATGTCATTGAACTTTAAGCCCAGATCAATGCGGGTTTTGGTAGAAGGCTGGACCAGGGCAAACTGGCGTTTAACGCGAAAGCTGACACTGGATTTTTTCGGCGCCACCTCAACATCCTTACCAAACTTTTGAATTTCCGCAGCAAGCCTTAAGTAAATGGGGAGCAAATCCGGCTTTTTTGCATACTGCGCGTCAATAAGGTCGTTATCATCCATAGAAGCGGCATCGGACTCACGCGCCTTGTGGGCCACAAAATTGGCAAAACCATGAGTAAAGTCATGCTCTGACTTTAGGAACTTGATGATCTCGCCGTGTTTCTCAAGCTGCTGTTTTTTCACAACCTTGACCCAATGGGCCAGGGGTTTACCGGTTTTATCTAGTAAGCCTTGTTCCATAATGCGCTCCTCATTCGCTAACGCTAGGCAAAACCCAGAATTGACCCATCGTCACCACCACCGCGGCTGCCGTTAATGGCCCAGAGCTTCAAGGAGCAACCTTCAAACACGCCCAGCATGGCAGCAATCCAAAAGGCCCGGGTGAAGAATCTGCCGCAGCGCCATAAGCCACCCCACACCGGGACCAACAAACATGGCTAGATTCACCACCATCACCAGGTTTAAGACAAACGCACCGGCAAAGATTTTAGCCTGGTTACGATTGGCCATGGCCTCCTCGGTAACCCCGGTTTCTGCCATCCAGGCCTTGCCAAACAGCGGTCCGTACCACAAACCACCAACCACAAACGCCGATACGGCAGCGCCAAGCACGCTTAACCAATTGATTGCAGAAAATGCTGTTGCTGGATCCATAAAGTGCCCCTTTATTATTTTGTCTTATAGTATGTGAGCCAAGTTTACCCAGAGGTTCTCGCAATGATTGTAAAAAATTTACCGATTAAGCGCCTTCCTCATTGAGGGGAAGAAGTTCGCGCCGCCGGGTCTCTGTTCTACTAAAAACTGCTTTGGGCTGTAACCACAGAAGGTCCTGAATTCCTTAATGAAGTGGGATTGATCAAAGTAGTCGCACTCCACGCTGATGGTATTCCAGGCGACCGTTTGTTTCGCCATGATTTTCGGCAATAACTCGTTGAATCGAACAATGCGCTGATAGGACTTGGGCGTCAGACCGACCCGCTGCTTGAAGTGATGAATCAGCTGCTTTTGCGAATATCCGGCATCACGAATCAGGTCTTTGAGTTTCGCTGTAGAGTTTTCCTGGATCGCCTGCACAAGATCAGCCACCACCGTATCGATGGCATCTGCAGGTCGACAATGCTGGTTTAGATAAGTCGTCACTGCGGCAAACCGTGCTGCCGGGTCGACCGCTTCCAGCAACTGCTGACGCAGCGCCATTACCTCCTCGCCAAGCAACTCCCTGGCATCGATGACCTGATTGGAGTACTGACTGATATCGCCGTTAAGCAATCGCGCAGCACCCCCAGGCTTAAACTGCACCACAAACATTTCACTATTGGCATGGGCGCTGATGGACAAATACTCGGTTTGCGCCGCGGAAACCCACGCTCCTCGAAACTCACCTTTCGGCGCCAGGGACTCATTAACAAAGGTTTGCCGGGTCATGCCGTCCAACTCGAATATCAGATAGATGCTACCGTCAGGTACGACCCGCTCTACCTGATGTTCCGGCATAAAGCCCTGATAGTAGATGTAAGTACCCACATACGTGCCAGGGTCACCTTCAGGAAAACACTGCTCGAATAACAAATCCGCACCTTTTTATTGTTTTGCCTAAATGTGCACTATTTGTTCCGGTGGTGCTAGCATGCCCCTTCCACTTTACAGGAGCATCGCTATGGCCAAGGCCTTTATGGCGAACCCAGAACTTCGCCACCCTTACCCCGAGACACCGATTCACCCTCAGGGTAGCACCACGATTTTATATCAGGGTAACACCATCACCCTGGATAACACCGGCCCCGGCGATGGCTTGCTCGTTCAGTTAGACGACCTTGAGCGCATCAATGGATTTACCGTCAAACCCGAAGGGGCCTGCTTTGACAGTATGTGCATTCCCCTGCGCGGTAATCTGCTGGTGGAAGTTGATGGCCAGACCTGGCTGGATCTAGAAGCCTTTGCTGAACATATGGGGCAGGCATTTGTTGCCGACCGTACCGCACGGGTTTGGAGCTTCGCGGAAATGCCAGCGAAACGAGAGAACCTGCTGACCAATGGGATGGCGCCAGATCTCAATATCACAGACCGCCAGGGCAATGTGTTTAACCTCACGGACCTTAAAGGCAAAAAGGCCCTGATTGTCACCTGGTCTTCCTGGTGAGGCTGCTTTCTTGACGTGCCCGTGTGGCAACAAGTCTACGCAGAAATTAACGACCCAAATTTCATCATGATTGTCGCTGCCCAGGATACCGGTGGTGAAGCCGCCGCCGGTCCTATTTTTGATGCCGCCAACCCCACTTATGTACAGGTAGTCGATGAGAACCACAGCATTAGCGCGGCGTTTAACTTTGTGAATGTGCCCTCTGCGGCCTGGATTGACGAGAGCGGGCGTATTGTCCGCATTGATGAGGGCTCCTACGCAAAACTCCACACCATTGGCGAGGGTGACGCTGCCATATCGTTTGGTACCGATGTTTATGCCCCCGCAGTAAAGGACTGGGCTGCCAGAGGTGCAGACAGTGAGTACGTGCGCGGCGCAGATATCGCTGCAAGCAGTATTCGCCAGCAAAGTAGCGCAGAGCAACAAGCCGACGCTGCGTTTCGCTTAGGTAACCTGTTTCGCAATCACGGCCAGGCTGAGAAAGCAGAAAGCTACTGGCAAATGGCCAGGGAATTGAACCCTGATAGCGTCAATTACTTTCGCCAGGACCTGACTTTGTCCGAAGAAGGCTCTGCTGGGATTACCTTCCAAAAGAAACGTGAGGAATATATCCAAACCGGTAAGGACTATTACCGCCCACTGGATATAGAGTAAATCAACGCCACAAGAACCAGCCGCAGAACTTCTGCGGCTCTGGTTTTTCTCCCATAGATAGCCTTATTGGGACTCGCCAGCAGCCGCTAGCCACATACCCATGGCTTGATTGGTTTCAATATTAAGCTGACCAGCTAACCCCGCATCACGGTGATGGTGAATTGCCTGATATTCAGGTGATTGCATCATGTTCACCATGGCCTCGCGACTCGGATACATGGCAATGGCAACTTGATCCCAGAGCTCCTCAACCTCACCAAGCATCAACCGTTCTACTTTGGCGCTAAACATTGGCCCACCGCCAAGGTTCACAAGAATTTTGCTCACTTCTGCGCCATACAGGGCGTAGGCCTCTTCACCGCTCAAGTCAGTTTCGCGGCCGTCTGCGTATTCCGCCTTATCCTTAAACTTTAAAAGATTCAGCATATAAATGGGGCCTTCTGGGCCGGGCTCGAAAAAGCCTTTTAGCTGTTGTTCAGTGGGTGCTAACGAATTCTCTACTTTCATAATTCTTTTACCTGTCGTTAAAGCCTAGCCATAATTAATGCCCTCCATTATAATAGTAAAAAAACAATGATAACCAGCCATGAAAAAACTAGCTCTTGCGCTTAGCGTCGTCCTTGCCCTAATCGGCACCGCCTATATCTTTCGCGTTGAACTCATGCTTGGCGCAATTTCCTGGCGAAGCGAGCGGGCAACACCGGTAGGGCCTCACCAGGAAGTGGTATGGCAATCTGGCCCTGAACAAGCCTCAGAAACTACTGATACACCAAACATCGTCTTGATTGTCGCCGATGACCTGGGCTGGAATGACCTGACATTTAACGGCGGCGGTGTTGCCGGCGGTACGGTGCCAACCCCTAACATCGACTCCATTGCTAAAGGCGGCGTTAACTTTGTTAACGGTTATGCGGGCCAGGGCACCTGCGCACCCTCTCGCGCCATGATGATGACCGGCCGGTACGGATCGCGCTTTGGTTTTGAATTCACACCAACACCAGCGGGCATGTCCACCGCGCTGGGGATGATGCTGGGCCAAGAAAAAGATAGACCACCATCAATACCGAACGAGAATACTAGAGCTGTTGCCTATGAAAATATGGGCTTACCCGCCAGCGAAATCACCATTGCCGAGGTACTAAAACAACAGGGCTATTACACCGCGCATATTGGTAAATGGCATCTAGGGCGCACAAATGGCAGCGCACCCCAGGATCAGGGTTTCGATCAAAGCCTGCTGATGCATTCTGGCCTTTACGCCGAGGAAGACGATCCCAATGTAGTGAACTCAAAACTACCCTACGACCCAATTGACAGATTCCTCTGGGCCGGCATGAAATACGCCGCATCATACAATGGGAGTGCCGCATTTGAGCCAGGCGGATATTTGACGGACTACTATACTAACGAGGCCGTCAAGGTGATTGAGAACAACAAGCATCGGCCGTTCTTTTTATACCTTGCCCACTGGGCACCTCACACGCCGCTACAAGCAGCGAAGCAAGACTATGATGCTTTGGATCACATTGAGGATCATACCGAGCGAGTTTACGCCGCCATGATTCGCGGTCTTGACCGCGGTGTTGGTGAGGTACTGGATACCTTGAAAGCCGCGGGCCTTGAAGAAAACACTATCGTGATCTTTACCTCTGATAACGGCGGCGCTGGCTATGTGGGTATTGATGACCTCAACAAACCATTTCGCGGTTGGAAGATCACCAACTTTGAGGGCGGCATTCATGTGCCCTATTTCATCAAGTGGCCAAAACGCATTCCTGCTGGTATGACCTACGATAAACCGGTGCATCACTTTGATATTTATGCCACCGCTGCAGAGGCAGCAGGGGCATCTCTGGCACCGGAACATCAACTAGATGGGGTCAGCCTCCTGCCGTTTGCGCTGGGAGAAACCGAACAAGAAAAACCCCACGATACGCTGTTCTGGCGCGCCGGGGATTACCGCACCGTGCGCCACCATGATTGGAAGCTGGCAGTGGACCCATTAATGGGCAACACTTTTCTGTTTGATCTGAGCAAGGATCCTGGCGAAGAGAACAACATTGCCGACGCGCACCCAGAAGTGGTTGCCCAACTTCAAGACCTGTTAGCGGCACATAATGCTGAGATGGTTCCGCCACTCTGGGATTCTTCTAGCGCTTCAGCAATCAATGTCGACAAGCACCTGCGAGAAGAAATCAGCCCAGACGACACCTATATTTATTGGGGGAACTAGTGGCACCGGTTGCGGAGAAAGCACTACTGTAAATAAATGACTTCGCTACGCAGCGGCACCAATCTTGCGATCAGGTCGTTCTGGGTGGGATGAGGAATGTTTTCTTTATCCATAGCGTCCAGAACCATTTCTGCGAGCAGGTTAAATTCCGCTTCGGTGATATTCATACCAGTATGAACATCCACCATTGAGTCGCCGGTGTACTCACAAGGTCCGTCAGCAAGAAAACAAATATGCTCCGCCAACTTATCGTAAAAGCGATCCAGGTCTGTGGCCTCGAAGTGTTTCGCCACTCTGGGTTCTGATTCAATACTGACAATAAATCGCGCCACAATGCGATCAATGCCCTCGCGCTCGCCAAGGCGTTCGTACAAGGTGCCTTGTTGCTGGCTGACGCAGCCGGCCAACAATACCAAGGCCATACCGAGTAAACTTTGCCTGATCATTAGAAGCTCCCCGTGACTGATAGATAAACACCGGTTTGATCGTCCAGGCCGCCGATACTACCAAAATCAGTGTAGGCGGCAGTAAAGCTCAAGTGCTTGTTAGGCGCCCAGGCCACAAATACGTCCATCCAATCGTCTTCATCCACTGCATTTAAGTTATCGGGTTTCGTGCGATACTCGACGCCAGCCACCATATAGCGATTCAATTGCACCGCCAACGCCAATTCTGCCTCTAGCTCCCGGCTGGAGTTATCAGCCCCACCAAAACCAAGAAAACCGGTTTGATTGGCGTTCGTGCTGCGCAAGGTGACATTCCATAAAACATTGCGATTAGCGATGGCGGCAACATGGAGCTTGCTCGCCGCCAAATAGTAATCGGTGCCATCACTGGCTCTTGCCTCGAGTAATATCGCCGGGTCTTCTAATTCTTTACGCTGCACGCCGAATGAAACCTGCGGGATACCGTCATATATCAAGTCACCTAACAACTTCACTTTAGCGCCATAGACATCTTGTTCTATCACCAGACTTAACGGCTCCACTTTTAGCTTTTGTCGAACATAACTCAGTTCAACTCGATCTTTTAAATTCAGGTTAAACCCATATGAATTCAGCTCGAAATCGTCCAGATTCAGTCTGGTACGATGTGTTGTAAATCCCACTTGTTCCCGGGTGGCGTAACTCGCCAGGGTCGCAAACGGCACAATGCCGCCACCACCAGCGCCTTCGAACTGAGTAATACCAGAAGTGATCAAAATTTTACCGTCAGCGGCAAACGATTGACTGCTCAAGCACAAGCCCAGGCAGACCAGAAACAAAAACTTATTCACGAGATAGATTTAGACTTTATTGGTTCGTTAGGTTAGATCGTTAACTTGTTGCTCAAACTCAGCCATCCATACATCAACATCCTCTGCTGGAAGCGGTCGGGACAAATAATAGCCCTGCGAGTAGTCGCACTGTAACTCCTTGAGCATAGCTTGTGCCGCGGAGGTTTCAACGCCTTCAGCAATCACCCGAAGACCAAAACTGTGAGCAAGTTCAATGGTTGACTTAACGATGATCTGATCTGCCTCAGAGGTATCGAGATGTGTGATGAAGGCGCGATCAATCTTAAGCTCCCGCAACGGCATCCGGCGCAAACGTGACAAGGAGGATTCTCCAATTCCGTAGTCATCAATCGACAGTTCAAATCCGGCATCCGTTAGCCGATGCATCTGCTGCTCTATTTTGTCGGCGTTACTCATCATGTCGCGCTCAGTCATTTCAAAGCAGATGCAACTGGTGGGCAAATCCTTTTCCGCCAACAGGCGCAACGTGTAGTCTAGCAACTCCTCTCGCTCAAGATCACGGGCCGAGATATTAATCGCCACTTGCAGCTTGGGATGGCGTGAATGCCATTCGGCGATCTGAGCAATCACGGCATTTATCACCCAATCGGTCACCTGATTGATCATAGAGGATTGCTCAGCCAGGGCAATAAAGTACTCCGGCGAGATAAATCCATCTTCCGGATGGATCCAGCGAATCAGCGCCTCCATCTTTTCGATCTTGTTATTGCCTAGATTCAATTTCGGCTGATAGTGCATGCTCAGTTGATCTGATTGACCCAGCGCTGCGCGAAGGTCGGCAATGGTCTTGATCCGTTTTAAGTGCTCTTCATCATCGCCATCGGAATAGGCACTTAAGGACACCTGGCGCTGCATGGATTTCTCCATGGCGATGGTGGCCCGGCGGAGCAGCTCTTCGGCTCGGCGACCTTGTGCTGGAAACTGGGCAAACCCCGCAACCATCTGCAAGTTAAAGACAAACTCATTAATCGCAAGGTTTTTGCCGATAAACGCTAAAAAACTCTCCACCGACTCTTTTTCCGCATTGGGCCGGGTAAGCAACACCGATACAAACTCATCGCTACCTACACGACCATGGGCGCTGTGTTCGTATCCTTGCATACGCTTTGCCACCGAGACCAATACCCCGTCGCTGACATCCGGACCAAAGCTATCATCGATGCTGCGATAGTTTTGGATTTTCAGGCTAATCACAGTAAGCCGGGTTTCCGGGTCAGACTCTAGCCTGGCGTTTAGCTTTTCTAGCAGCGTCTCGCGGTTAAACAGATCCGTTAGAGAGTCGTGCTCGGCCTGGTAGCGAATTCGTTGCTCCCGCTCGCTAATCCGGTCGCTCATTTGCGAGAAGGCGTGATATAGACTTTTCACTTCTGCCGTCTCACTACTGTTGTCCAACTCTAATTGATATTGGCCTTCTGATATTTGCTCGGCAACACCTGCCAACTTCTGCAAAGGTCTTGACATATTACGTGCCAGAAACAGGGCACCCAGGGTTGCCAGAGCAAAAATACCCACGGTAATGAGCAAAATTTCATTCCGGAATTGGCGGAACCCGGTGGAGGCATCATAGAGATTAATCGATAACACCGCGGGAACAAGCCTGGTGTCTTCGGCTTCAAGATTGACATAATGACTGATATAACTGGACTCAGAGAACATATACAGTCCAAAGGCATTATTGATGTCTTCCGTGGCGGCAAGACCCGCCTCGAGTTCACGCCCCTTGAGTGTGCTCACTACCGCATCTTCATCCGACTCATCAATCAGAAAAGACACCTCGATATTTGTCAGGGCTTTTAGCTCCTCGGCAATCTCAATATCTAACTTAAAGCCGATACCGGTGAAAGCAATAGGCACCGGAGCGCGCACTGGAATAATGACAATTTGAAATAGCTCTCGGTCCAGCCGAATAAACGACACCGTGCCACCACCCGCAGCCGCCGTTTTGATCAGTGATTCATAAGGAAATGGCACCTGGGTTTGCAAACCGGAATGAGTGGAGGCCTGAACCACACCAGAAAGATCCGTCATAAACATCAGGTCAGCCTCAACCCGTGCACTGTGATTACTGAGCACACTCGCGATGGTAGGGTTATCCCGCGAGGCAACGGCTTGCTTAAAGCCAAAGTCGGAAGTAAGGAGTTGTGCGGAGTTAATGAGTTGTTCTTCCCGTGTAGCCAGGAGTTGCCGAAACGTCGCGGTTGCGTTCGCCATCATCTCATCCACTTGATCGCGCGAATATTGGTGCGTGTTAAACCAAAACGCCACCAGAATGGTGGCGCTGGTCACCAGCACAATACCCAGGCTGAGCAAGAGTATTTGAGAGCGAAGGCTACGCATCAATCAATCTTGAAGCGGTCAAAGCGATTGCCAGGCGCTCTAATCGCCTGGGGATTTCTCTCTGGCGTCGGGATGTCCAGTTCAACGAGGTAAACGGTTTTGCTCGCCTCTTCCACTTGCTTGAGATCCGCTAGCGCCAAACGCAGTTCCCGCTGCGAATCTAATGACAGATTAGGGTGCCAAACGACGACTTCAGAAACTTCCGATGCCACCTCTAACACCACATCACCACCGTAGTCACTGCTGGCACGGTAAGGCCGCGGGGTCACGTAAATGTAGCCGACCATATTATCGTGAATATTACAGCCCAGAACGACCACCCCGGAGTTCTCAAATTCCACGGGTTCTCCGGGACGACCGGAATAAAGTCGAATTTCAAAGGGTTTGGCCGGCGAAAAAGAGTACACGTGATGACGGACGTTATCCTTATTCGGAAATGCCACAGACTGACCTTGTTGAATGGGTAACACGTAAGGGGCAAATTCTTTGTCGATTTGATCCATTTCAGCTTCCGCACCACTTGTCCCAGGGAGTGCCTCGCCTGCGGAAATGACTGCCGAATGGACAGGTTCACCACTGCTACTGAGGACGCGAAACTGCAATCGCTCGGCTTTCGCGGCTGCCGTCTGAGAAAGCAAGAGACCAACCCAGACTAGAAATATACGTCGCAACATCATGGTTGCCCTCAGCGCCTTCTTGCGCAAAATATGACCAATTGCCAATGAATTCCCGATGGCCCTTCACTGCAAAGACAACCAGCAGAATTCTACTAGGCTTATATCATACGCGACCGAGGCGACGCCGGGCCACATGATAACTGTAAGGAATTGCAAGCGAGCCCAAATATAAATAAAAGTTTGGGCTAGTTGCAGACTTATAGATAAATTCACTTACAATCAAAGTGCACTAGCATCCCGCGAGGA
>JBKAGC010000121.1:0-10969 GCA_046290215.1 Pseudomonadales bacterium | reverse complement strand
CCATCGGACCCACCCTGGATCTTGCCCGACGCCACCAGGAAAACTATGAGCTGGCCAAGTGTCTTCACGTCCGTGCGCTGGTGCACATGGACGCCGCAGCCATATGTTTAACAAAAAGAAGCGTCTACAACAGCGATAAGAAAACTAACAAACCCACCATACCGATAGATAAACCATAAGGAACCACCGCGAGTGACCGCCGATATCAGTCGAGTACCTAATAAAAAAGAAATCACCCGACAAAATCTTGTCGATGCCGCCAGAACCTTAGTAGATGAGCGCTGCGACGCTAAGATCGCCATCCAGGACATTACCAATCGAGCCAATGTTGGCCTCGGCACGTTTTATAACTACTTCGAGAACAAGCAGGCTATTTACGAGGCCGTGCTAATGGACATCCGTAGTAACTTTGAAGCGCGCCTTGAGTCTATTCGTGCGCATCAAACCGATGCAGCCTCTCTGGTGGCCAACACCCTGAAGTTTTGTTTCAACGAGGCGTTGGATAACGAGGAATGGCAAACGTTTATCAAGAAGTCCGGTATTGAAGGAGAGCATCTGCTGCTGCAAGATCCACAGCAATGCCTACATGACATCAAGACTGGCGCCCAACGTGGCCGCTTCAAAATCGATGACCCTGAATTTGTTGCTAATCTTGTCACTGGCATTACGCGCCATGTGACCCGTGAGATTGCCACCGGCAAACTATCCCGCTCGGCAATCAACGATACCACCCGCTACGTGCTGCGCATGTTAGGTTTGCCTGAGCTGGTGGCGAAAGCTGTGACACAAACGCCTTTACCGCCTGTGGCCGCGGAAAAGCGCCGGGTGGTAAAAGAGATTCTGCCTTATTTGTCACGCACCACAGCATAAGCCGTATCTGGTGGCAGTTGACCCTGCCATCTGGAGTGTTAACATCGCGGCCGAGACCTACCCGGTCTAACAAGTTTTTTGCATCATTTTGCTGAATTACCGGTAACCCCGAAGTTCAACAAAGAAATATTCCACAGCAGTGATCCTGCCACGGAGACGACATGACAGCTACCGCACCCCAGTACCGTCTGGTACTTCCTATTGCCGTGTTTATACCGCCCTCAACCCTGGAGGGTAAAACACGATGACCATCAACCTTGACGACAAGTACACCCAGACTTCTGGCCGAGTTTTTATGACCGGTAGCCAGGCCCTGGCCAGGCTGCCGATGCTGCAGCGTCAGCGCGATCTCACCGCGGGTTTAAATACCGCAGGATTTATTTCCGGCTATCGTGGTTCACCGTTGGGTGGCCTGGACAAAACCTTGTGGCAAGCGCAAAAGTTCTTAAGCGAAAACCACATTCATTTTCAGCCAGGCATCAATGAAGATCTGGCAGCCACCTCGGTTTGGGGGTCGCAACAAGTCAACATTTTCCCTGGCGCTAAATATGACGGCGTATTTGCCATGTGGTACGGCAAGGGTCCAGGGGTCGATCGTTCAGGCGATGTATTCAAACACGCCAACCATGCCGGCACGTCAAAACATGGTGGTGTGCTGGTGATTGCTGGTGATGATCATGGCTGCAAATCCTCCACCCTACCCCATCAAACCGAATACGCCTTTGTAGATGCCATGATGCCGGTACTCAACCCTGCGGGCGTACAAGAGATCATTGATCTCGGTCTAATGGGCTGGGCCATGTCGCGTTACAGCGGCTGTTGGGTAGCCTTAAAGACCATTGCTGAAACCGTGGACGCTTCCTATTCAACCCTGATTGATGCCGAGAACTTCGCCATTCAAGTGCCGGAAACCAAACTGGATATTCACGCTCGCTGGCCAGACAAGCCGCTGGAACAGGAGCTGCGCTTACACAATCAAAAGCTGAGCGCGGCGTTAGAGTTCGCACGTTTGAATCGCTTAAATCGGATTACCCTGGATAGCCCACAACCGCGAATTGGAATTGTCTCTACCGGCAAGTCTTATCTGGACGTACTGCAAGCGCTATCGGATCTTGGCATTGATGAAAAACTCGCCGCTGAAATCGGTTTACGCTTGTACAAGGTGGGTATGCCCTGGCCGTTAGAACCCGAGGGTATCCATGAGTTTGCAGCAGGCCTTGATGAAGTCATTGTGGTGGAGGAAAAACGTGGCTTGATTGAAGATCAGCTAACGTCAGAACTCTACAACTGGCACACTGATGTTCGACCGCGAGTCATAGGCAAACGAGATGAACAGGGTCAATGGTTGCTTCCCGCAACCGGCGAACTGACCCCGGCTATCATTGCCAGAGCCCTTTGCACCCGCATCACCAAGATCTTTACTAGCCAGGCCATCGAGAAGCGTCTAGCGTTCTTGAATGAGAAAGAACAATACCTGAACCGGCCAAAAGATCTGGTGGAACGTACGCCGCACTTTTGTTCCGGTTGCCCACACAACACCTCAACCGTGGTGCCGCTAGGCTCCCGCGCCATGGGCGGTATTGGCTGCCATTATATGGCCACCTGGATGGATCGTGAGACGGACACTTTTACGCAAATGGGTGGTGAAGGTGCCACCTGGATTGGTCAGGCGCCATTTACCACCGGCAAGCATGTGTTTCAAAATCTCGGTGACGGCACCTACTTCCATTCAGGATTGCTAGCAATACGCGCCGCCATTGCTGCGAAGGTCAACATTACCTACAAAATCCTCTACAACGATGCTGTGGCCATGACTGGCGGCCAACCGGTAGATGGTCAACTGTCTGTGGTCCAAATTGCTCACCAACTATATGGTGAAGGTGTGCGGCGAATTGCCGTGGCGAGCGACGATATTAGCCACTACCAGCGCGGCGAATTCCCCGCCGGAACAACTTTCACGCACCGCGATGACTTCGAAGCGCTGCAATGTGAACTAAGAGAATACAGTGGTACCTCGGTCATCATTTATGACCAGACTTGTGCCGCGGAAAAGCGCCGGCGGCGCAAACGTGGCTTGATGCCCGACCCGGATGTCCGTCCTTTTATCAACACAGCCGTGTGCGAGGGTTGCGGCGACTGCGGCAAAAAATCCAATTGCCTTTCCGTGGTGCCAGAAGAAACCCGCTACGGTCGCAAACGGAAAATTGAACAATCAAGCTGCAACAAAGACATGAGTTGCGTCAAAGGCTTTTGCCCGAGTTTTGTCACCGTCAGTGGCGGCAAAATACGCACGGTGAAACCAGAAGACGCAGAGTTTAGCTTCGAGCAAATTCCTGAACCTACCCTACCCGAGTTTGACGACCCCTACGGTGTCGTTCTCGCTGGCGTGGGAGGCACCGGGGTTACGACTCTGGGTGCAATCCTTGGTATGGCGGCACACATCGAAGGCAAAGGTGCATCCGTACTCGACATGACAGGTCTGGCGCAGAAGTTCGGCGCGGTCATCACGCACCTGCAAGTGGCTAAACAAGCCGAGGACATACATGCCGCACGCATTGCCGCCGGCGGCGCAAAACTCGTATTAGGTTGCGACCTCGTGGTGGCTGCAGCTAATGACAGTATGGTGAAGGTTGACCGAAATCAGGCCACCGCAATCATCAACTCCCATGAGGCCATGACCGCGGAATTCACCCGCGACCCGGATGCGAAATTCCCCGCGAGATCCATGCAGGAAATCATCAAAGAGTGTGTCGGTGAGGACAACACCTTGTTTGTGAATGCCACCGACATTGTTGAACGCTTACTCGGCGACACCCTGGCCGCGAATATTTTTCTTGCGGGTTATGCCTTCCAAAAAGGCCTTATCCCCATCAGCGGCGATGCAATTAAAAGCGCAATTGAGTTAAACGGTGCTGGTGTTGAACAAAACCTCAAGGCCTTTAACCTCGGCAGACTCAAAGCCCACGACGAGTCGGCATTAACCTTTGCTGCCAATAAACAACCAAAACCAGAAACCTTTCAGGAATTGCTGGCTGATCGCGAAGCCTACCTGACTCAGTATCAAAACAGCGCTTTGGCTGAACGCTATCGCGCCCGGGTTGATTCAGTCAAAGCTCGTTTTGGCGAGGCCATTGCCATGACCGTGGCCCGGTATTACTTCAAGGTGCTTGCCTACAAAGACGAATACGAGGTGGCGCGCTTATACAGCGATGGCAACTTCCGCAAATCTCTTGAAGAAGAATTCGAGGGAGATTACAAGCTGTCGATACATCTCTCGCCACCGTTGTTTGCGCCAAAAGATCCCCACAGCCAGCTGCCGCGCAAGCTCACTTTTGGCGCCTGGATGTTCCCGGTGTTCAGCGTCCTGGCCAGGTTCAAGTTTCTCCGCAACACCCGATTTGATCCGTTCGCTTATACCGAGGATCGCAAGCTGGAGCGGCAAATTCTGCAGGAATACGAGCAGCTTATGGATGAGGCACTGAGTCTAGACAACCCAGACATCCACCAGGTTCAAGCACTGCTCGCCACACCAGAGCAGATTCGCGGCTTCGGTTACGTGAAACACCGCAACTATGACGAAGTGAGACAGCAGCAACTCAATGCTCTGGCGAAACTCAAGGCCGAACCAGAAGCCATCAAAATATTCGACCCAGAAGCCGCTTAAGGCGGCCCTGGGTTCCCCCAGGACTCAATTAACACCTATCGCAATTTAGCAACATCGAGACACCAAAGGACCAGCGTCACCATGTTTATTGAAGAGATCGACGGGCAAGACCATGAGGAATTTGCCAATCACGAACGCATCGTTCGTTGCCACGACGAAACCTCGGGACTTCGGGCAATTATTGCCATCCACAATAGTAACCTGGGACCGGCTCTGGGCGGCTGCCGCAGATATCCCTATCAAAGTGAAGCTGATGCACTGACCGATGTGCTGCGTTTATCAAAAGGTATGACTTACAAATCCGCCCTCGCCAACCTGCCTCTAGGTGGTGGCAAGTCGGTCATTATTAGCGACCCTAAAACGGCCCCACGTGAAGACTTGATGGCGACAATGGGCGCATTTATTGAAACCCTTGATGGCGCTTACATTGGCGCAGAGGATTCTGGTATTGGCGTGGCCGACATCCGTGCCATGGCAACAAAAACCGAGCATGTTGCCGGTATGGTGGAACGAGTATTACCCGACGGCACTACCGCAAATGGCGACCCCTCACCTTCTACCGCCTACGGTGTTTACGTAGGCATTCGCGCCAGCCTGGGTCACCGTTTCGGCAACACCTCGTTAGATGGGGTTAATGTCGCCGTACAAGGCGTGGGCAATGTGGGCCGGAACTTAACTGAACTGTTAGTTAAGGGCGGTGCAACCGTACACATCGCTGACGCTTATCAAGGTGCCATAGACCGAATACTCAATAGTGACATCGGCGACAAGGTTAAAGTCGTCGACAACGACACCATTCATACGCTACCTGTTGAAGTGTATGCCCCGTGTGCTCTTGGCGGTGCGCTTAACACCACCAGCCTTGTGGAGCTTCGTGCGCCTATAGTTGCCGGAGCAGCGAATAACCAACTGGCCAACGATGGTGCAGGTCAATATCTTTTTCATAAGGGCACCCTGTATGCACCAGATTTTGTGATTAATGCCGGTGGCATTATCGATATCTACTATGAGCGCGAGGGATACGACCATAGTAAGGTGATCGAACATATTGATCGCATCGCCCAGACTCTGGATGAAATATATCGGCATTCAGAATCGGCTCAAATGCCCACCCATATCACCGCAGAGAAGCTCGGTGAGGCACGATTTATGGGTGTGGATATTGGGGCGGTTGCCTAGGCGGCCACGGGCAGTTGCATAACTTCGGCTAGTAATTCGTAGGATCGTGCTCGGTCGGCGAAGTCATGGCAAATGGTAACCACCACCAGTTCATCGACCCCGTGGTCTGCGGCAAGGTTTTCTAACCGGGCGCGAACCTCGTCTGGCGTGCCAGCAATGGTGTGTTTGTTGCGTTGATCCAAACGGGCTCGCTCTGCCTCGGTAAATTCAAACGCTTCGGCCTCGGCAATAGACGGGCATGGACCAGGATCACCCTTTTCGAAACGGAGCCGCCATAAATCACGGCATAATGCGAGTTGTTGGGCTTTCGCTTGGGTTTCCGCGCAAATCACAAACACCCCTAGATTCGCCCGTGCTGGAATTTGTGCCTGCTGACAAAGTTCTTGATAACGAGCTACACAAGCCTGGCTTTGATCCGGAGCGATGAAATGTGCGAACGAATACGGCAAGCCAAAATGGGCAGCATACATAGCGCTTTGCTCACTAGAACCCAGCAGCCACATTTCCGGTACAGTATCTGCGCGCGGCGTGGCCACCACGGATTCCAGACCTTTAGTAGTAGGCGCTTCTCCCTTAATCAGGGCCTGCAAATCAATGACCTTGTTGGCAAAATATTCGATACCGACCGGAGAACCATAGGCAAGCGCCTGGGCCGTTACCATGTCGCTACCTGGCGCGCGACCAATGCCTAAATCAATTCGACCTGGATACATGGTTTCCAGGAGGCGAAAGTTCTCCGCGACTTTATAGGGGCTGTAGTGAGGCAGCATGACGCCACCTGAACCGACCCGCATGCGAGAGGTTTCTGCAGCAATACGACTAATAAGGAGTTCCGGAGAAGAGCCAGCGAAACTATTTGAGCCGTGATGTTCGGCTACCCAATAGCGCTCATAACCTAAGGATTCAGTGAGCCTGGCCAGGCGCACTGAATCCTCTAGTGCCTCTTTGGCGGTACCGCCAGACCGAATCGGTGATTGGTCCAGCACACCTAACCGCAGTTTCATGGCGCGGTTCCTATAGCCCTAATACCAGCTTGGCCATAATATTGCGCTGAATCTCATTGGAGCCAGCGTAAATGGAAACCTTACGGTTGTTAAAGTAAGCCGGCGCTGTAGCCGCGGCATACTCTGGACCAATGGGATCGAAATTAACACCCTTCATAGAACCCGTGTTGTCGAACGGCAATGCGTAGTTTCCTACCGCCTCTACGGCGAGTTCAGTAAGACGTTGTTGCAATTCGGTGCCACGGCACTTCAGTAAGGAAGACTCTGGGCCAACATTTTTGCCCGTGCTAAGACTACTTAGAATTCGCAGTTCGGTGAATTCCATGGCGTGAATGGCAATTTCCGTTTCGTTTAGTTTGCGCTGGAAGTCTTCATCTTCAATCAGCGGTTTACCATCGGCGCCAATCTCGGTTTCTGCCATAGCACGAATGCCGTGCAGACCAGCTTTGAGACCGTGGGAATAGGCATTGCCACGTTCGAATTCGAGCAGGTATTTCGCATAGGTCCAACCTTTGCCCTCCTCGCCAATCAGGTTTTCCACCGGGACACGCACATCAGTGAAATGCACTTCGTTGATTTCCTGACGACCCTCGGCCGGGCCATCAATGGTGACAATGGGACGCACTTCAATGCCTGGTGAGTTCATGTCGATCAGCAGAAATGAAATACCCATTTGGCGGATGTCTTCATCGCTGGTGCGCACCAGACAGAAAATCATGTCGGCGTATTGACCCAGGGTGTTCCAGGTTTTTTGGCCATTCACCACATACTCATCACCGTCGCGGACGGCTTTGGTTCGCAGTGACGCGAGGTCACTACCTGAGCCTGGTTCAGAATAGCCCTGACACCACCAGACGTTGCTGGCGAGAATATCAGGCAGGTACTTTTGTTTCTGCTCTTCGGTGCCGTATTTCATGATCACCGGCGCTACCATGGACTGACCAAACGGCAAGATGCCTGGTGTGTCTGCCGCTGCCATTTCCAGATCGAATAGATATCTTTGCGTGGGCGTGAATTCAGGGCCACCGTATTCCGCTGGCCAGTTCAGGCCCGCCCAGCCTTTTTTCGCCAGGGCTTGCTGCCAGTACACATGATCATCCTTATCCAGATGACCATTGGCACTGCGCTTGTGGCGCTCCCGCATTTCTTCCGGATAGTTCTCCTTAATCCACTGGCGAACTTCTTGTTGGAAGGCAAAATCTTCTTCGCTGAAATTTAAATCCATAATGGGTCCAAACTGACTATTAAATTAACTCAAACAGGCTTGCTGATGACCTGGTAGGCCGAGCAAACAAGCCATGCATTATAAATATTCGGGCGCTTAATGCTAATCGGCGTTTTCCACCAGATTGCGGCCTACCACCTTGAGGGCCAGAGTCTCCTCGGTGCCCTCGAAAATTGACAATACCCGGGCATCCTGCCAATACCGGCTCACCGCGGTTTCTTCCGCATAACCCATACCGCCATGAATCTGCATGGCCTCGCGCGCTACCCATTCTGCAGATTTACAAGCAAATAATTTTACGAGGCTAGCCTCGGTTTGGCCCTTGCCCTCATCCATCAAGCGCCCCACGGCATAAGTCATTTGCCGGGCCGCGGCTAAATGTGCAGCCATGCGCGCCAACTTGCTCTGGGTCAGTTCAAAATCAGCAATAGGTTGGCCAAATACCTTACGCTCCCGGGCATAACGCAGTCCATGATCGAATGCCGCTTGCATCACGCCACAAGCTCGTGCCGCTGTCTGGATACGACCACCCATCAAGCCGCGCATGGTGAAGTAAAACCCCTTGCCGAGACCCTGACTTTCACCCACAACATTTTCATCTGGAACGAAGAAGTCATCATAAAACAATTGATATGAATGCATGCCGCGATAACCCACCGTGGCAATTGCCGTACCGGACAAGCTACCACCACCAGGCTGCGTGAACTCGAAACTTTCGCCATCAAACGACGGCTTCTCACACATAAACAACGACAAACCGCGGTGACCTAGACTCAAATCCGGATTGGTGCGAGCAATGGTGAGCAGGACGCCAGCCTTACCAGCAAAGGTGCTCCAGGTTTTAGACCCGGATAACAGCCAACCACCTTCTACCTGGGTTGCTTTCAACTTCATTGAGGCTACATCAGAACCATAGTCTGGTTCCGTCAGCGCAATACCACAAAGGGGTTCACCCGCTGCTATTTTCGGCAACCATTTCGCTTGTTGTGCCTCGGTACCGCCTTCTAGTAACGCCCTGGCCATAATTTCTGGGCGGGTAATGAGGCTACCGGCGGCGCCCAGGGACGCCCGGGAAAGCTCCTCGGTCACCACAATCATGCCAATACTGTCTTCACCATCATCTGGCAGTAGCCCGCCGAATCGCTCTGGCACCGATAAGCCAAAACAACCGAGATCCCGTAATCCATGCAAAATCTCATCGGGAATCAGCTGATCCTGGCGATGAATTTCTTCTGCCCGTGGCGCCACCACGGCCTCGCCAAACTGGCGAAAAGTATCCGCCATCATGGCGTGCTCTTCGCCGAGACCCCGATCACCCAGACTCGCGTCATCTGCAATGGCAGCACCCAGGTCTACCACAGCATCGCGACTCAAAACTTTATGTAGCGCCGGCCAGAAATCGCCATCAACGGCGAGATCAGTACTGCTTAAACCATAATCCGGTGCGGCCCGATTAAGTCGGCCAATCACTTCAGCACACATTTCTGCAGCGAACAGGTTCGCCAACGCCTGGTCGCGCTCAGCGCGTTCTCGCGCATAAGCTAAATAGCCACTGGCGGTCATGAGCTGGGCATGGGCCACTGCCAATTCAAAAATGGCGTTTTGTTGTTGATCTAACCTGGCCGCCGATACCCTGTCGCCCTCAGTACTATTTGCTTTGATAAAACTAAAGCCTCGTGCCACAAGACTTTGAACTTGCTCCACTTGAGCGATCACGAGCGAACTCAACCTGCTTCTCCCTGACTTCCTTGATTAGTGCGGTTAGCAACAATTTCTACGAATGAGCCACGCTCCAGTTCAGCAATGGTGACGCCGCTCTCGAGCACCTCATCGCTGGTCAGCGCGCCACAGTGATAGCCATTGCGGAAAAAATTCACCAGCCCTTGCCCCGTTGCGGCATCGTCAAAGGTGCTGCCGGTCAGCGATGCTTGCGCCGCTTTACCCACAAAGGTTTGCAGTCGCGCCTGGGCTTCCGCAAGACCCGTGAGATAAAAATAGAAAACCGCAGCAAAACGAATCGGCAATTGCGCCGGATTGAGATCCCAACCTTGATAAATCCCCAGGCGCATAGAATGCAAAATATTATTGAAGTGTAATTGCCAACCAGCGCGAACCGCAGCGATGTTTTCGGCCTGTTGCGCCTCATTCAGATCGGTACCCCGATGCGGCGGAATGGGCATCAAGTTCGTGACGCCATCACAAATATTCACCTCAGAATCCCGCAGCGCCGAAATCATCATCTGCCGGGCGAAGTCTGCCACTTGATGATCATGGGTTTGAAATGCTGCACTGATATTGGCACTGGCCGTGTAATCAAAGGTGCCCAGTACCATGGTCGCCACCCTGCCCCCTCCTGCGGCAGCCAGATCGCGCAAGGCAAAATGACCGTCCTCAGCAAACAGCACCTGAACATTCTCTAACATCACCTCAATACGAATGGTATTTTCCGGCAGCCCAATACGCGCCTCAAGCATGTCCAATGCTTCTTTCAACACTTCGACCTGGGTGGTGGATGTCACTTTCGGTAAGGTGACAAAGAATTGTTCGGGAAATTGGCCCGCAGCCGCTACCGCGAGCCGCGATATAAACAGATCCAGCGTACGTAAACTGCGCTGCTTGGCTTCTTCACTCAGTGCTTTGATGCGAATGCCGATGCCCCGGGGCAATGTGCCGTCAGCAAGGCCAGCGGCCATGGCAGCGGTGGCAGACTCAATATGACCATCTTCTTCCTCATCAGAGCGGGTGCCGTAGCCATCTTCAAAATCCACTCGATGATCTTCAATCGCCTGTTGCGCCAATTTCTTTTCAACGCGCGCAAACACCGTGCTGACCAGCGGATCGGTACTATCTAAATCAAGATTAGCAGCAAACGCCGCCAGATCCGGGGCAAACGCCTGCATGTGTTTTTGCGCAAGATTGGTGAGCTTTTGAGCGGCACCAGGCCCGTACAGGTTGGCACCACCATAGACTGTATGAACTGGTTGCGGATGCTTGCCGCCACCGGGAAAGCGTTTTAGATATTGCTCA
>JBKAGC010000120.1:0-10984 GCA_046290215.1 Pseudomonadales bacterium | reverse complement strand
AAGGGGTTCAGGATTTCCACTGTGAATGCAGTGTCTGTGCCTGTATTCTGGAAACGGATGAGGTATTCCAGCGTAGTGCCCGGCTCTACCTGCCCTTCAGCGCTCTATATTTTAGTACCACTATGCTTGATGGCTTTGGAAAAGACGCCGCTGTATCTAGCCGACTCCTATGCTTTTTTCTCCATCTCGCTCGCATTCTCGAAAATGATATAAGTACAGAGCCAAGCTGAAATCAGGTAAACGATTGCGGTTATTAACAGGCCCACATATACCTGAATCAAAACTAGAATCACCGTAGTAGTTATAGCATTTATAGTAGAAAACCACTTTTCCTTGGTTTTGACATTTCTTGGCCCGAAATCAGCAGCAAGCTTCGACCCATAAATTGCAGGAATCGCTGGCATAAAGAGAAAATAAGCTATGTTAATTCCTATTTGCTCGTAGTAACTATTCTCTATGTAGTTTGCATATCCGCCTAGCCATAATAAAAATAGTGTGCTCACAGCAGACCCTATTACTGACGACAGAATCCAAGTAATTACTTTTAGCATGCAGGTCCCTCAGCCGTAGACCGTCTTAAGAAGCAGCATCACTTTTCGGCGTCCCGCTTGCTTTATCTGGTAAGCCCTCTTCGCCCAAAGCCCCCATACCGATTTTGTTAATATTTTTTATCAGGTCCTTTACTTCATCCTTGGCAGCGCTATCTAATTTAAGCTTAAAAATGTAGCCTAAAAAGGCCGTTATCGCCGCTATCGTAGCAGCAGGGACAACGGCGAAAGGCGCAGCAGAGGCTGAGATAGCAGCACCAATAATTGTCAGCAATGCAACATTACTCGTTGTGCTAAATAATTTACTTTCACGCTTCTCAATACTCTGAACTTTCTTCAACGTATCCTCGTAGTTCTTAATGAAACTTGATGCTGTGGACGTTGCCTTCTTGGTGTCGCTGTAATTGAGGTCGTGTATAAAGTAATTTATTAAAACTTCATTTAAATTCTTGTATTCCTTGCTCTCTTGCTCTAAGTCCTTCTCTAAAGATTTCAGAATGGACTGTATACTTTTGTGCTGAGAGTCAAAAACCCGATCTTGTTCTCGTTTCATCTTAGCTCCCACTTGAATTCGTTGCAGAAAGGAGTCCGGTCCATCCTAGGCCAGCTGCGATAGCCTGTGAAGGCGATGTAGGAATAGTCAACAACGTCCCAATAATCGCTCCTACAGTCGCAAATAAAATCGCCTCAAAGAACTTGCCCCAAGGTGACTCAGCAGCGCTCGGGTTTATATAGCCTAAAACTGCAAATGGAGGTTCTCCATCTTTATGGAGCTTGAAGAAGAGGACAAAGGCAGCTAAAAAACAAAGTAAGTAGTAGGTGAGCTCTATATCAAACATTTTGTGTCCCATACCCCTATGGTCGAAGCGCTGAAGTCAGAATCAGGGGGCTCATTGGTCGTCAAGCAAGAAGTTTACCTCAATGAAATCTGTTACGGCGGCTTCTACAGACGACCTTAAACTGTCTAGAAAAAACCGTTTATCGTCAGGCGCACCAGACCCAAGACCGCCATAGTCCTTGTCATAAACAATACTTCCTTTATCGCCAACTTCTCCGAACACGACATAAAAATTTACTGCAAACCCAAATTCGTGAGCAAGCTCTAAACAAGTTGATTTTGCAAACAAATAGACTCCATTAGCCTTGCCCAAACCCTGCGTTGGTAGAACCCGACTACGTTTTAGCACTCCTGTGATAACTTCTGTTCCCTCACTCTCAGACCAAGGGCACGCCTCACCATGGGTATACCAGTAGTCTAATGTGTCGGGGTCGTCTTTCTCTATAAACTCCCTGAAGAACTCAAGTTGATAATCTTGAGCATACAGGGGAGCAGATACGAGAATAGCGACGATACAAAGGGCTTTAATGAACATATCTTTATAAACCTCTGCTTATTATTAAAAAAACCTAGCTATGTTTGCGGTTATTGCATGCCAGTCATAAAACAAAGAGCGGATTTCAAAAAACTTAAGTGTGTCGCATACGTATATAAATAGGCGAGCAGTTAGTTTTGCAATAAAGCATTATAGGTTCTGAAGTTTGAGATACTTTGCATCATTTGTTAAGAGGTTATTCCAGAACGCATCATCCATCCCATCGTCTTCATTCAGAGCATTCCTTGTTATGGCTTCGCTAAGCTCATCTGAAAAGTCCAAACTAGTCGGCTTAATCACCCTGGCTCCTACAACACCTTTCAAGCTCTCAGCATCGCCGGCTTCGGACATAGCCTTTTCCCAAGACTCTTCGGAATTAAACAATTCGTCATAAGCTTGGAACATTAACCCCCAAAGCTTTCCTACATCCCTGACACTGCATATAAAGGAATCGTGCACACCAATGATTGGCCTGTTCCAATGGTTTATAAACGTATCGATAATCTTTATCGCCAAGTCACTGTCCAGCCTCTGCAGCTTTAGACCTACCCCCGTGTTGAAGTAGTGCTTGATAGGGCTGTGTATTTCCTGGATAGCTTTTTCTAGCTCCTTCGCCCTTTTTACAGGGATTTTTAAGGACTCTGACAGCGAGTTTGCTGCGGACTTACTTACCCCCTTGCCGCCACGATTAAGCATTGTATTGAAGGCTTTCTTTACCGTGTCACGATCAAAGCCTTCTATCTCATAAGGGTCTTCTTCAGGAAACTCTAAGCCTTCTCTGTGGTACAGCATGTGTGGGTGCAAAGAGCCATAGTCTAGCTCTATCGTAGGGTCGCCATTAAAGCGGAGATACGGGCGTTGTTTTTTCTTCAGGTTTTGTATCGGGCAATATAGCCTGCCACCTAGCTCGTAGGATGCCTTGCTAAAGATGCGCGTCATAGACGTCTTAGCGGGCGACAGAGGCTCATCTCCAAGCGATATGACCACACTCCTCATTAACTCATCATACTGCCTCAGGAGCCTCTCAGAAGCCTCTATCATCCCTCTATGCTTCTCCAGCTGCTCCTCTGTAGGCTTAACGAGCCTGGACTGTGGGTCTTCCTGATTTTTGACCCTTACCTTCTTCCTCAGTTCTACGTAGTCCGCGTCAGTGTTCCTGACAATTGACTCTGGGCTAGATAAGGGTTCTGTTGATACTTCTGATAACCATTTACCACTAAGCTTGTAAGCTGAAGGAGTGAACCCTGAAGGCTCCCCTGGTTTCGGCTTAGTTCGTTTTACGCCATGGACTATGTCCAGATAGCCTTTGCTAATCAGCCAGTTCAGAGCGCGATAGCTCTCTGGTTTGTGTGTAGAGCTTCTTCTGGCCTGGCCTGTAAAAATGTTCTTGTCTAAGGAGATATAGATCAGTTCCCCATCGTATACGTCACCAATCTCCATGGCCGTCAGAATGACGTTAAAGGCATGACCATAAGGCTTCTTATTCCTACGCTGGGGCTGGGTGTCAGTCCTGTACAGTTCCTCTAGCTCCTTAGCCTTTGCAACTAGCTTTGGGTCGAGGCTCATGAAGTCGTAAGAAATGTAGTTGTAGTCTTTGTGGAACATATGACGATAGCTGGCTGGGGCTTTGTTGTCTGTATATAGCGATAACTGGGTAGTAGTTCTTAACAGGATTACTATGAGGAGAGACTACATAGGACTAAGAAGCCTTTAAAGCCTTTTCAGGGTATGGATTAATAATGACTGGAGTGGTGCTACTCTATGCGGGTTGTCATGGGCTGTGCAGCCTGCCTGAACAGCATTATCCCCGACATAGGACTGTTCAGTCCTTTAGAGCCACATCAGCGCTACTGAGCAGCCCTCCGTGCCCATGGAATGGGTGTTGTCAGAGGCACTTAGCCGTCTATCCAGCGCTATACCGCCCCATTATTTATACCCTGCCATCCCCCGGTTGTAACTGTATAGCCCCTCCCAGGGCTGTTTAGCTGCCCTTGCCCGTCCGTGAGAGGCTGTTTTAGCTGCTGCTCTGGGCTTATCAAGGCTTTAGAGAGACTGTACAGGGCTACTCCGTTTATGCGACCCTCAAACTTCACGTGATCGATTCTGGAACGGAAAAGTCTAGGATTTGTATCGATTTGATGGGCGCAACAACGCTTGGTCCCTAACTTAAGAAGTTTTAGCCCGTTTCAGGAAGTCGTTTAATTATTTATTTCACGCCTCCACGTTCATACCTCAGAAGAATCCCGGAGAAATCTCAATGAGGGTACTAATTTGCTTTGCGATTTTACTTATTGGTACAGGATGTACTACCGAACAGCTGCAAGCGATTAATGAAGCTCTTGCTGAGGCCAATAAATCAATGCAGGAGGCAAATCAGACAATATTAAGTTCGCCTTATAGATCAGGCTCAAAACTAATGTTGTTTGGAGGAAGGAATAACGAAGTCTATCTCGGCTGCCTTGACTGCTCTGAGTATGCACAAGATTCTATTGCTAATACTTATGGCGAATATGGAAGCCAATTTAGTTCAGAAAGTATTTTTAACAGCTTTAGCGACTATGGTTCACGGTACTCTCAATACAGCGCCTGCAATCCTTATGCATCAAGCCCTCCAGCTGCTGTAGATTCAAACGGCAACTTTTACGGCTATCTAACCTTAAATGCGACTAAACAGAAATCGCAATCAAACTGGCCGACAATTTATGAATGGCTTGAGGATGAGGTATGCAGTTAGCAATTAGTTCTGGAACAGAAAAGCCCAATATTACTCGTGATTAAGCTCACTCCAATGCTACGTAATTAGGGGCTTTTAAGCATTGGTCTATTAGTAGAAATGGCTTTAATTGGGTACCTCACCCATCCTCACTCACACAATTATGATGACAATCTAAGGAATAAACGAATGAGACTGCTGTTTGCGACCTTTTTCCTGACCGCCTCCCTAGCTGCAAACGGTCAACCAGAGAAACCGGATTGGATACAAGTAGATGAGTTAGTTAATAACTTTGAATCCGAAGAAGATTTCTCCATCTTAGCTAACGCCTTCATTCGATGCTCTGCGTTCTCTAATATTATGGGCGCTATTATTACAAGGGATGCGGGCGAAGAGCTGGGCAACAATTATTTTAATTTATCCATAGTTCAATACCAGTTAAGCAACATGTACGACGCATTGATGCGTATAGGAAGGGGTGTTGAAGTAGACATTGAAGCGGCTTTGCAAGACACCAGCAAACTGGAAAGTCCTAGCTATAGGCTAATGATTGAGAAGTATAAAGGCTGGTTGGAGTTCAACTACATAAATCACGGTGGTTACCTGCAGACGACAGAAATACAGTCAGAACTCCAAACCTGCAAGAACATAACCGAGGAGTATCAACCATGAGGGTGATTTTTCTAACGCTGCCGCTATTTCTTTTTGCATGTTCAGGCGATTGGTCATGCGTACAGCAAGGAGATACTCTGTTTTCAATGAATTCGTCGGGTCAACTTGGCTCCGCAGATAAGGGCTGCACCTGTGACGAAATCAGATCATTTGAAAGACGTGTTTTTGGTTCGGTCGATGAAGACGCATTAAGAACTGATTTTGGTTGCAGATAGAGCTAAGTATTCCACTTCACTCCAGTTGGGGCGTCTATAGCCTTTAGGAGGAAGCCATACTTAATCTTAATGTCGGTTGGAGAGCCATAGTTATCAGACACCTCCTTTGACCACCCCCCCATTTCGTTTTGCAGGTCCCTTGGACATTCTACATTCCGTAGCCTCGTCTTAAACGTATGCCGAAAGCTATGGCAGGTCGGGCTATCCTTGCCCAGAATAGCTCTCAACCGTTTATTTACTGCTGCTGAGGCAGCTGTATTCTTTGACTGTTTCATTTCGTAGTCAATGTAGTTCGGAAAAACCCAATCATCCGGTTCTTTGCCGTTCACAGCCGCTCTCATCGCTTCCAGAGCGACTCCAACCAAAGGAATGTATCTGTTACTGTTGGGCGTCTTGAGGCGCCTGAAAGGGTTCTGCTGGACAATCACGTAAGGATACTCGGTTTCCAACACCACATCCCTCACGAGCAGACCGCAGCACTCATTCACTCTTAACCCTGTTTCCAACATAAGATGAATAAGCTGTGGGATAGCAGGCTGTCGGGACGCAATAGGCCTTCTCAGTATCTCAAGTTGCTCCGTAGTAAAGTCGGGGCGCTTGGTTGAATCATCAACCTCCCTTCCTGTCTCGAAATCAGTGAACGGGTGTACGAGGTCCTGCTTCAAGTCATACTCTTTGGCAACTTTATTAAACATCGCGCGCACCATACCCAGATTGCGGCCCAGAGTAGCGCTTTTGTAATGGCCGCTGCTTGCGTGCACATCAATTAGTTGCCTGACTTCCATACGGCGATACTCCCCAGGACTCTTGTCAGGTAGCACTTCCAATAAAAAATCCATTGCCCGCATCACCTCACTGGCAAATTTTTTGTCGTTTTCACGCTTTTTGAGGCGTAGGTAATTGGCTGGGTATTCTGACGCCAATGGACGGTAGTCTTCCTTGAGCAAGTCGTAAGCCATCTTGTCTACTTCGGGCAAAACTCCTTCCGGGATCGCTTTGCCTTCAAACATAACGGCCTCGTAGTCAGGCCTAGAAAGCTTTCGGTGCAGCAATTCGCCGATCTGCTCTAAGAACTTATCAGCGAGGGACGGCGGGGGCGTCTCATGAGTTGCCGAATCATAGTGCCTAGGCCTTTCACGACCAGTATGTCGCCTTGACAGGTCGCCAGGTTGCAGACCGTATTGGGCCAACCTCTTGATGGCAGCGTCGATGGTACGAGGTGAATATCCATCGGGGACGCCACGCCGCAGTCGATCAAATTCCTGCTCCAGTTCACTGTTCAGTTTCAAACAGCGTTTAGCAGCCAATTCCTCGTCGCGGGTCTTCAACGAGCGCATGAAAAACTTGACTTTATAGTGGGACAGCAAATCGGAAGGAACCTTGCGGCGGTAATGCCAGGTCCTTCGATTCTTGGGCAGGTGTAGGTACGGAACCGACATGCAGTAAGAACCCAATTGAAACCAGTCCATAGTGTAACCCCCGGGGCGTGATTGTATACGGTGATGTATACGGTTTACGGGAAAATACTATGTAACTAACTGATTTAACTGAGTTCTTTCAAAAAAAGTGGCGCACTCGGGAGGATTCGAACCTCCGACCGCTCGGTTCGTAGCCGAGTACTCTATCCAGCTGAGCTACGAGTGCGTGTTTTGTTCGGGTGGGCCCGAAACGAGGGCGGTATTATAGCGAAAATCTTGGTTTTTCATAGTCATTAAATGGTGAATTGGCGGTTCGTGGTTTTCCGGTGGGGGTGGCTGTAATAGACTCGTTGCTATGCATACAAAATACTCGGTAATTTATCTGGCCACGGTGCTTTTATTGGCGCCCGGACTGGCTCAGGCTGACTATGAGGCGGGCGTCAGTGCTGCCCTGTCCGGTGACTACCAGACTGCGCTGCGGGAATTCACGCTTGCCGCGGAACAGGGACTGGATCTGGCCCAGTACAACCTGGCGATCCTCTACTTCACTGGCCGCGGCGTCGAGCAGGACTTTGCGGCGGCCCACCGCTGGACCCTGGCGGCCGCTGAACAGGGTCACGTCAATGCCCAGTACAATCTCGCCAGCCTGCTAATGGACGGTTCCGGCGTCGAAGCGGATGTCGAGCAGGCCATCGTCTGGTTTTCACGTGCCGCCAGGTCTGGTCACGCTGATGCCGCCTTCGTTTTGGCCAACCTGTTTAATGACGGTGACCGGGTGGACCGCGACCTGGTACAGGCCCATGCCTGGGCGAGCCAGGCAGTCCAACGAGCACCCGCAAGCCCGCGTTACGCCGCCCTCGAGGCACAACTCGATGCCGGGTAGGAGCCGCGGCGCCTGTTTGCGCGCTGGCAGATTAACATTTGACCTGAATCAGCGGGATCAAGTAGCAATATCATTACCTGAGAGGTAATGGTTTTCACGAAACCTACTGGGTACCCTACCCACGTTATTGTTGACTTCTCGCCTTGCAACCAGCACTGGAGGTTTTCGTCATGCCCGCTGTTGGCACCCTGCTAAGCGAATACCGCAAGCGTAGTCGCCTTTCCCAGCTTGACCTGGCAATGCTTGCTGACGTGTCGTCCCGCCACATCAGTTTTATTGAAACCGGGCGCACCAGCCCGAGCCGAAACATGCTGCTGCGCCTGGCAGAAGTGCTCAACCTGCCGCACAAGGACAGCAACCTGCTCCTCAACTCTGGCGGCTATGCCCCGGCCTACTCCGCCCTGGATCTGGACTCAGAAGCTCTGCAGCCAGTACGTCAGGCGCTAAAGCTGATGCTGAACAACCACGATCCCTATCCGGCGCTGGTGATGGACGGTAGCTATAATCTGTTGATGGCCAACACGTCCCAACAGCGGCTGTTCAGTCAGGTGGTCGATAGCTCCGGACAGCTGCCTACCAACAACTTGCTGGAAGCGGTACTGCGCGAGGATGTGTTCAAGCCATTGCTGCTGAACTGGGAGGACGTTGCCAGTCACCTGCTTCGGCGCCTGCGTCGACAGGTGCTCGCTTACGACAAGCCCGAACATCGCGAACTGCTGGAAACACTTCTGGCCATGGACGTGCCGGAGAACTGGCAGGCACCGGAAGAATCACCCGATGACGGGCCAATACTGACTATTGACTTTAAAATGGGCGAGCTGACCCTTAGCATGTTCACGGCGATCACCCAATTTGGCACTGCCCTGGATATCGGGGTGGAGGAAATACTCATAGAACACTACTTTCCGGCCGATGCCGAATGCGAGGCGTTCTTCAGCGCCGCCAATAACTGATTGCCTGCTACTGCCCGGCAGCGGCCTGTTCTTCTTCCAGTTTGGCCTGGGCGTTTGCCAGCAGCGTGTCCAGCCAGGCTGAAAAGCCCTGCGGGTCAATGAAGGGGTGAGGCTCACCTTCTTCGCGCTCCTGCAGTTCTTCGTAGCGCGCAAACACATCGCCAGACGCCGGATGATTGGGGATATTCACTTCGATATTCTCGAGTTGCTGAATACGCTGGACGCTGTCGATATACAACTCGGTACGTTCGACGCCATCGAAGTTCAGACCCACTCCACCGAACATGAACGCATTGTGCGGAAAACCGTCGTCATACACGGTAAACAGAGTCGACGACACCGCGGCGGCCTGGCGTCATGAAGCGTATCTGGGTGCGGCCCAGATGAGGGTCGGCTGGCACACAGGGCAGGATCGCGTTGGGTATTCACGTACACAGAGTAGCCTGTCATTTGCCAGTCTTCTTCAGTGATGATGACCACGGCGCGAACTCCTGCTGAAAGGCGCACGCCGGAATGGTTGTAGTGAGCATGGGTGCCGATCAGGTATGCCGTTCATTGGTCAATCCCAACTCGAATATTCTCGATAACCAGGTCGGTTAAATCACCATACAGCGCGTCGAACACAATCAGGCCCTGGTCGGTAACCAGTAGCCAGGACGCTACCCAGCGCGCACCGATATAGTAGAGGTTGTCGAACACCTGGAATGGCTCGACGCGCTGCACCTCCGGGTTGTCGTTGTCGGGCAAGCCCTGCGCCTGGACGCTGCCGATGGCAAGCATCCCGACAAGCACTCCAAACAGTGCCATGCTGGCCAGCGTACCGCGCCAGGTTGGGTTGCTTAACCAGGCTTTACTACTGTTATTTTCATTGTCCTTACTAGTCATTTTGCTATCGTGCATCGTAGTCTTTGAGAGTATGGGCGAGGCTTGTTGTTATAAACGATATGACTTGCTTTTAAAACCGCTTTTCGGTTAACTCCGCGCTTTCTCGCCCCTGCCAATTCACCCATCACGATCGGAGACCATTGCTACCCATGACCAAGATTGGCTGCCCCAAAGAATCCAAGGCCCAGGAACACCGGGTCGGACTCACCCCCGAATCCGTTGCCACCCTGACCGGTGCCGGACATGAGGTCTGGATTGAACACCAGGCTGGCCTGGGCATTGGTTGTGATGACCAGGCATACGCTGATGCTGGCGCCAAAATTGCTGGCGATCTTGATGAGGTATTTGCCAGGGCTGATCTGATCGTCAAGGTAAAAGAGCCCAGTGCTGTGGAGCGTCGTAAACTGGAGGCGCGGCACACCCTGTTTACCTACCTGCACCTGGCGTCTGACCCCGAGCAAACCCATGACCTGATTGCCAGTGAGGCGGTTTGTATCGCCTACGAAACAGTGACCGACAATGCCGGGCTGTTACCGTTATTAACTCCCATGTCGGCGATCGCTGGTCGTCTTGCGGTACAGGAAGCCGTGATACATCTGGAAAAACACCACGGCGGGCTGGGCGTGCTGCTTAGCGGCGCACCCGGGGTCGCGTCTGAGTCAGTGGTCATCATTGGTGGTGGCGTGGTGGGCAGCAACGCCGCGCGCATCGCCCTGGGGCTGGGAGGCCAGGTGACAATCCTCGATCGCTCGGAAAGCAAACTGGGCGAATTGGACTCCCGTTTCAGCGGCAAGGTACGCTGCGAACTGTCAACCCCGGAATCGATAGAGAAGCATGTTATGTCAGCCGCGCTGGTGGTGGGCGCGGTGCTGATTCCTGGCGGGCGCGCCGACTACGTGATCTCCAGCGACCTGGTCAAAAAGATGCGACCTGGCTCTGTTATAGCTGATGTGGCAATTGATCAGGGGGGCTGCTGCGAGAACTCGCGGCCAACGACCCATGATGATCCTACCTTTATAAAGGATGGGGTGATCCACTACTGCGTGGCCAACATCCCCGGCGCCGTGCCGCTCACCTCATCCAGGGCCCTGAACAACGCCACCCTGCCTTTTATCCAGGCGCTTGCTGACCAGGGCGCACGTGCAGCAATGGCTGCGGACGCGCATTTATTGAACGGCTTGAACGTGTGCCGGGGAAAACTCACCCACCCGGAAGTGGCAGACGACCTGGGGCTTGAGTACACCCGCCCCGGCGCGGCGCTGGAACTGATCTAGGGACCCTCTGATTAATTCAGACAAGTCTCTGCGGGGGTCTGTAAGCCCCT
>JBKAGC010000119.1:0-11031 GCA_046290215.1 Pseudomonadales bacterium | reverse complement strand
TTGGGCCTCCATAAAGTTTTCCACCAGAATTTTCCAGTTCCAGGGACTGTCAAACTCGATAGTTTCGACAATTTCTTTTCCGGCAAAATTATGCGCTGCTAGTTTCTCACTCAGACCTTCAAGCTGTGGCGCTACGGGCTCGGCATTAGGGTTCAGACTGACAAAGACAAATCCCAACCACACCTCCGTTTTCAGCTCTGGCAGTTGATGATCTGAAGCAATAAAACCGTCCACGTCTTGCATCATGGGGGCACTACGCAGGCGCCCATCTAATTCATAGGTCCAATGGTGGTACGGACAAACAAAGCGGGTGGCATTACCACTGCCCTCCGCCACTGGCATTGCCCTGTGCAAACACACACTAGACATTACCTTAACCTCTCGCTCAGCATTGCGCACAATAACAATAGGTTGGCCAAACAAATCTGCGCACATGAAATCTCCTACCGCGGGCACTTGCTCGAGCCGCGCCACACAGGTCCACTCCTGACGAAAAATCTCTGCGGTTTCTTGCTCGAACACCAACGGATCTGTGTAGGCCGCAGGGGGTAGTGTCCAGGCCTGACTGAGGGGCGCTGCAACTCTATCCAGTTGTTCCTGGCTAATAATCGGTTTCATGATGGCATGAACTTATGGCTACCTGATTAAATCTAAGAGTACCTCTGCCAGCCGGGGAAGAAAACACGCCCCGAAGAGCTTCAATTTGCGCTATGGTTACGCCATGAATGATATTAAAGAAAAACTCGCCCAACGCTGGTCAAATCGCTCCCCTGTGGAGGTGGCAAACCGTTTTGCCGGTCCGCTGTACGGTACTGCTGGCGAGTGGGATTTACCCAAAGATGTAACCCCAAAACGGGATCTGTTATACCTTGCCGTTGGCATTCCTGATGCTAAAACGCTACCGAAGAAAAAGCTCGAAACTGCCTCCCAGGTAGTATTTAGCAAACCAGGTGATGCAGCGCTGCGTTATGGCTTTGGTGCCGGCCCTGCACAAATCCGTGAGTGGCTGGCGCAACATCGCAGCACTATGGAAGGCGTCCCGGTGGCTGCGGATGAGTTCCAGATGACCAATGGTTCATCCGGGGCGATCGACTTGATTGTTCGCTCCCTGATTAACCCTGGTGACGTCATCATTGCAGAGAACCCTACCTATATGGGTACGTTGCACAACTTCCGCGGCGTAGGTGCGGATGTTCGCTTCGTCAATATGGATGCAGAAGGCATTAAAGTAGACGAGCTAAAACGTCTGTTGCTTGAACTTAAGGACGCTGGCAAAAACGCCAAACTCCTATACACCATTTCAACCTTTCAAAATCCAACCGGTTGGACCTTGAGTGAGCAGCGGCGCATGGCAATTCTCGAGCTAGCCCATGAACATGACCTGATGATCCTGGATGATGAGGCGTATCGGGAATTGTGGTTTGATGATGAAGCACCACCGCCGAGTTTTGCCACACTGGCAGATAACTGGGGCATTGTTACCACCGGCACATTCTCAAAAACCGTGGCCACCGGTATTCGGGTTGGCTGGATTCACGCCCGACCTGAACTGCTGGCGCTATTTGCCAGAATGCGCTTCGCCATGGGACAAAATCAGGTGGGTTTACGCGCCATGAGCGAATTCCTCAGTGCGGGTGAATACGAACCGCACATGGAGTACGTCCGGGACTTTTATCAGGCCAAGCGGGACGCTCTACACGCTGCCCTTACGCCAGCCGTAGGACAATACATGCAATGGCAAAAACCTAAAGGCGGCTTCTACTTCTGGGCCAGGCTCAACTCGGATATACCCCTCGAGCCACTGTGGCGAACTGCGGTTGAGGAAGGTATCGCCGTAAATCCGGGTACCGGGTTCTCCGACGCTAGCCAAACCGGCCCTGACTGTATCCGTATTGCCTATGCCTGGACGCCGCAAGAGCACTTCCTCGAGGCCGCAAAGCGCTTGCAAACAGCGTGCGAGCGAGTCCTCCGGGGCGATGCCGCGTAACTAGCAGATCAGCCCAGAGGGTCTATGCTTAAGGGATAGCCAAAAGCCCGGTCTGTTAGTGCATTCCCTGTCTGAATTAAATCTTTACCGCTGCTTGTTCTTGATCGGCCTCGTTGCCGTGATTGCCGGCTATCTAAGACTACCAGCAGAAATCCAGCAGGCGGATTCGTTAAAGTACTCCCTGTTGTTACATGTGACCTGTGCCAGTTCAATTCTGGTAGGTAGTTTTATCTTGCCCAGGATTCGCCAACACATCGGCATTCTCACCCTGCTCGTTAGCTATGTGATTATTTACTATTATGCCGAGCGAATTCGCATTGCGGACTTTAGTACCGGTTCGGTGCTGGTGGCTAGCATGGCCCTGTGTCTGGTGACGCTCATCTTACAAAAGGTCAGTTTAGTGATCTGTTGGGTGGTTGGCGGCATCGTCATTCAACTTGCCACCCTGTTTAGCTACGGCGGTGCAACCCGCGACACCATTGATTTTGCGTTAGTACTCATCGTTTCTGCGACAGTTGCTGCCCTGCTGCGGATTTACTTGATCCAAACCCGAAACTACCGCACCCAGCAAGATGAAATCATCCACGCCATATTCGAAAAATCTACAGCAGGTATGCTTTATGGCGACATCCGCAATTTAGAAGTACAAGGGATTAACCAGAGGCTGCTGGAGATGTTTGAAACTGACGATCCAGCTCAGGTGGCATCACTCCTTCGTGCCAGCTTCACCCGAGAATTTGACGCTACTGCGCGAGCGGTGATCTTCGAGCAAATGATTACCGAACAGTACGAGTCTGATTTCACCTTCACCACTGCAACCGGCAAGGAGTTTTACGGTAGATTGAGTATGGGCCGCCTGGGCAGTCGCAACGAGACCATTATGGTACGTCTCGCAGATATCAGTGACCTGGACCAACGCCAACGCCTCCTGCAAGCTGCCAAAGATGCCGCGGAACTGGCAACTGAAACACGCTCCCAGTTTCTCGCCAATATGAGCCATGAGATACGTACGCCAATGAATGGCGTTATCGGCATGACCTCTCTGCTACTCAATACACGCCTCGAGGATGAACAGCTCGGCTACGTGGAAACTATTCGTGCTAGCGGTGAATCCTTACTGAACATTATCAATGAAATTCTCGACTTTTCGAAAATTGAAGCAGGTCAGGTGGAACTCGATGATCAAGAGTTTGAACTGGAGCAATGTGCCGCCGACGCTCTCGACATTGTGAGTGCCATCGCGGCGGATAAAAAGGTTGAACTCATCCTGGACCTACCGGTAAACCAACGACGTTTGATTCGCGGCGACCTGCAACGGCTGCGACAAGTGCTGGTAAATCTGCTGTCCAATGCCATCAAATTCACCGACGATGGTGAGGTCTGTTTACGAATTCGGGTGCAAGACAAGCAACCCCAGAGCAGTATCAGCTTTTCCGTGGTCGATACCGGGGTCGGTATTCCAGAGGACAAACTCACCACCCTATTCGATGCATTTACCCAGGCCGACAACTCTTCCACCCGGCGTCATGGAGGCACAGGGCTGGGCCTCTCGATCTCAAAATCCCTGGTGGAATTGATGGGAGGTAACATCTCTGTAAATAGCACCATGGGCCAGGGTTCTACCTTTACCGTGAACCTGACCATGCCCTGCCGGTCCCTGGAGCAAAAACCCCTTGAGGGTCTGGAGAATCTTAAGGTATTCGCCGTTGATGACAACAAAACCAACCGGGAAATTCTCTTTGGTATTTTCCACTGGTATGGCATCGAAGCAAAAATCTTCAGCGAGGCCAGCGGCCTGCTTGCAGCGCTAGATCGAGAAGATTTACCAGACTTTATTGTTTCCGATATGGCCATGCCGGAAATGAATGGGGAACAGCTCGCCCATGCCTGCCGGGCAAAACTGGATCCGGTGCCACCGTTTTTCCTCCTCACCTCCTTAGATCATGGGGAGGTAGACCGGCAGCTATTCAGTAGGGTCATCCGCAAACCCATCCGAAGTGTCGATCTGTTAACCGCCATTCAAGGTTTCTTACTAGAAAACTTACAAGCTGAATCCTCCCCACCAAAGACGACCTCGTTGCAGCAGGGTTTAACGACGCAATCCGTGTTAGTCGCGGAAGACAATATGGTGAACCAAACTGTCGCTAAAAACATGCTACAGAAGCTCGGTATTCGCGCTGACCTGGCTGCCGACGGTGCTGAGGCGCTACAGCTATTCAAACAAAATCGCTACAGCATTGTATTAATGGACATTCAGATGCCGGAATTAGACGGACTTGAAGCAACCCGGGAGATTCGCAAACTCAGCAACGGACAAAATACTTACATCATCGCCATGACCGCAAATGCCCGGGAAGAAGATCGCACCCGCTGCGTGGAAGCGGGCATGAATGACTTTGTGGCAAAACCCGTGCGTCTCGAAGATGTGGCCCGGGCTCTGGAACGCGCCCAGAGCAATCTGGTGGCTGCCACCGGCTAACTCAACTCAATGCCCACTGGCGCGGCGGGCGCCCAGACCTTAGACTTGGGCGGACTCATTCTTAGCCCGGTATTAAACTATGCGGATCTGGTTACTCTGCCTTTGGTTATTCTCCAGCCAGGCGCTGGCAGAACGTATTCTTCTCACCAATGATGATGGCTATCAAGCACCAGGTATCACTGCCCTGTTTGAAGCCTTAAGCAATGCAGGTCACGACGTCACTCTGGTGGCGCCGGCCACCCAACAAAGCGGCTCGTCTGCCAGCATCACCAGCTCCGGGGTAAAACTCACCCAGCATGCCGAGAATATTTATTCTGTTACTGGCAAACCTGCTGATGCGGTATTGGTTGGCCTGGCAGAAGTATTTAGCGAGCCACCAGACCTGGTGATTTCCGGGGCAAACTTTGGCCAGAACTCAGGTCAGGACGCGATGATTTCCGGCACCGTGGGCGCGGCTACCATGGCTCATTCGCGCGGTATCCCGGCCATTGCCATATCGGTACAAATCAAGTTTTCGGAGTTGGAACAACGCTTTCCGTCAACGCTGAAGGCCATGCCGGGCGCCGGAGAATTTGTGGTTAGTTTACTCGAATCCGGTGCCAGGCTACCCCAGGGCAGCATCTTAAACATCAACTATCCTGCAGAACTGCCGGAAGATATCAAAGGGGTCATTGCCACAAAGTTGGCAGACTATTCATTGTTTGATGGCACTTATCGCAAAGCTGAAGACGGCACGCTGCGCCCAAACTTTAACCTGCAAGCCCCACTTGGTCGCGGCACCGACGCCTACGAACTTAGTCAGGGTTACATTACCTTGACCCGCCTGGATGGCACTTATGGAGAAAATGTAAACCGGCGCCTGCGAAAGCTTGCCAAGACCCTGGATCGACTGACCACTGACTAACTTAGGCAACTACCTTAAGCAACTGCGCCTCGGCTATTGCACAATACCCTTCTGGCGCAGTTCGGCAATTTGTTCACTATCCAAACCCATTTGGCCGAGTATCTGGTCCGTATGCTGACCCAAATCAGGTGCTTTGGTGGCACCAACTCGATCCAGGCTGGAGACGTTAATCGGGTGATTAATCACATAGGGGATGGTTGCGTTTGGATCCGTTGGTTTACTGACAATATTGTTTAAATAAACCGTTTCGTCATCCACCAGCTCTTCCATCGTGCCAATTCGGACAATGTTCAACCCCACCTTGGCAAACAGTTCTAACCAGTCATCTGAGCTGCGTTTGATCAGCTCCGCCTCGGTTAAGGCCATTAAGGCGGGGCTGTTTTCCACTAGCGCTTCCGGCGTGGCAAAGCGCTCGTCGTTAAAAATGTCCGGCATTCCCAGCGCCTGAAAGAACCCCAGCAATTCCTCGGGACTGCGCACCATGGTGAGCTGAATAAAACGATCATCGGCGCAGCGATACACAGTGCCAGCAAAAGTACGCCGCTCCCGGGCAGCGCGAAATGGCGCAATAGTACCGCCGGCAAACTCTGCCGCGGCAATACAAGCCGCTGACCAGACACCATTGCCCAACAGTGAAGTGTGTACCATAGAACCTTCACCAGTGCGCTCTTTATGCAGCAATGCTGTGACAATCGAGGCATACAGCGACACTGCCGTGGGATGATCCCCCATACCGGGCACCGCAATGCCCGGACGCCCCTCGGGGTCGCGGACCAAATCCATCAATCCAGAGCGAGCCCAATAAGCCACCAGGTCAAAACCTTCTTTGTCTTTCTCTGGGCCCACCTCACCGTAGGCAGATAAAGAGGCGTAAATGATGTCCGGCTTGATGGCCTTAACATCCTCGTACTCAAGCTTTAGCGCGCGGCGCTGGGGAAAGGGTTGGTTGGTGACATACACATCTGCTTGCTCAATTAATCGCACCAGCAACTTGCGGCCTTCAAGGTCTTTGAGGTTCAAGCCGACGTCTTGTTTATTGCGCGCGTCGGTTTCCCACATGTAGTTATGTTCGGCATCCGGGTAGCCTGGCAATCCAGACAATAAGCGGTAAAAGTCCCCCTCTCCCGGACGCTCTACCTTTATGACGTCGGCGCCAAAGTCCGCAAGTATGGTGGTTGCTACAGGCCCGGCAATCCAGGAACCCACATCTAATACTTTAAGGCCACTGAACAAAAGCGGTTTATCGGTCATCGTTTGACTCTTCTCGTTGGTAACGAAACCAAGCTACCGCAACTACGCTGTAACCATCAACTGTTTCGCGGTGGTTTGAACCAGAGAGTAAACGCAAACAGCGGCAAGTAAACGAAGCAAGTAAACCAATAGGGATAATCTGGCTGGATGGAATATAGGAAAGTGCCTAACAAGGGGCCGATGGTGAAGCCCAGCGGGCCGCAGGAATTAGCGACCCCTGCCACTGAGCCCTGCTCTTCTGGACCCACCGCAAGGGATGCGCCGGACATAAAGCCTGGGCCAGCCAAACCCATGCCAAGCCCCTGTACTGCCATGGCAAAAGTTAGAACAAATCTGGTTTCTCCCAGAGCCATCATCAAAAACGCACAAATCAAAATCGGCATAGCGATCTTTAGCAAGGTAAAAGGTTGCACATGTAAACGCGGGATTAAAAACATTTGCGCCACCAGGGAAAAGAATGCCGACAGCATCATGCCGATGCCCACCACCTGCGCCGTGTCTTTAGCATTCAGGGCCAAAGTATCCTGAAAGCGAAAGGCCATGGTTTGCTGAACAATGGCAAAGCCCATGAACATAAAAATCCCCACAAACACAAACGGCAGAATACGCCGGTCGGTGTACTTCAATCGCGGTGGCCTTTGTGCCGCAACATGACTGGTAAGTTGCGGCAATGCCAGCACCACGACCACCCCTGCCACCAGGGTGACAAAGGCCGAGAACCAGATTGGTGTGAGCAAGGTGTAGGCAGCTAACAAGCCACCAATGGCAGGGCCAAGAATCGAGCCGAGATTGTTCGCCGCGCCGATTTGCCCCATACCTTTAGTCCGGGTGTTCACGTCCGTAATATCCGCCATGTAAGCGGTTGATGCCGGCTGGGTTGCAGCCATGACGGTAGCATTACTGACACGGGCCAGGGTCAATAAAATGAATGCCATCATGGGCGCAAACAAGCCGAGTAGCGCCGCCTGGAACACCGCGGCAAACAACAAAGTACCTACCGCGTAGCCAAATAGACCAATCAAAATGACGCGCTTGCGGCCCCAGGTATCGCTGAGCCGGCCCCAGATGGGCATGGCAATAAAAACCGTGACCGAAGACGCGGAAATCATGGCGCCAATTTGAATCTCGGTTAAGCCAATCTCCCGGCCAAGGGGGGCGAGAATCGCGAATAAGATGGTCTGGGAAAAGCCCATGGCCATGACCGAGGCGAGTAAGGTGCCCTTGGCAAAACGAAACGATGGTTCGCTCATCGGTAGTCCGCCATATCTAAGACGCGTTCAATACTGGGGATGCGATCCTCGGCATGATGATTCACATACAACACGGTGGTCTCCCCGGAACGACAGATTTTTTCTATTAACGCTAACACCAACTGCCGATTCATTTCGTCCAGGCCAAGACAAGGCTCATCTAAAATCAACAGCTGCGGGTGTTTCACCATCGCCCGGGCAATCAGCAACATTTTCTGGTCACCGTACGAGCATTGGTTAAAAGGTTGGTCAGCGCGTGCGCTTAATCCTAGTAAATCGAGCCAGGCCCTGGCCACCTGTATCTGGTCATCACTGGCTTTCTCGTAAAGGCCGATACTGTCATAAAAACCAGACAAGATAACGTTCAGCAAGTTAATGCTAACCCGGTACTCAATTTGTAGCTGGCTAGAAACGTAGCCCATATGTTGCTTTAAATCCCAGATGGTCTCGCCCTGACCGCGTTGATAACCCACCACAAAAATGTCGTTAACATAACATTGCGGATGATCGCCGCTAATTAGATTTAGCAAACAGGTTTTACCACTGCCATTGGGGCCAACCACCTGCCAGTGCTCCTGGGGATTCACTTGCCAGTCGAGCCCTGAGAAAATTACCTCATCACCATAAGCGACGCGGCCGCCTCGAATACGAATAAGCGGCCCGGGTGGTAACGCCGGTACCCGGTCGGCATGTTCCGCACGGGGGATGTCTGCCGCTTGACTATGAAGCTGCATAAACTGCCGGATACTATCCATATCCGCAGGACCACTACTGGCCAGTTCGCCATCTACCAGGAGACAAGCATGACTAATCCACCTGGGGATTTCACTCAGGCGATTGACCACCAGCACCAGGGTCGAAGTGGCAGCGGCGTCCGCCAACAACTGCGTTAATATCTGGCAAGACTCCGCGTCCAGACCCTCGTAAGGTTCGTCGAGCACGATCAGCTCGGCACCGGAATAGAGCGCTTGCGCCAGCAAAACCTTACGAGTTTCACCGGTGGATAGCTGACGAAAACCGCGGTCGAGTTTGTCTTCTAAATTGAAGCTGGCAAGAAATGGTTGCAGTGCTACCTGATCACAGTCTTCCAGCAAGGCACGCACTGTGGTGCCGATGCTGATCTCGTCGGTAATATCGGATTCGTCAGCTCGCCGCTCTGCTTCCACCAGGGCCTTTTGCGCCTCAAAGGACACCAGCCGAGTTTGTTTCGGGCAAACCCGTTGACCACGTGCCACCTCACCTTCACCGGCAATGGCAGCAGCCAGTGCTGACTTGCCCGAACCGTTAGCACCAAACAACAGCCAGCCCTGACCGGGCTCAATCGTAAAATCGAGCCCGGTCAGAGCGTAAGTATCGCTTAAACGAACTTCACAATCGGTAAAGCTGATTGTTGCCGTCGCACCAGGATTAGACAATCTTCTTCATCGCGCCCATGTAACCACGCAAGGTGCGGCCAATGTGCTCAACACTATGGTCGCGAAGTTGCTCATTCACCTCGATCAAGCGTTTGTTGTCTACACCCGCATCGTTTAGTCCCAGACCACGGCCAATCACGTCGGTATCCACTTTGGTCATAAAGTCTTGCAGCAGGGGTAAACAAGCATGGTTGTAGAGATAACAGCCATACTCAGCGGTGTCAGAAATAGTGCTATTCATTTCGAACAGCTTCTTGCGCGCAATGGTGTTAGCGATCAGCGGCGTTTCATGCAATGACTCATAATAAGCCGACTCTTCTTTGATGCCAGCAGACACCATGGTCTCGTAAGCTAGTTCAACACCTGCTTTCACCATGGCCACCATCAAGATGCCATGATCGAAGTATTCTTGTTCCGTGATTTCCATGTCACCGGCTGCAGTGGTTTCAAACGCGGTTTCACCGGTTTCTTTACGCCAGTTCAGCAGGTTTTTATCGTCGTTGGCCCAGTCTTCCATCATGGTTTTGGAAAAGTGCCCCGACATGATGTCATCCATATGCTTTTGATACAGCGGGCGCATAATGTCTTTGAGTTCTTCCGCCAGATCAAAGGCGCGGATTTTTGCCGGGTTCGACAGGCGATCCAGCATATTGGTCACACCACCGTGCTTGAGCGCCTCGGTAATGGTTTCCCAGCCATATTGTACGAGCTTTGCGGCATAAGCGGCATCAACGCCCTTCTCCACCATTTTGTCAAAGCACAACAATGAGCCTGTTTGCAGCATGCCACAAAGAATAGTTTGTTCGCCCATTAAGTCAGACTTCACCTCGGCGATAAACGAGGACATCAAGACACCGGCCTTGTGGCCACCGGTACCCGCGGCATAAGCCTTGGCAATTGCCAGGCCTTCACCATGAGGGTCATTATCTTCATGCACCGCAATCAAGGTGGGCACACCAAAGCCGCGCTTATACTCTTCGCGAACTTCTGTGCCGGGGCATTTCGGCGCTACCATGATGACCGTGATGTCGTCGCGGATTTGCATACCTTCTTCAACAATGTTGAAGCCATGGGAGTACGCCAGGCAGCTATTCTTTTTCATCAGCGGGACGATTTCACTGACTACTGCACTGTGCTGCTTATCAGGCGTCAGGTTTAACACGAGATCAGCATCAGGAATCAGTTCTTCATAAGTGCCCACAGTAAAGCCATTGTCCGTGGCGTTTTTCCAGCTCTGGCGCTTCTCTTCGATGGCCGAGGCACGCAAGGTGTAGGACACGTCCAGGCCGCTATCCCGTAAATTCAGCCCCTGGTTTAAACCCTGGGCACCACAGCCCACCACCACCAGTTTCTTACCTTTGAGGTAGTTTGCACCATCAGCAAATTCCTCTGGCTGCATAAATTCGCATTTGCCCAACTGGGCGAGCTGCTCGCGTAAAGAGAGAGAGTTAAAGTAGTTTGCCATGACCAATGTCCGCTGCTTGGAAAAAGCGCGTACTTTAATGGGTTTTAGTGCTTGCGTAAAATGCGATATTTGAAACTTAATATTTCATTATAAGAAACGTAAGCGGCGCCAGGTGGTGACTCTCTTCCGTCAGCTTGCTTCGCAATGGCTTTCGCATTCAGGCACACTTAGGCGCTTTCTCGTTAGTGGGTTTCTATGTCAGATCTAGTTATAGGCACTGTTGCCACCCCCGCCATGTTATCCGGAGACTGGCAAACCCGGCGCCAGTTAATCGCCGAGG
>JBKAGC010000118.1:0-11113 GCA_046290215.1 Pseudomonadales bacterium | reverse complement strand
GGGTCTAGTGGTAGGAATTGCTCGAGAAAATTCTGGTCTTCCTCAAAAGACGCCATCCCTTTTAGGTAGTAGGCATAGTCAACGTTTGGATGCTGTGGGTGCAAACGAATAAAGCGATCCGCTGCGGCCCGGGCAGCTTCTGGTTGGCCGGCACGGTAGTAAGCGTAAACAATCTCTAACTGGGCTTGCTGGGCAAAGCGTCCAAACGGAAAGCGAGCTTCCAAAAGCTGCAGTTTGGTGACCGCGTCGGAATAGTTGCCGGAGCGCAAACTGCTGCGAGCAGACTCATAAAACTTCAGCTCTGTGGCTTCAACATCTTGCTCGGGCTCGTCGCTGGAACATGCGCTGAGCAGGATGACGGCAAATAGGGATAGAAATATTCTCATACGCCTCTCAAAGTACGTGTAATAATGTGTGCTTACCGACGGACAAGTCACGTTGACCCACAGCCCGAAAAACGGGGTATTTAACCATAAACCGTGCTAACAATCCCCTCTCCAGATAATGGTTGATCGTATAGAACAACAAGCGGTGGTTCCCGCCAATCTTGCCCGGCAAAGGTTTGATCGTGTGGCAGCAGATCTGTTCCCTGATTTTTCCAGAGCGCGTCTACAGCAATGGATTCAGTCTGGTGAACTGACCCTGAACGGCGCCACGCAACAACCCAAGTTCAAAGTTCACGCCGGCGCTCAGCTCAGAATTAGTGCGCTACCTGAAACCATCGAAGACGAAGCCGAGCCGATTCCATTAGAGATTGTATTTGAGGACTCAGCGGTGCTGGTGCTGAATAAACCCAGCGGTCTGGTGGTCCATCCCGGTGCTGGTAATCGTACCGGGACCTTGCTCAATGCGTTGCTGCATCATTGCCCTGATCTTGAGGGTGTGCCCAGGGCCGGCATTGTGCATCGACTGGATAAAAACACCACTGGCCTCATGGTGGTTGCGAAAACCCTGCCAGCGCAAAATCATCTGGTGGCTGAACTTCAGGCGCGCCGGGTTAGCCGAATTTATGAAGCGCTGGTTTATGGTGTGCTAACACGCCCAGGTTCAGTGGATGTAGCCATTGGTCGCCATCATACCCAACGTACCAAAATGACCGTTCGCACTGATGGTAAGCCTGCGGTGACGCACTACCGGGCGCTTCATTTGTTTACTCGCTATTCGCATATGGAACTTGCCCTGGAAACGGGCCGAACTCACCAGATTCGTGTCCATATGCAGCATCTGGGTTATCCGCTCATTGGTGACCCGACTTACGGCGGGCATTTTCGGGCGCCGCCTGGCCAAACCCTGGATGAATCAGGTGAGAGTCTCAAGAATTTTCCGCGTCAGGCCCTGCATGCCAGGCGGCTCAGCTTCCCACATCCGGATTCCGGCGAGGATATGAGTTTTGCCGCGGAGTTACCCGCGGATATGGCGCAACTATTAAAAGTGTTACATGAATTCGACTGAGCCGTTTGTCAGAGTGGTTCCAGCGCGAGGCATCAATATACTGCTGAGCACCCGCCATCATACCGCGGCTAGCGGTAAGTTCGACTTTAACCTGGCCAGTCACGTCCATGATGACCCCCTGGCCGTTGCGGCAAACCGTGATCTGCTAAATCAGGAGCTTGAAAAACAGGGGCTGTGCCAACCCGTTTGGTTAGAGCAAGTCCACAGCTCAGATGTCCGGGTGTGCCCTGAGCCCACAAGCCAGGTACATCGTGCCGATGGCAGTATTACCGAAATGAGCCACTTACCTCTGGCGGTGTTAACTGCGGACTGTTTGCCGGTAGTGCTCTGGTCACAGGCGCAGGTGGCGGTTGTCCATGCAGGTTGGCGAGGTCTGGCTGGTGGCATTCTAGGGGAGGCCGTGAAGCATTTTCGTGATCCCGTTTCAGCATGGCTCGGTCCGGCGATTAGTCCGGCATTTTATGAAGTGGACGATCCTGTGGCGCTGCACTTCCCAGGCAGTCAGGCCATGAAGTTGCAAGCAAAACGTCATGGCGTGAATTATTACCAATTTGATTTAGCCCTGGAGGCTAGCCGTCAGCTCGAAGCATTGGGTGTGGTCGAGGTGCAAGCCAGTGGCTTGTGTACAGCAAGTGACGGACGCTTTTATTCACACCGGCAGGAGGGGCCTACAGGTAGGTTTGTGACGATCGCCTGGCGAGAAGCGGCGCAAGCATAACGGATCAATTGAATGGCTTAACTAGCCAGAGCAGTTATCGCGAATGACCTGTCTCGCTTGTTCGGTTTTGGCGGCCTTTTCTTCATCGGTGAGAATGCGATTCTCGCCTTTCTCATCGGAAACACGAATCCTCGCGAAGGCTTTAAGCTGCGCCAGATTGTTTTTGCCAATTTCGCAATTACGACGTTTGGTTTCCGCCAGTTCCGCAGCCAGGGCGGCGGCGTTCTCGTCCACCAGAGCATCTGGATCTATTTCGCTTGGCTCAGAGCTTGCCGGTTGTTCCGCTGGGCGATCAAACGGCCCGGATTCAGCAGGGGCGCCAGGTCGGCCAAAGGCGCGGCTGCGGCCAACAAAGGTTGCGTCGATGCCCTCGGGATTACGCTCGGCGTAGTTTGTTACGCCATTCTCATCCACCCACGTGTAATACTCTTCCGGCTCGGCGTTGACAAACGTCGTGAGCGCCACGGAGCCAGTTAATACAACTGCGGTAAGGAAACGGTTTAGGTTCATCATCTAAGGGATTAGCCTGCAAGACATTTTCAGTTTACTCCATGTTTTGCGTGGAATCGACCTCACTTGATCAAGCTCATACCAAATTACTGACCGTTTGATTGACTGCTTTGCCCTGATGGCCGAGAATGCCCGCCCTCGGCAAAGCCGAGAATCTTACATTTATAGGTAGTTAACGAGGACAACAGCGTGGAAATGCTATCTGGCGGCGACATTTTGATTCGCGGCCTTCAGGAGGAGGGTGTGGAATACGTCTTCGGGTATCCCGGCGGCGCGGTTCTGCATATATATGATGCTTTCTTCAAACAGAATCAAATCCAGCATGTCCTTGTCCGTCACGAGCAAGCTGCCACCCATATGGCCGACGGTTATGCCCGGGCAACTGGACGCCCAGGGGTCGTGTTTGTGACGTCTGGCCCTGGCGCAACCAATGCAATTACAGGCATTGCCACAGCCTTTATGGATTCCATTCCCATGGTAGTTATTTCCGGTCAGGTGCAGAGCCACCTGATTGGTACGGATTCGTTCCAGGAAACTGACATGGTTGGTGTGTCGCGACCCATCGTCAAGCACAGTTTCCTGGTGAAGCGGGCCGAGGATTTGCCGGCTGTGATCAAAAAGGCGTTTTTCATTGCGTCCACTGGTCGACCTGGCCCAGTGGTTGTAGATATACCTAAAGACATTACCAATCCCACGGACCTGGTGCCTTATGAGCCGCCTGGCAAGGTGAGCATCCGATCCTATAATCCTGCGGCGCGCGGCCATACTGGACAAATCAAGAAGGCTGTCACCATGTTAATGGAAGCAGAGCGGCCCATGATTTATGCCGGTGGCGGTGTTATTCAAGGTAACGGCTCGGCGCTGTTAACGGAGTTGACCCGGGAGTTAGGATTTCCGATCACGAATACCCTAATGGGGCTTGGGGCATATCCTTCCACGGATAAACAGTTCCTGGGTATGTTGGGCATGCATGGCACCTTCGAGGCCAATAACGCCATGCATCACTGCGATATGATTCTGGCCATTGGGGCGAGGTTTGATGACCGCGTTACCAACTCAATTAGTAAGTTCTGCCCCTACGCGAAAATCGTCCATGTGGATGTGGACCCGGCCTCGATCTCGAAAAATGTTGAGGTGGACGTGCCGATTGTAGGGCCTGTAGATAGCGTGTTGACCGACATGTTGGCGCAAACCAAGGCTGCTCTGCCTAATCGAACCGAGGCGCAGGCCGCCCGCTTAAAGGAATGGTGGGAACAGATTGAAGGTTGGCGGCGTCAGGACTGCCTGAAGGTGAATAAGACCGAAGAGGAAATCGCCAGGAAAATCATCAAGCCACAAGAAGCAGTGCAGGCGATCTACAAGGTTTCTGGTGGTAACACCTATGTGAGTTCAGACGTTGGCCAGCACCAGATGTTTGCTGCGCTCTACCACCCTTTTGATGAGCCGAGAAAATGGATCAATAGTGGCGGGCTTGGCACCATGGGCTTTGGTTTGCCGGCGGCGATGGGTGTCCAGATCGCCTTCCCAGACGAAGCGGTCACCTGTATCACGGGCGAAGGTAGTATCCAGATGAATATCCAGGAATTATCTACCTGCTCGCAGTATGGTTTGCCCATCAAGATTATGAACCTTAACAACCAATCCCTGGGGATGGTTAAACAGTGGCAAGACATGCAGTACGAGGGTCGTCACTCCCAGAGTTATATGGAGTCGCTACCTGACTTTGTCAAACTCGTTGAGTCCTATGGTCATGTGGGGTTTAAGGTGCATGACATGGATGAGTTGGAGTCTGTGCTCGAAGAGGCTTATGCCTTGAAGGATCGCCTGGTTTTTGTGGACATCATGGTGGATCCAAAAGAACACGTTTATCCCATGCATGTAGCGCCGAACGGCTCTATGCGCGATATGTGGCTTGGCAAGGGGGTGCGCACCTAATGAAACGCATCTTATCAATTTTGATGGAAAACGAAGCGGGCGCGTTATCCCGAGTTGTGGGCTTGTTCGCGCAGCGAAATTACAATATTGAAACGCTCACTGTGGCGCCCACAGAGGACCCGACCCTATCGCGTTTGACCTTATCCACTGTCGCCAGCGACAAGCAAACTGAGCAAATTACCAAGCAACTGAATAAGCTTATTGATGTGGTGAAGCTGGTGGAGCTCACAGAAGGCGATCATGTGGAACGAGAGTTGATGCTAATTAAGGTCCGTGCCTCCGGCGCTCAACGAGCCGAGGTTAAGCGAACCGCAGATATTTTTCGTGGCCAGATCATCGATGTCACGCCATCCACCTATACCGTGCAACTCACAGGTCCTAGCGATAAGCTAGATGCGTTCGTACAAGCCATGAGCGAAACTACCGTCATGGAAGTAGTTCGAACGGGTATATCGGGTCTTTCCCGTGGCGAGAAGGTGCTAGCAATATAACACCCCCTAAAGGAGGTTAAGCGTGCAGCAGGACGACAGGCAAAATTCTGACAACGAAGTGCCAGAAGCTACATCTAGCGCCAACGATGGTGAGGGGTCGTCAGGTAATAGTGTAGAAGAGAACCTCTCGGCGCTGTTTGAGGTAAAAGGGCAGCGCGCAGGATTGCGTCGCGGTATCTATTTGTTGCCAAACCTGATTACCACTGGGGCGTTGTTCTCTGGCTTTTACTCCATGATCGCTGCTATGAGCGGGTCGTTGGAGAATGCGGCAATTGCCATTGTGGTGGCTGGTTTTCTTGATTCTCTGGATGGGCGAGTTGCCCGCATGACGAATACCACCAGTGAGTTTGGGGTCCAGTATGACAGTCTCTCGGATATGGTGGCTTTTGGCGTTGCTCCTGCCATTTTGATGTTTAGCTGGGCCCTATCTAGTCTCGGCAAAATTGGTTGGGCGGTGGCGTTTTTGTATATGGCTTGCGCTGCCTTGCGCCTGGCCAGATTCAATACGATGCCCGATAACAAAGTGTTTTATGGCCTCGCTAGCCCCATGGCCTCGGGGACCCTGGCGGTCATGGTGTGGGTATGGATGGATTACGTGAAGACGCCCGGGGATATTGAGCTAGGCATCCCAGTGGCGATTGCGACCATTGTTTTTGGGCTATTGATGGTGAGCAATGTGCGTTATTACAACCCAAAGATGCTGCATAACGACAAGGGTATTTCTTTTGTTCATTTGCTCGGCATTGCCATGTTGTTTGCGCTGGTATTCGCTTATCCGCCCGAGATGCTTCTGGTCATTGGCACCTGCTATGCGGCTTCCGGCCCGATTCGAGCCGTGTTAAAGCGAAAGAATCGTCCCGCTTAAAACTTATTGGGCTTGCAGTGCGTATGATTTGTTACAGACAATTTTGTAACAAAATCAATGGTTCGTCTGTCTGAATAGATAGAGACCTAGAGTGCAGCCCATGAAAAAGAACTGGCAACTACCTGAATCCGCAGTAACTGATCAGGCCGTTTACCTTAACCGGCGCCGTTTTATCCAGGGGCTAGGGGTTGCTGGTTTGCTCTCTGCTGCACCCCTCAACGCAGCCTCAGCAGAGCAGGCGCCTCGCGCTCTGGCGAGACCGCAATCAAAACCGCCGTATACGGCGCGGGCACCGCAGTGGTTACGAGGCAAGTTGGCTGGCACCGTTCCATCACGTTATACAACTGACGAAGACTTAACGCCTTACCCTTATGTTTCTCAGTACAACAATTTCTATGAGTTTGGCACCGGCAAGGAAGATCCCTTTGAAAATGCCCAGGATTTTCGTACTGATCCCTGGTCGGTCAGCGTTTCTGGCGAGTGCGAGGGTGCCGGTGTGTATACCCTCGAAGATATCTTAAAGCCCCATGACCTTGAGGAGCGAATTTACCGGTTACGGTGTGTAGAGGCCTGGTCAATGGTGGTGCCGTGGATCGGGTTTCCTCTAGCTGACCTATTGAAGCGCTTTAAGCCGACCTCAAAAGCCAGGTTTGTTCGCTTTAAAACCTTGTTGGATCCAGAGCAGATGCCTGGGCAAGCAAGCCGATTTACTGCCATCGATTATCCTTACGTTGAGGGTTTGCGCATTGATGAAGCTATGAATGAGCTCTCGTTTATGGCGGTTGGTCTTTATGGCGAGGTGATGCCGCCGCAAAATGGTGCGCCGCTTCGGCTAGTTGTACCCTGGAAATATGGCTTTAAGAGCATTAAATCTATTGTTTCTATCGAGTTTTTAGACAGTCAGCCGAAAACTACCTGGGAGATTTCTAATCCTCGTGAATATGGCTTTTACGCCAATGTGAATCCGTCAGTCAGTCACCCGCGCTGGAGTCAGGCCAGTGAGCGCCGCTTGCCCAGCTCGTTGTTTAGTCTAAATCGTATCGACACGCGAATGTTTAATGGCTACGAAGAGCAAGTTGCGGCCATGTATCAAGGTATGAATTTGCGCAAGCAATTTTAGGTGGTCGCGATGATGGCGAGTGTATATAGATACAGTAAGCCACTCTGCTTTGTTGTTAGTGTCGCGCCCCTTGTTTGGCTTGGTTATCAATTTGGACTCTACGCCACAGGTAGTCCGTTGGTTTTTGGCGCTGACCCGGGCAAAGAAATCGTGCTTTATTTAGGGAAATGGGCGCTAATAATGCTGTTGGTAACGTTGAGTGCCACGCCGCTACAGGCCATGTTCAAGCTCCGTCTGGTGCCGTTGCGCCGGATGCTGGGGCTCTTTGCGTTCTTCTATGCTGCGCTGCACTTGCTGGCTTATTTGGTGTTGTTACTCGGCCTCGACATTGCTGGATTTTGGGCGGATCTGATTAAGCGTCCGTACATCACCGCGGGAGCAGCAGGGTTGCTGTTTATGGTTCCTCTGGCGATAACATCTACCGCAAAAATGCGCCGTCGGCTGGGCAAAAGCTGGAAGAAGCTGCATCAGCTTATTTACCTGGCGAGTGTTTGCGTAATAATCCACTTTTTTTGGCAAACCCGTAGTGACTTCACAGAAGTGCTTCTGTATAGTGCGCTGCTCGCTTGGCTGATGGCCTATAGGGTTTTCAAAAGTCAGCGAGTCCAAGGGTTGCTAAAGAGGCCGAAAGGCAGAGATTTAGCGGCCTAGAGGAAGCTCCGCAGGGCGTTTGTGTAAGCAAAAACCAGGGGAGTAGAGGCGGCAAGGCCTGAAGTGAAAATGATGTAAATTTTTTTCAAAAAAGGGCTTGTAACGGAAACGTTTTGACGTACAATGCGCTTCCTCGATTGGCCAGCCACTGACTGAAAACAGGGTCTGGTTATCGAGTTAGCAACGAGCTGTAATTCTTTTTATTTACTGGGCAAAAAGCCCGATAAATCAAAGGGATAGAGGTGGCAACTCCTCCTTCGAAGAAGGTAGTGAAAAATTTAAAAAAATTTTCATAAAGGGGTTGTAAAGGAAACGTTTTAACGTATTATACGCCTCCTCGATTGACGAGACGCTTTCTTCGGAAAGCACGAGAAAATCGAGCAAGCTACAGACCGTAGCAACCCTCTTCTCGAAGAGGTAACAGGTTTCTTGAGACAGAAACCCTGGACACATTAGGACTTGGAATCCCCACTGAATATTACTCGGTGAGGGGCTTTTCGCGCCGAAAAGTGGACTAAATGCTCTTTAACAGATTGGAAACACGCAATATGTGTGGGTACTTGTTTGGTTGGATACCTAAAATTATCCAGCAACAAGTAACCAACAATTTATTGAGATGTAGAGCGCTTCGAAAGAAGTGTGACGCATACGAACCTAAATATTGGTAATTTGTGAAGCTGGGCTTTCACGAATCGGGCTGGTACAGACGACAAGTGAATGATCAGATTGGCGAACTATATTCGCTACTAATGTCCTGAGGGAGCTCCAAAAGGGTGTAACGAGGGATGTTAGAGATATACTCTTAAATTGAAGAGTTTGATCATGGCTCAGATTGAACGTTGGCGGCAGGCCTAATACATGCAAGTCGAGCGGAAACGATGGGAGCTTGCTCCCAGGCGTCGAGCGGCGGACGGGTGAGTAACGCGTAGGAATCTACCCAGTAGCGGGGGATAGCCAGTGGAAACGCTGATTAATACCGCATACGCCCCACGGGGGAAAGGCCGGGATCTTCGGACCGGTCACTATTGGAGGAGCCTGCGTTGGATTAGCTAGTTGGTGAGGTAAAGGCTCACCAAGGCCACGATCCATAGCTGGTCTGAGAGGACGATCAGCCACACTGGAACTGAGACACGGTCCAGACTCCTACGGGAGGCAGCAGTAGGGAATATTGCACAATGGGCGAAAGCCTGATGCAGCCATGCCGCGTGTGTGAAGAAGGCCTTAGGGTTGTAAAGCACTTTCAGTAAGGAAGAAAAAGTTGGGCTAATAACTCGATCTTATGACATTACTTACAGAAGAAGATCCGGCTAACTCCGTGCCAGCAGCCGCGGTAATACGGAGGGATCGAACGTTAATCGGAATTACTGGGCGTAAAGCGCGCGTAGGTGGTTTGATAAGTGGGATGTGAAAGCCCCGGGCTTAACCTGGGAACTGCATTCCAAACTGCCAAACTAGAGTACGATAGAGGGGGGTAGAATTCAGAGTGTAGCGGTGAAATGCGTAGATATTCTGAGGAATACCGGTGGCGAAGGCGGCCCCCTGGATTGATACTGACACTGAGGTGCGAAAGCGTGGGGAGCAAACAGGATTAGATACCCTGGTAGTCCACGCCGTAAACGATGTCTACTAGCCGTTGGGAGGCTTGACCTCTTAGTGGCGAAGCTAACGCGATAAGTAGACCGCCTGGGGAGTACGGTCGCAAGATTAAAACTCAAATGAATTGACGGGGGCCCGCACAAGCGGTGGAGCATGTGGTTTAATTCGATGCAACGCGAAAAACCTTACCAGGCCTTGACATCCTGAGAACTTTCTAGAGATAGATTGGTGCCTTCGGGAACTCAGTGACAGGTGTTGCATGGCTGTCGTCAGCTCGTGTCGTGAGATGTTGGGTTAAGTCCCGTAACGAGCGCAACCCTTATCCTTATTTGCCAGCACTTCGGGTGGGAACTCTAAGGAGACTGCCGGTGACAAACCGGAGGAAGGAGAGGATGATGTCAAGTCATCATGGCCCTTACGGCCTGGGCTACACACGTGCTACAATGGACGGTACAAAGGGCCGCAAAACCGCGAGGTGGAGCAAATCCCATAAAACGTTCGTATCCAATCGGAGTTGCAACTCACTCCGTGAAGTCGGAATCGCTAGGATCGCGAATCAGCATGTCGGGTGAGCACGTTCCCGTTGGCCACCGCCCGTCACATCATGGAGTGGCTGCAAAGAAGTGGTAGTCTCCCTTCGAGGACGGTACCACTTTGTGGTTCATGACTGGATGAGTCGTAACAGGTGCCGTGGGGAACCTGGCTCAATCCCTCCTTAACCTAAGTATTCGATCGGCAAGTACTCACATATTGTTAGTTTCCAACTGGCCGCTTTGGGTTCAGGTAGAAATGTTTTTGGCTTGCCAAAACAACGCGAAAAGAAGCCGGACAGCACTCTGGATCGTAATAAGTAGAAACGTAAAATAAGCTTTTATGACATCCACTTTAAACAATAATAGATTATCAGGCCTGTTTAGTGGAGAGAATCAAAGTCTGTAAAGACATCCGCAAATTTGATGTTGTTGGAAAGTCAACATTGCTACACCTCAAACGGTAGCGACTCGATGGAACGATAACGTCACTTTGTAAATTTATACATACGATATATTTCAAGCGTATTATCCGGTGAATCAATAACTTGAGTGGTTCCCTCACCGTTTGGTCTCTCTGAACGTAAAGCAGCAAGCCGCTGATATAGGGCAAGGTGTTTTGTGACACGATCAGTTTCCTCGAACTATCAGAGGAGTGATGAGGCAAACAAAAGGTAGGTGAGTGTGATCAAGTTATATGATCAAGTGAATAAGCGCATATGGTGGATGCCTAGGCAGTTAGAGGCGATGAAGGACGTTGTAGTCTGCGATAAGCCTGGGGGAGGTGACAAACAACCGTTATATCCCAGGATTTCCGAATGGGGAAACCCGGCCGTAAGGTCATCTTTATCTGAATACATAGGATAAAGAAGCGAACCCGGAGAACTGAATCATCTAAGTAACCGGAGGAAAAGAAATCAATTGAGATTCCCTTAGTAGCGGCGAGCGAAAGGGGACCAGCCGAGCAACCGGCGATAGTGGAATGGTCTGGAAAGGCCGGCGATACAAGGTGATAGCCCTGTACACGAAATCAAAGGTTGACGTATTAAGTAGGTCGGGACACGTGTAATCCTGACTGAAGATGGGGGGACCATCCTCCAAGGCTAAATACTCCTAACTGACCGATAGTGAACTAGTACCGTGAGGGAAAGGCGAAAAGAACCCCGGAGAGGGGAGTGAAATAGAACCTGAAACCGTATGCGTACAAGCAGTAGGAGCACCCTGCTGATCAGTTCCTCATTGATT
>JBKAGC010000117.1:0-11133 GCA_046290215.1 Pseudomonadales bacterium | reverse complement strand
GCTCATAGTTTACACTCCGGCGAAATATACACATAAAACTTCACTATGGTACACATAACATGTTGTTCAAGCCAGTCGCCCTTTGCTGAAACGTCGGACCGCCGAAGCGTCGGACCGACTTAACAGGGTGTCATGAGCACAAGACCGATTGCGTGCTAACCATATAAAAGTATGGCTATTTATACATGCAGCGCTATGCTTTGGATATGGCAGATTTCGAGTGGGGTTCCCAGAAGGACAAAGAGAACGTAGAAAAACATGGAGTATCTTTCTACTAGGCACAATTCGCTTTTTCTGATCCCAATCGAATAATCGCCAAAGATGTAACTCATAGCGCTGCCCAGGAAGATCGGTATTTCTGCTTTGGCAAAGTAGATGATGGAATTCTGACTGTAAGGTTTACACCGCGGAAGTTATCCATCCGAATCTTCGGTGCAGGCTACTGGCGAAAGGGAAGGCGAATCTATGAAAAGCAAACGTAAGTACAGTGATGGTCCAATCGACGAAATAGAAGATGTGGAAGATTTTCTTCCCTCACCGGAAGAACTCGCGTTTAAGGAAGATACCGTTAAGGTAACGATTTCTTTAAGTCGATCGAGTATTGAATTTTTTAAAGAGGAAGCAGGAAAGCACAATACTCAGTATCAGAAAATGATTCGACGGCTTCTAGATACCTATGTAGATCGGCGTGCCGGCTCATAACCTGCTGTTGAAGACAGATGCCCTCTGGGATCCATCGGACAAATTACCAGCGGCTAGAATGTTTAATAAATGTTGCACCTTAGCAGTTTACTGCTCAACGAAATGTTGTTTCTCTTGAGGTGACATTGTGGCCCGACTGCGCAAATTCGAAGCTCAATTTTTAACGATTGCCGCAATCGTTGGTATTCCAGTTCTTCTGATTGGTAAGGCTGGAGAAGCGGTCGGTTGGCCTCTGCTCGTTGGTCTTATCATTGTCGCAACTGTTATATGGTTTGTAGCTAATCAAGTGCAGAAGGCAGCGAAGCAAAGGGCTCTGCTTGCGAAATATGGTGATAAGGAAATAGTGGAACGGTTGATGGGTCGGATGTTTTGGGTGGGTCAAAGCACAGAACAACTACTAGACTCCCTTGGTTCTCCAGAAGCGATTGATCAGAAGGTGCTCAAAACAAAGAAAAAACAGATTTGGAAGTATAACCATAGGGGCGGAAATCGATATGGTCTTCGTATAACGCTGGATAACGACGAAGTTGTCGGTTGGGACAAAAAGTAAGAAACTCGAGATCAACTCGAATTAAGCAAACAAATAGCGCCGCGGTTTGCTTCGAACAAGTCAATTACATGGTTCTGAATTTATTAAATCGCGCTTTTAGGTTAGTAGCTATATGCCAATAATCGTTGCCGGAAGTTTAAAACTAAAGCCAGGGACACGAGATGAGTTCATCGAAAAGTCTCTTGACGCGATATCTCAAGCTAGAGAACTAGATGCTTGCGAAGATTTCTCGGTATCGCCAGACCCCCTCGATGAAAACAGGGTGAATGTTTTCGAGAAGTGGAGCTCGCGCACTTCGTTGGCTGAATTCAGAAACTCCGGTCCAGATAATGATTCGTTTTCATTAGTCGAGTCTTTTAACGTTAACGAGTATGAAATCAGCACATAACACTTTGTTCGACTTTGTGTCTCTCGAACGTCGTTGTCGGTTAGGCTCTTCCTAGGCATGAGGCGTACTTCACGGAGTGCTTTTGTTAGTGAACAAGCTTGACGAAACTTTGCAAAAAATTGGGCGCAACGTTCTTGCCTATCAACGGTTGGAAGTTATGCTTAAATATCTCATTGCAAATTGCAAAATCGAAGGGCCAGTATCCGAGCTTCAAACTAGTTTGCGTCAAAACACTGAACGCGTAAGTCGCAAGACAATGGGAGTTCTCGTGGGCGAACTAGACGCGTTTCTTCACGATGGCGGCTCTGTAGATTCACAGACAATTAACGAAGCTGAATGGGTGTCGATTGAGATTGAGATCGAACCTGCTGTTCTTGAACAAATGAAATCTGACTTGAAGGATATAGTTGAGAGCCGTAATCGTTTGATTCACTCAGACCTCTCTAACCTCAACGAGGCGTCCGAGATAAGTATGGAAAAGCTCATTAATTCGCTCGATGAACAGTACGATAAGTTACTGCCTGTTTACGAGGGTGTCTCTAAAATAGTGCAAAGAATCCCCGAGGTTTATCGCTTCATGGCTAACAATCTTGGCAAAATTGATCTCACAGAGCCTAGATAATTCGCCTTACCAGACTCTCATATACCTTTACCTGCGTGATTGCGCATCCAATGAACAAAAACTGAACATTGCTTGGAAATAGGCGTTTGGCCTGCTGTTCAAGGCAATTCAGGCCATCCCCAGGTAGAAATGTGAACAGATGCTAATGAGAAGCAAGATCGAAATTTTCGACTACACTTTGAGCTGATGGATTTTTCCGTGTTGTTGTTAAGGCTTGAAGCCCCGCCATGTCTGATGCGCCCTCGAAAGACTTTTATTCCGAAAAACTGGTTGAGGTAAACAAGACCAACTCTGTGGTTGCGACCCAGAATATCTACAATGAGCAGGGCGCGTTGATCGTTCCAGAGGGTGCTTCTATTAGCGCCGAGACCGCCAAGCGCATTGCTTTGCACAAGCTTAACCAGCCCCTTGAGCTCTCGGTATCAGTTGAAACAACAGTGACTCGCCAGGATATGGTCAAGGAACTGGGTACGTTGCCATCCAGTCCGGAATTGGTTGAGATTTTTACGAGCGAATTGTCCACGCGGCTATTTAAGGAAGCGGTGGTTCAGCTCGATCAATATCCGCTGGTCGTGCAAAAATTGACGGTCATGCGGCAGTGCCTGCCAGGTTGCTACAAGAATGCAATTCTCGGGGCGGCAGTCAGTGCTCAGATCTGTGATGGGCTCAAGTTGCCGCTGGAGGAGCGGAATGCCGTTTTTATTGCAGCTTTGGTTCGGGACATTGGGCTTTTACATATTGACCCTGCAGTCGCAGTGAAGGAATACGGTTATACGGCATCTGAATGGAATCTCTACAAAGGTCACGTGGCGGTTGCATACCATTTGCTCGGGTTAGAGAACAACATACCAAAGCTCACCAAACAAGCGGTTCTCGAACATCATGAAAGAGCTGATGGGTTTGGTTATCCGAGGGGCAAGGTTTGGCCGGCATTATCTCTGGCAGGGCAAATTGTTGCGTTCGCAGATATGGCTGTTGTGTTGGCGGAAAGATACGTTGTCAGGCTCGGTTATTCTACGAGAGCGCTTGCACCGATTGTTCAATTGAATGCAAATCAACACACACCTGAGGTCGCATCTGCTGCCTTAAGCCAACTGGCGCGATTAGCGGGACCAAGAAAGCTGCTCTATTCGAAGGCCGATGTACCGAGGGTAAGGCGTCAGCTTTGTTGTGCGCATCCACTGGTTAGCTTACTGGCGAAACAAATTGAAGAGTTTTGGGTGTTCCTGAAGCAATTGGTACCTCACCTGGAGCTTACGGCGATTGAAAATGCCCTGAATGACTTGCGAAATTGTGTCGCAAGCTCGGGTGTCTATGAGTCCGTCATAGTGCAGTGGGTAAGGGAGTTAGACCCGGATGAGGTTCAGGACGACGACTTGTTGGAGATCGAAAACTATGGCCTGATGTTGGGTGAATGTGCCTGGAAGTTTAGTCAGCTATTTCAGAGCTTTGTCACATTCCCGGACAGTCATCAAATCGATGCAGTTAGCGCTGAACAAATACGGGGCAAATATCAGGACATTGAGAAAACCGCAAGCCTTCTCCAAAAGGTGCGTAAAAGCTAAATCGTTCAACAATGACGAACCCGGTGATGTAATATCCTTTGTCGTTCAGGCAAACTTCCCAGCAAAGTAATCATGGCCTTTATCAATCGCACTGACCCATGAGTACCGCTGCCCATTCAACAAAAGTGAAAGTCAAAGTCGTCCCCGGTGCTGCAACTACTGAGGTGGTGGGCTGGCTGGGTGATACACTCAAGGTCCGCGTGACTGCACCACCGGAAAAAGGCAAGGCCAATGCAGCCGTCGAAACCGCGGTTGCGAAAGCACTAGAAATATCTATCAGTTCGGTCAGAATTGTCGTTGGTAAAAAGTCTTCTCGCAAAACCATCGAGATTTTCGGCTTGAGCAACGAGGCGGTGAAGCAAAAAATAAGTATTTCCGGAGAATCATAGCTACCCGTAGTGAATCATGACGACATGAGCTTCAGTCGCATGCCATTGCTAAACACATCGTCCAGTGGAGTCCCAAACAAGTGAATATGCAGGAAACTTCAACGGTTGTTTTTATTGTCGCCGCGCTGTTATTGATGACGGTTGGACGATTGTTCTTAGGTAAGAGAGACAAACAGCGTACGGCAGAATTTATGCAGGTAGCAAATGACTTGCGAATACCGTTTTCCAACAAGGGTGACCGGTCGCTAATAAAACAGTTTAATTCGCTTTGGCGATTTAGGCGGGGTGGACATAGCCGACCTAAGAACGTATTTCTTGAAGATAAAGGTGGCGTGCAATTTACCTTTTTTGAAAGCCAAAAAAATAATCGAACGAGCAGCTCGAATCAGTCGGGTCAAAGGGTGCTGGAGGGTATGTTTTGTTTTAGTTCTAACCACTTAGACCTTCCCAATTTTGCGTTACATGCTGCGGAAGAACTCCAACAAATGTTCTTGGATCTGTTGGGTTTTAAAGACATTAATTTCGAGAACCACCCTGGGTTCTCAAAAAAGTATTTGTTAAACAGCGATGATGAAAAAGCCGTAAGAGCCTTCTTCAATGATGAACTAATTGGCTTCTTAGAGGGTTTAGATGGCTTCAACATTGAAGGTTGCGGTCATCAGTTGATGATTTATCGCCCAGATGTCCGAGTTGAGCCTGGTGAGTTCAGACAATTGAAACAGGAGGCTAGCCGGATATTTGATCGGTTTCACATGAATGCCCGTGCTTAAGGAAATTTCCATATGACCCCAGAAGAATTAGTTGCCCTACGCCGTGTGGAAGCCGTTGCTGCTAGCCCGGATGGTACCTGGCTTGCGGTTGCGGCCCAGCGGCTGGATGAAAAAGATCAAAAGTATGTAACGGATCTCTGGCGTGTGCCGGTTGCTGGCGGTGAGCCGATGCAGCTTACGTCCGGCAGCCACAATGAAACGTCGCCCAAATTCCGCCAGGATGGCGCTTTGTTGTTCCTAAGTAATCGGCCTACACCATCTGATGAAGACGGTAAGCGCTCACAGGTTTGGATGTTTTCGACTACTGGTGGTGATCCAGTGCCTGTCACTGACGAGGCACTTGGGGTTGAGGCATTTGAAATCGCCAAAACCGCAGATGTGCTGGTGGTGAAAACTTCGCGCTTGCCAGACGTGGAAGATGACAAACAACGAGAAACTGCAAAAGAGCGGGGTGAACAAGGCCCCACAGCCATTCGCTATACCGAGATGCCCGTGCGGTTTTGGGATCACTGGTTACCAGACCGTTATTCACAATTTGTGGTTTATAAAGCCGGGGAGCGCGGCGCGGTCATTGGCGACACTTCCTATCGAGATGTGGCCTTTTCCCTGAGCCCAGATGGTACACGTATCGGTATAACACGGTCGTTGGGTGAAGCGGATGATCGTATGAAAGATACTGTGGTCGAGTTGTGGGATTTGGAGAAACAAGAAAAAACTGCCGAGCTAAAACAAGATAAATGCTGGTTTGAACCGCCTATTTTTGGTGAAGATGTAATGTTCCTTGAGCGTTCTACGCGTCATGGTGATAAAGCCGTCACGACGGATGTGGTTCGGTGGCAGGCGGACGGCACCTTTGATGTGGCCGTGCCTGATTTTGAAGCCATGGCCCTCGCGGCTATTACCAAAACCGGGAAGCTTGTGGCCACTGGTGAATTTCATGGCACCACGCCAGTTTGGCTCTTGGATCCAAACACCGGTGAGCGCACGCGAATAACGTCTGAGGCAGCGGCTGGTACTCATAGTGGCGTCACGCTGTTTGAAGGTGAGGATGCAAGTCAGGTGTGCGGTGTTCGCAGCGGTTTGATGCAACCGCCAGAGCCGTTTATTGCTGAACTAAAACCCGATGCGGAGCCTCATGTGCTGGCGAACATTTCCGGTTGGTCGGAGCCCAGTAATATCTCCATTGAGGAACAGCACGCCACCTCAACCGATGGTGAGGCAGTACATTACTATGTGGTTGGCACCGATGATCAAAAACCGCGGCCGACGTTATTGTGGATTCATGGTGGTCCCATGGCCGCCTGGGGGGATGTGTGGCACTGGCGCTGGAATGTGCACATTCCTATTGCTCGCGGCTATCGCGTGGTTCTACCAAATCCGCGTGGCTCAACGGGCTATGGTTATGAGTTTCGCAATGGCATCTGGGGCAATGTCTGGGGTGCCCAGTGTTATGAAGATTTGATGGCAGTCACTGATGAACTCGTCGCGCGGGAAGATGTGAACGCAGACAAGATGGTAGCCATGGGCGGCAGTTTTGGTGGCTACATGACAAATTGGATCGGTGGCTCAACAGATCGGTTTGCGGCGCTGGTGACCCATGCCGGTGTCACGTCTTTTGAAACCTTCCATGCTATTACCGACAGCCCCGCCTGGTGGGCAGCGATGCTGGGCATTAATCCGTTTGAAGACTTTGATGCGCTGCGGCTTTATTCACCGATTTCGCAGATCGCGAATTGGAAGTCACCCACGCTCGTGATTCACGGTCAAATGGATTACCGAGTGCCAGTAGGCGAAGCGCTGGTACTATTTGAAGCGTTACAAAAGCACAGTGTGCCATCAGAGCTTTTGGTTTACCCCGATGAGAATCATTGGATTTTGCGGCCTCGGAATATTGTCAGTTGGTACAAAGAGTTCTTGAGTTTTGTGGGTCGCGAGCTTGGTGTTGAATGACACCCCGACGGGTTAACTCAGGCTTAATCATGGAGGCCAAAGGTGGCGATCAGCGAATTTGAAGTGAAGCGTTGCGAGCGGGAACTTGAGAAGTTCATGGCGCGCAAACGGCCACCCGCGCATATTCGCGATAAGTTGGATATTGGTTATAAGATAGAAAATCAGTCGGTTGAGCTGTTCGAGATTCGTCCCAGATGGAATGACCCCTCGGAAATTCTTCATTCGCCGTTCGCAAAAACCACCTTTGTTAAGAGCAAAGGTATTTGGAAGATCTATTGGCAAAGACAAGATTTAAAGTGGCACGCCTACGACCCAGTACCCGAGGTAAAGCTTTTTGAGGAGTTTCTCGCGGCCGTAGAGGCAGATGAATACGCTTGCTTTTTTGGCTGATTGCTCGGTAAGTGGTTTGTGCTAGAAACAAAAAAGGGGCCGAAGCCCCTTTCCTGTACTGTTGGTGCTAGTCGAGTACCTTAACTGAGAAGTCAAGGTAGTAGTAACGACCAAGGTCACGATGCTGATCTGCAAAATAACCAAACGAGTCATCCGCCAGAGGCGCACGTTCGTTCGTTAGGTTGTTGACACCAAACTTAACGCGGCTAGCCATCTCGAACATTTCAAAATTGTAAGTCACGTTCATGTTGTACGTGGTCATAGAGTCAATCTTGAATGCGCGGCCATCGCTAAGGTTCTGCGTAAAGTCATCGTAATAGAGGCTAGTGGCAGATACGCGCCAGTCGCCCTTGGTCCAGTCCACGCGGACAGTGTCCTTACGTTTTGGATTGCCGTCTTCACCGCGCAGGCTAGCAAAGCCTACCACGGGTACTGATGCGGGTAAGGTGCCGTTGGCTTTTGCGGCAACTAGTGTTGCTGCTGCACCGCCGGCTTCTTGCTCGTACTCATCTAAGAAAGCGCCAACGTAACGAACGTCAAAGCGGCCCCAGCGAGTCTCGTAGTCCCAGTAGATACCAATGTCGTGACCTTTGATGGTACGGGTATCAAGGTTCTGGTAGCGATCGTCCACACGTGCCACTTCACCCTGGTAGCAAATGCCTGCGGCATCAAACAGGGCCTGGTTGGCCGGGTCGATGGATGTTGGATCGCGGACCACTGCGGGGTTACCAACAAAAGTGGCGCAGTTGTTTAAACCATTTTGAATCAGGTTCAAGGTTTCTAGCGCGATGTGGTTTTGCTCACCGAAGAGACCAATCGTGTCTTCTTTTTCAATTTCCCAGACATCGATGGTCAAAGTGAAGTTATCAGTGGGTTCAATCACAATACCAAAAGAGGTGTTGTCTGACTGTTCAGGCTCAAGCGCGCGACTACCTTGTGCAGTACGCTGGATGCCGTAGGTACAGTTTAAGGTGTTTTCATTTGGGTCAGCCAGAAGACAAGCGAGGTCGTCGCGGGTATTGGAGCGTGCAACCTGTGACTCATTCAAGGTCACAAGGTTAGGTACGCGATAAGCCTCAGACCAGGAACCACGGAATAAGATCTGATCAACAAAGCGGTAGCCGAAGGCAAACTTACCCACGGTGGTGCTACCCACATCATCAAAGTCTTCATAGCGTAGCGCCATCTGCACATCCAAATTGTCGAGCACAGGAATCTGCAACTCGCCGAAGAGTGATGTGACATCACGCTCACCAGAACTGTCAGAAGTTGGGCTAGAGTTCACCACGTCGGAGATAAACGGGAAGGTATTACCCGAGTTATCGGTAAAAGTGATCTGACCATCCAGGCGAGGATCACGGTCATCGTCAAAAGACTCTTCACGGTATTCAAATCCGGCTACAAAACCAACCGGACCTGCAGGTAGCTCCCAGATGTTGGCGTGGGACATCTTGAAGTCGATCATCTTCAGTTCTTGCTCGTTATCACGGGTCACATCAATCAAGGCTTGTTCAATGTTGCTGCCAGCAAATGGCGCAAACGGATTAAAGCCTGCTGCTGTGGTGTCGTTGAGAGCCGCCTGGATCAAGGTGTTACTGATGCGGTTACTGGTGACGTCTGTACGCTCAGCACGGGACCAGCTCAAAGCACCTTCCCAATCCCATTCACCCCAGGTGCCGCGCAGGCCACCCACCAGGCGGAAGGTGTCGCCATCTACATCAACAATCCTCGGTACCTGTGCAAAACGATAGTTATCTAGCTCTAACTCCAGACCCGTACAAGGCACGTTGGTGCCAATGATGGAATCCGGAAGCCGGTTAGGTGAACCACAAGGGCCTAGTGGATTGTAAAAGGCGTCTGCTGCCACGCGGAACTTGGCTACAGCAGATAAACGAGTCGAAGGATGACGGATGGTATTGGTGTCTGAGTAGTAATAAGTCAACTCACCAAATGCTTCCAGATTGTCATCTAACTCATGAGTGATGTAAGAGAAAAAATTCACTCGCTCAAGCTCGGAGTAAAGATCGCGATTTTCGTTCAGGTTGTAACGAAACGCCCCGGCACCGTCCACGGCACCACACACCTCAGCGTTGATTTGATAATCACAGTCTGGGTGACCAGTGGGAAAGGTTTCAAACTCACCGGCGCTATCCGTGATGACGCCACTTAGGCCAGTGCCAGCAATGCTGCCACGAATGTCGTACTGACCAAACTGCGAGTTAATGGAGTCGTTACGGAACGTTGTATTGTTGTTAAATGGCGCGGGTACCCGGGATCTGAGGTCAGAGTCTGCCCAGCGATCATCGTCCTGTGAGTTCACCCGGTCGCGTGCAAAGTAGTTGAGAAATGCGCCAACGTTGGTGCGACCGTCATTAAAGGCCTTGCCCCACTCAATGGTCACTCGCTCATCGTTACGAGGAATATTATCGTAGTCATCAAATCGCAGGCGGACGCGCAAACCCTCGAAGTCGTCTTTTAGCACGTAGTTGATCACCCCAGCCACGGCGTCAGCACCGTAAATTGCTGAGGCACCGTCTTTAAGGACTTCAGCGCGGCGCAAGCCTGTTACAGGCAGCGACTGCACGTTAACCGTGTTAACAGGTACAAAACTGCCACCCACTTCTTCAGTTTGGTAAGCAGCCGAGTTAACCATCCGGCGGCCGTTCAATAACACCAGCGTGTTACCAGTGCCGAGGTTGCGCAGGTTAAAAGCACCAATGTCACCCCGCGCGGAGTTAACGCCGCCACTGATGTTTTCTGATTCGCTAAAATAGTTTTGGCCTTGTTCAGCCATGTATTCCAACAACTCATCACCAGAATTAACACCTAATGCTTCAATGTCAGCTTCGGTAATGACAGTAACGGGTAGCGCTTCCGTGATTTGCGCCCCCTTGATTTGAGTACCAACAACGACGACCTCTTCGAGCTCTTCGTCGGCGGCAAAAACAACGCCCGCGTGCAGGGCCATACCCGCACACAGCAGCGACGTGACTTTCTTCCACATATTGATTCCCCCAAGGAACTATTATTTTCGGTGGCGTAGCGCCCCGCTTAATACTAACCGTTAGGCTTGTGATCCACAATTAGCTGGCATATAACCATAACGCCTAAAAAACAGGGGTTTTTATCTGATCGGGCAGAATTCCAGGTTCGGTGTAGCTGCGGTTCCTTCCCAATCTAGATCTGCCGCACCGATCCAACCTTGCTCAGACCTGCCTAGCGCATGAACACGAGCGAATGCCGCGCTACGAATATTGGGCTTTGCGGTAAAACCAGCCGCTTGCCAACTCGCCACATCCTGCTCGGACCAGCCATTCTCTGGCGTTTGTTCGGCGTGGAAGCCGAGAAGTTCAACAGTTCGCTGCCGGGTTTCAGCATTGGTTTTAGTGGATGGATGTACACGCGGAGCAGCCACGGCTTGTGGTAAATCCATGCTCTGGTCAATAAATCGCGAAATCGTCTGCACGATGCCCGATAAAATACGTAAGCCGCCAGCCGCGCCCAACACCATAACAATATCGCCATCTCTGGTTACGACCGTTGGTGCGATGGTGGTTCTTGGCCGGGAACCGGGGCTTTGTGCTGCCGTGGACAAATAAGTGCCCATGGTTGAGGCGTACGGAAAGCCGAGTTCTGGCGTCATCACTTTAGAGCCAAACAGTGGGCCAATGGTTTGTGTGATGGAAACAGCCATGCCAGCGCAATCTGCTGTGACAAAGTGGGTGGTGTGGTGTGAGTCCTCGCCCCAGCTTGCACCGCTCCAATCTACACTGGCAACGAGATTGGTGTTATGGGTGCGCTGCGCGG
>JBKAGC010000116.1:0-11170 GCA_046290215.1 Pseudomonadales bacterium | reverse complement strand
ATGGGGATTAACCCTACAGCGGTCAAGGGTAATTTGGGATTAGTCGGGATTTTTTGACCGAACCCCGCCGAGGGCAGCAGAAAGCAGCCGTGCCGTGACATCCACCGCCGGAATGATGCGCTGGTAGGGCATTCTAGTGGGACCGACCACGCCAAGGACACCCACCTGCTTACCTTCAATTTGGTAGGCAGAGGTCACCACGCTGCAGTCGTCGAGGATTTCGTAACCGGATTCATGGCCAATAAACAACTGGATGCCCTCGCTTTCCATTGAGCGGTCCAGCAGATCAAGGATGTCGCTCTTGGTAGAAAACGCCTGAAACAGCGCTCGCAAATCCTCAACCGCCGTGCTCTGACTCAGGTCCAAGAGATTCTCCTGCCCCGCGAGCACATAATCACCAGCGTCTTGTTCATCATCGGGCAAACTTTGCTCGGCAATACTGATGGCGAGCTTCATGAGGGAGTTCATACTTTCCCGGTCGTTTTGCATGGATTCGATGAGCTTACGGCGAATCTGCATCACATCCTGGCCCACAAACGAGTGATTTAGGAAATTCGCCGCCTCACGAAGCTGCACCTCCGTGTACTCTTGCTCGGTCTGGATTACCCGGTTTTGCACCTCATGGTCATCCAGCACCAGAATCACAAGGACGCGATGATCGCTCAAAGGTAAAAACTCAAGGTGGCGCAAAATTGTCTGGTCGCGACGGGGAATCGTCACCAGGCCGGCCATATGGGTGACCTCGGATAAAATCCCCGAGGCAGACTCAACCAGTTCCTGGGCGCTCATATCCGGATCAAGCTGCCGACTGACCTGGGTCAGGTCGACCCGATCAATAGGCTGCAAGGTCAGCAAATTGTCCACAAATAGGCGATAACCCTGGGGGGTTGGCACTCGACCTGCGGAGGTATGAGGGGATGCCACATAACCCTTGGCCTCTAGATCGGCCATGACATTGCGAATGGTGGCTGAGCTGATATTCAGCTCTGGATTATCCGCCAGGGTTTTCGAACCCACGGGGGTGCCATCGAGAATGTACCGCTCGATCAAGTGTTTGAGTAGCAGTTGCTCTTTAGCACTGGTTTCTGGAAGTTCGATGACGACTGACCTCTTGTCTCATCCACTCATCAATAACACAAATATACATCAACAAATTTCTCACGCTAGACCCATGCCTGGCATTGCCAAGTAAAAAACTTGTTTGTTTAATAGCTGACCTGATCCTGTTGCCGATGACTCATGCTGCATCAACTCGTTATACGTAATTTTGCCCTGGTCGATGAACTTGAACTCGACCTCGAGCAAGGCATGACTGTGGTCAGCGGTGAAACCGGTGCTGGTAAATCCATTATGCTCGACGCCCTGGCATTAACCCTGGGCAATCGCGCTGACGCCAGCCATCTTGGCCCACACGGTGACAGAACCGAAATCATTGCCCATTTCGACGTCAGTGATAACCCTTTTGCAATCCAGTGGCTAGCGGATCACGACGTGGATACCGAGGATTCGGAATGCATTTTGCGCCGGGTTTTAAACAAGGACGGTCGCTCCCGGGCGTTTATTAACGGCGTACCAACCACACTGGCGGACGTCAAAGCACTGGGGGAACTGCTGGCGGACATTCATTCCCAGCATGAGCACCAATCGTTGCTGAAAAAGGACACCCACCGACGATTGCTGGATGAGTTTGCCGGTGCCCAGAGTATTGCCAGCGAGGTTCAGGCTCTGTCTCGTGATTATTCTGAAAAGCAGCAAAGGCTCAATGAGCTTAGAGCCAATACCGAGGAGCAAACCGCCCGGGCACAGCTTTTGAGCTACCAATTTGAGGAGCTAGAAAAGCTCGCCCTGAAGCCAAACGAAGTCACGGAACTGGAAACCGAACAGAAGAAACTCGCCAACGGTGAGAGCATCCTGATGACCTGCCAAAACGCGATCAATCTGTGCCAGGGGGACGATAGCGACGCCGCTGTGGATCGGGTTCGCGCCGCTGCACAATTGCTTACCAACCTTGACCAACCGGAACTCAAAGCCGTGTTAGAAATGGTCCAATCGGCACAAATCCAACTGGAAGAGGCCATGCAAGACCTTGAGCATTTTTGCCAGGATTTTGACCTGGACCCAGAACGCTTGAAAGAAGTGGAAGAGCGTCTCAGCGTCATTTATGAGCTCAGTCGCAAGCACCGCATTGATCCAGAACGTCTGGGCGAACTGCAACAAGAGATTGAAGACGAGCTCGCCACGTTGAGCGACCTGGACGGTCACACCGTAGAGCTTGAACAAAACATTGCCGAATTGCGCAAGCAGTATGATACCGCTGCGGCGAAGTTGGCCAAGCAAAGAGCCAGCGCCGCGAGCAAAATCCAAACCCAGGTAAGCAAACAACTGGCCGCTCTCGGCATGTCCGGTTCTAAGTTTGAGGTAGCCCTGACGCCACGTCACAGCGACCAACTTCCACATCCACTGGGCAATGAGGATATTGAGTTTTTAATCAGCACCAACCCAGGACAGCCCGCGAAATCCCTCAACAAGATTGCCTCTGGTGGTGAGCTTTCAAGAATTAGCCTGGCGATCCAGGTCATTACCGCCAACACCTCACAAGTCCCTTGCCTGGTGTTTGACGAGGTGGACGTGGGTATTGGCGGTGCCACTGCAGAAATTGTCGGGGAGCTACTGCGTAAACTCGGCGAGAAAGCACAAATTATTTGCGTCACCCATCTGGCGCAAGTGGCCGCCCAGGGACATCAACACTTAACCGTTGCCAAGTCGAGTCGCGGCAAGAAGACCACCAGCATGGTAAGCACGATTAATCGGGAGCAGAGAATTACCGAAATTGCCCGAATGTTAGGAGGCGTGGATCAGACGGAACATTCTCTCGCCCACGCCGAGGCAATGTATAAAGCCGCGCAGGGCGGCTAAGGGACTAGTTAGATTTTTTATTCCGCGAGCGTTCGTTCGGGCAGTTCTCTCGCAAACACATACCGTATAGATTCAAACTGTGATCGGTGAGCTCGAAGCCTAACCGGTCCGATACGATCTTTTGTCGGGCTTCGATTTCATCGTCATGAAACTCTTCCACATGCCCACACTTCACACACACACCAGATGATCGTGATGGTCTTCTGAGGCCACCTCAAAGATAGAGTGACCACCCTCAAAGTTGTGCCTAACCACCAAACCGGCATCTTCAAACTGGGTGAGCACTCGGTAAACGGTTGCCAGACCAATTTCTTCGCCATTTGCCAATAGCGCCTTGTAAACATCTTCCGCGCTCATATGGTGGACGTTGGAACTTTCCAGAATCTGCAGAATCTTAACCCGTGGCAGAGTAATTTTGAGTCCTGCTTCTTTGATGTCTTGTGATTCAGCCGCCATGATTTTCCCGGGGTTATCGAGTTAGTCCGTTTGCTGTAGTATCCCGTTTTTTCAATATAAAAGCCAAACGTTTCACTTCATTGCGATTGCGATGCTTGGCGACATTACGAGTTAAAAACATGTTTAGATTTGCCGGTGCCTGCGTTTTATTCGCGCTCCTTTCTGCTTGCTCCACCTACGAGTTTCCGGGCGTGCACCGAATTACCGTGCAACAGGGCAACGTGGTGACCCAGGCCATGATTGATAAACTCAAACCCGGTATGACCAAACGCCAGGTGCAATTCGTTATGGGTAATCCGGTAATTGATGATCAACTCAACAAAGATCGCTGGGATTATGTTTATACGATTGATGTGCCAGGCATCCAAAAGTTACAAAAGAATCTAAAAGTCTTTTTTATCGAGGATCGTTTAAGCCACTTTGAAGGTGACTACGCGCCTTCTGAAGTGATCAACGCCACCGCAGCCACCAACTAATCTGACCGATTACGCCGCCGCGACTTTGTTGGTTTCGCGGCAGCAGCTTGCTCAGCGCGCATGCGCCTCGCCTCTTTCGGATCAAAGATGAGCGGCCGATAGACTTCTACTCGATCACCAATACCTAGCAGCCGACCCGGCTCAACGACCTGCCCATAAATACCTACTTTTTCCACGCTACCGCCTAGCTCAGGGCAAGCGGCGAACAATCCAGATTGCTCAATCGCATCGAGAACTGTCATGCCAGAGCGCAAAGGCACCTCTTTGCGGAAAAGAAAATCTGGGCGCTGGTACACCACTTCTATAGTTTGGCCATCACCCATAGAGGTTGTCTGCCCGCTGACAAAAGACCTCGACCATTTTGTCAGCGGCTCGATCAAACATCATCGCCCCGCCCACCATGGCCAGACTGCGGGGCATATCAAACTCCAAATGCAAACTGACTTTGCAGCCGTCACTGCCTAGTGCCGTGAACTGCCACTCGCCTTGCAGGCTCGTCAACACACCAGACTCTCGCGACATTTTTATACTGTTGGGACGATCTAAAACATTGCTGGTGGTAAAAGACTGCCGCATCCCTTTCGCCACTAGATCAACGCGTGCGCGCATCGTCGTTTCCGACTCAGACTCTACCTCGGCGCGTTCGCACCAGGGTAAAAACTCTCCGTAGCGGCGCACGTCATTGACGATATCGAACATTTGTTCTGCTGAGTACGGCACCAGCGCTGAACGTCTGATTCTGCGCACGCTCCACTAGCCCACAAAAGTCATCACGAAAACAACACCTACTGCTGCGGGCGCAATGAACCGCACCAGAGCTTGCCAGATAGCAAACTGACCCGGCGCTAGCTGCAATTGCTCTTCGCAAACTTTTCGATCAACTACCCAACCCGCAAACAGCGCAATCAACATGCCACCAAGCGGCAACAAAATATTATTGGATACGTAATCCATTGAATCGAAGAAGGTCATATTCGGTAAGATCATCAGATCTGACCAGATGTTGGTTGAAAAGGCACTACCAAGGCCAATGAACCACGCCAATCCACCTACTAAAATGGATCCACGTACCCGACTCACCCGCAGATGCTCAATCAACCAGGATAGCGCCGGCTCAATGAGGGAAATCGCCGACGTAATGGCAGCGAAGCTCACCAATAAGAAAAACAACGTGCCAAAAATCACGCCGCCTTCCATTTGGCCAAATGCCAACGGCAACGTCACAAACATCAAACCCGGCCCAGAGCTGGCCTCAAGGCCGTTCGCAAACACAAGTGGGAAGATTGCAATGCCCGCCAGCAAAGCCACGCCGGTATCCAGCAAGGCAATAATCGTCGCTGAGCTCACGATGGAGGCATCCCTTGGCATGTAGGCACCGTAAGTCATGATGGCGCCCATGCCGAGACTCAAGGTGAAAAACGCCTGGCCCATGGCAATTAAGACGCTATTGCCCGTGAGCTTTTCGACGTTAAAAGAAAACAGAAAAGCTAAACCCTCGCCGAAGTGGCTGGTGGTTGCCGAATAACCCACCAGCACCAACAACAAGATAAACAAGGCCGGCATCAAGTATTTCACCGCCTTCTCGAGCCCTTCGCTGACACCACGTCCGACAATGAAAATCGTCAGCAGCATAAACAGGCCGTGCCACATCAACACCCGGTAAGGATCGCCAACAAAGCCGTTAAATTCAGAACTGGCCACCTCTGCCGTTGCCCCCACAAATGTGCCATCAGCCAGGGAAAACACATAAGACATAGCCCATCCAGCAATCACTGCATAAAAAGACAGGATCATAAAACCGGCGATGGCGCCCATCCAGCCAATCACATTCCAGAATTTCGGTGCGTTGGAGCGCTCTACCAGCAAGGTCATGGTATTGATGGGGCTTTGTCGCCCCTCGCGGCCGAGCAGTACCTCCGACATCAGAATAGGAATGCCAATCAGGAAAATACAAGCGAGATAAATCAGCACAAAAGCGCCGCCACCGTTTTCACCTGCCACGTAGGGAAAACGCCAAATATTACCGAGACCAACTGCGGACCCGGCCGCCGCAAGAATAAACATTAATCGCGACGACCACATGCCGTGCATGGATTCTGAAGACATCCTGACTACCTGTTGTTGTTTCAGGCATTGTCAGTTATTTGTGGCGGTGCCTCAATATCTAACGCTCAAGAGAGCTTAAATCGACTCGCTTCATCCGTCAGACTTTGTGCCAGTTGGCGCAGCCGCTTACCGGCAGCGCCAGCTTGTTCAACACGACCTACCGCCGCGGCCGACTCGGATGCGAGCTGATTAGTCCAGCCATTAATCTTATCCACCGCAGCCAATTGCGCCTTGGTTTGCCCTTCAATGGTGTCACTAAGTGCTGTCAGCGCTGCAACATCCTGGCGGATCTCATTGAGCAATTCCTGACTGACGTCGGTTTTCTCCAGACACTTCGAGACATGCATTTCGCTGGATGTAATTGCCTCTACAGAAGACGCGCTGCCTTGTTGTAGCGCCTCGACCATCTGGTCGATCTCCTGGGTAGAATCCTGGGTGCGTTGGGCCAGTGTTCTCACCTCATCGGCCACCACAGCAAAACCGCGGCCTTGCTCTCCTGCTCGCGCGGCTTCAATCGCCGCATTCAAAGCGAGCAAGTTAGTCTGATCCGCAATGTTCCTGATCACGTCCATGACGCTACTAATAGCGGCACTTCTTTCATTGAGGGCTTCGATGATTTCCTTTGCAGAGGCAATTTGTATTGCCAGGGTTTGAATCACCTGCCGCGAGGACTCACCCACTTCCGCACCTTTCGCCGCACGCTCATCGGCGAGCTTGGCGTTGCCTGCCACCTCCGTGACATTGTTGGACGCGTCGGCCACCAACCGACTCAACTCATTGATTCTCTCGGCAATTTGTTTGCTCTCATCTGACTGCCTATTTGTGGCTTCCACCATGCCGGTCATAACTTCTTGCAGCGCTTCGCCGTCCGAACCGATGGACTCTGCACTGGACTTAACACTTTGCGAAAGGCTAGCCACTGACTCGGTGAAATTATTAAACATGTTGAGAAGTTCAGTAGAGCCAGACGTGCGAATGGTGAGATCCAACTGCCCGCTGCTCACGATATCCTCGGTGGCTTGCATAAGCTCACTGGCCTGAAGGAACTCCTGCTTTTGCTTTTGCGCCATAAAAATGAGCAATATGGACTCAACCACCACATACCCCGCGTGTAGGCCGACGATCCAAATGCCATTTTCCACCGTGGGTAACAGCCATACCTCAGCGCCATTACTTTGCAACACATAGAACGCCGCATGGTGCACGGCCGTGGTTGTCGCCGCGGCAGCAATCGGCAACCAATCGCGATAAATCAACAAAATTGCCAGCAAGACGAAGACACCAAAATGCATCTCCAACATGCCGCCCGCCTGATGAATATGCAGCGCCGTGAAGCTCATCATTGCCACGCCGCTGGCCAGCCGCGACAGGACGGAGCCTGGCGCATAATAGGCCATAGCCGCCTGGCCACCTAATATCGTCCCGCCCAGCAAGATCGCTGTCAGCCAGGTACCGTAAACCGGTGCCAGACAAAGAGAAAATACAAATAGGCCACAGCCTACCCGCAACATCATCTGGTCCGCTGCTTTAAAATGTTTTTGCAGGCCTCTGCTCATGGGGCCACCTCACTCATCGTTGCGCAGGCTGCTCACAAAAACAGCCTACGGCTTCCTGATTTGTCCATTGCCCCGCCAGGCGCTGCATAAACAGCCGACCGAGCAAATCCTCGCCCTCACCACAAAACGTTCCTGAGGTGTAAGGGCCAAAGTAAACCAGTTCGCCAGCTTCATCCCATGCAGCAACCGCAGGTGCAGCAGGGATCAATCCAGCAAACTCAGTTGTTGTGGCTAACTCCACGGTGCGAAACTGGATCTCAGATGAGGCCCACTGCAGTTCTACATCGGCGATGTGGGGTTTGCTGAACTTCGTGCAAGGACACTCAGAATCAACAAAATGCACCACTCGCGTAACCCCGGGTTCCGCCTCAATGGTGGGCAAATACCCCCCAGAGAACGTCACCCAGACAGACTGGTACTGGAATTGGAAATACCAAAACAAACCGGCGACCAACAGAATCCAGGTCACAAATGCCGCACCCACCGCAAAAGGTGAGATTTGCGCTTGTTCTTGAATGGTCATGTTCACTTCTTAAGCATAGTTAACGGAATGAATTCTGCTGTATATCTTGGCTGCGCTTGCACGAGGCTGCCCCCTCTCTATAATGGCCAACCCTTTTTAGAGCAACATCGTCAGGATGGCTAAGAAACCGAAAGTCGCGCCGGGCACCATTGCCAGAAACAAGCGGGCCAAGTTCGAGTATCACATTGAGGACAAACTCGAAGCTGGCATCGCTCTAACTGGCTGGGAAGTAAAGGCCTTACGGGAAAGTAAGTGCCAACTAACGGAAAGCTACGTATTCATTAAGAACGGCGAAGCCTTCATTAGCGGCATGAGCATTACCCCCCTCAAAACCGTTTCCACCCACGTGGTGGCTGAACCTACCCGGGTTCGCAAACTGCTCTTGCACCGCCGCGAGATTGCCAGAATCATAGGTGCCACCCAGGCCAAAGGCCAGACCTGCGTGGCTTTATCCATCTATTGGAAGAATAATCTGGTGAAGCTGGAGATTGCCCTGGCCACGGGTAAAAAGAGCCACGACAAGCGCGCCAGCATTAAAGAACGGGACTGGAACCGGGACAAAGCCCGGGTCATGAAAGCCCACAATTCTTAAGCCAACTTGTTAAGTTATGTAAAACCAGTAGAATCGCTCCCCCCTAGCGAATGAATAGATTTTTGATAGGGAATGGTTCTAAACGGGGGCGATTTGGATTCGACGCCGGTTACGAAACCTGAGGTGCATGTCGAGAGGGTAGTAACTCTCGTAAATCAATTACTGTAACTTTTATAGTTGCCAACGACGAAAACTACGCACTAGCTGCCTAAACTAACCTTTAGGTTTTAGCTTGACCCGGGGCGAATGTGCCCATGTATTCAAACCGGGTGCACGACTCATGGGATCGCTGTCAGGCCCCGCTTGTGGCTAACGCAGTTAAACTTAAAGCAAGCTCGCCTTTTACTCCCTGTTCGCCGGGACAATGAAAGGTTAAACAATAGACGAACTAAACATGTAGAGCCGAAGGCAGAGGACTGACGGACGCGGGTTCGATTAACATAACGGTCGCCTTGGGGAGTGATCCCCAATGGAAAAGAGAGCTCATACGGTGAACGCTAAGGTAGTTTAAGACGCAAGTTTTAAGTCACTATGCCAACGCCGTCCGGTGAATGGGAAACCAGTAAGCCGGCTAGAGACTCATAGGCTCCTAAAGATTGGTCACAATCAATGGAGTACTAGGGTAGGTATCAACGTGTAGTCAACGACGATACTTACAAACGCTCTCCCCTGCTTGAACTGGCAATTGGCCAGCTTTAGCAGGTGAAGGAATAGTCCAGCCCTTGGCGAAAGCCTTGGATCACTGTCCCGCCGCCTCCACCAGGTTTGCGGCTTTGCCAACGGCAAAACGCAAACTAGCATATCTGGCGCTTGCGCCAGATTGCGGATCACCAGGTTCATGGCTTTGCCAACGGCAAAACATGAACTAGCCGATAGCGAACAAATTTTTGTGTTACCCAACACAAAAATTTATTCGCGGTAGGCTTCTACCGCCCCGTCTCAATCTCAACTCAAGCCACCCCTCTTTTATACTGTATTTATATACAGTATATTGGCCTCATGCACTACAAAACCGCAAAACCCCTAAAACCAACCGAAGCCGCCTACATCGCCGGCCTTGTAGATGGGGAGGGATCAATCACACTCACCAGAAAGCACAAAGGCGACAACCGCCAGGCTTCGCTCTCCATAGCCAGCACCGAACGCTGCCTACTTGACTACGTATTGGATCGGGCGGGAGTTGGAAAAATCACCAACAAGGCCACGAAGTCTGGATACAAGCCAGCTTTCACCTACTCGGTTTACAACAGGCAAGCGCTAGACTTAATCGAACAAATCCAGCCTTACCTATTCAGCTACAAAAAGCAAAGAGCCGACTTGCTACTCAGCAACTATATTCGACTGACACCCAGAAATGGCAAATATACAGAACAGCTAAAAGCCGAAAGGTCGAGGTTCGAGAGCAGCTTCCTGGCAATAAAGTGAATCGAAGAGTTACCGCTTACCAAACACAAAACAGCCATGCATAGTCGTGCGATTTTCAAGACGTCTGCCCAACTCAAGGCTATCGATTCGATCATCGTCAAAGTCACCCGAATAACCAACCAGTTCAAGATTCGACTCTGACGCTAGACCCACTAATTCCTCTGAGCGCCAGCGGCGCATGGGGAACTGCTCGATCACATTGAACTCTTGCCCGTGGACCTTGCCGCTCATTTGAACGTAATCAAAATCGTGATCCCAGCTCCAACTCACATCTACCACGTCATTGCCAGCCTGTTGTATCCACTGACTTTTGCCCGGGGGGAAGTTCAGTTTGTTTCGCGTTGCCTCGATAACATAAAGACCGCCATCAGCCAGGTGCCCTTCAACAGCGTTGAAGTGTCTTACCAACTGCTCCTCGTCCAGGATATGACAGACGGAATTAATTAGCGTTAGGATTAAATCGAATTCTCGATTCAATTCGAAGCTGATCATATCGGCAGTGATCACCTCAAGGTCGGCACATCCCTCTACCGCGAGTGCCTGGCAGTAACGAGACATCTCAGGCGTCAAATCTAGCGCTACTGAATCGATGCCTCTTTGCGAAAACTCAAGGGCGTGACGCCCAGGACCTGCCGCTAGTTCTAAGACAGAATGAGGCGCACGATCTGATTCGCTTGTATCCGTAAACCACTCAATCAGTGTTGAAACTTCTTCGGCATAATCCCGGTAAGAAAACGCGAGATCGTAGGCTGCCGGTTGTGCATAGGTTTGATTCGTCATAAAAATTCTCCAAATAGTTAACATGCCGTCAGGTGACGGCAGACAAGACCAGGAATGTCTATTGGAGAATCATGTGACGCACTTTGTGGTACACCACTTAAAAAGTCAACGGCGGCAGTTCTGCAGGCTTAGCAACTCTACCCCTGGGCAGTCACCGGAATCATTACCAACTCAACCCGGCGGTTCAGCGCTCTCCCCTCTGCAGTACTGTTATCTGCAATGGGTCGCTCTTCCCCATAACCAGCAGAGAGAATTCGTTCAAAGGCCACATCGTTTGCTTGCAACACATTGGCTACCGCAGTAGCCCGGCGCTCAGAAAGCTGCTGATTAAACTCATTAG
>JBKAGC010000115.1:0-11346 GCA_046290215.1 Pseudomonadales bacterium | reverse complement strand
CAATGACAATGCAAAAAACGCCTCTACTACTGTCTCGAATCCTCGGCAGAGGAGCGAAACTCGACCCGAACGAAGAAGTAGTGACCATGCAGGAGAATGGCACCCATCGCCAGACCCTGCGCACCACCTGGAACCGCGCCTCTCAGGTGGCCCACGCCTTGCAAAAAGCGGGCATACAAGTTGGGGATCGTGTGGCCAGTTTTATGTGGAATAACTATCGCCACCTGGAACTGTACCAGGCCGTGCCATCTATGGGTGCGGTGCTGCACACATTGAATATTCGCCTATCACCCGCCGACCTTGAATACATCATCAACCACGCCAAAGATCGCGTGATCTTTGTTGATGAAGACTTAATGCCATTACTAGAACCACTGGTGGACAAGATGCCCACGGTGGAGCTAATCATTGTTTGCCGCCACGGCGAAGGCATCGAATCCAGCTTGCCGAATCAGGTCGACTATGAAGAATTTATTGCTGACCAACCCACGGAATACCAGTGGCCAGACATCGATGAAAACTCTCCCATGGGACTGTGTTACACCAGCGGCACCACAGGCAAACCTAAAGGTGTGATGTACACCAATCGCTCTACTTACTTGCACACCATTACTCAGGCCATGACCGACGCCATGTCGCTTTCTGCCCTGGATTCCTTGTGCGGCATTGTGCCGATGTTCCACGCCATGGGCTGGGGCTTACCGTTTGCCGCTTCTATGTTGGGTTGCAAGCAGGTCATGCCACACAAATACATGACCCCTGATCGCTTGATCCAATTGATGTCTGATGAAGAGGTGACTATTTCCGCCGGCGTGCCAACCATTTGGCAAGGGGTTAAGTCCATCATTGAATCACCTGATGGCGGCAAATATGACTTGAGCAAACTGTCCCGCCTGACCTGCGGCGGTTCTGCACCACCGGTTTCTTTGATGCGTTGGTATTTTGAAACCATGGGCGTTGAAATGGTCCAGGGCTGGGGTATGACCGAGACCAACCCGCTAGGTACTTTGTCGCGCAAGGTGGCAAAACGCTCTCACAAGTTGCTTACCGAAGACCAGCAGTTTGAGAACATCGCCAAGGCGGGTTTGTTGATGCCAGGTCTGGAAATCGAGATTTTTGACGAGGAATGGAACGCCCTGCCCCATGACGGCGAGGCAGTGGGTGAGTTGCTGATTCGTGGCCCGTGGATCGCCTCGGAATACTACAACGATCCACAACCCGAGAAGTTCCACGACGGCTGGCTGGTTACCGGCGATGTGGCGAAGATCGACGCCGAGGAATACCTGATCATCGCGGACCGCTCTAAAGACCTCATCAAATCCGGCGGTGAATGGATCTCTTCTGTGGACTTAGAAAACCACATTGTCTCCCTCGACGGTGTTTCCCAGGCTGCTGTGGTTGCCCAACCTCATCCAAAATGGGATGAGCGACCTGTGGCATTAGTGATTCTCGTGGAAGGTGCCAACGTCACCAAAGATCTCATTATCAGCCACTGCGGCGAGATCTTTGCCAAGTGGCAGTTGCCTGACGATGTCATTTTCGTTGAACAAATCCCCCTGACCTCCACTGGCAAAATCGACAAGAAAACGATTCGTGCCCAGTTGGAAGCGGACAACTACAAGTTACCAGACCTGCGCACTGCGTGAGCCTGCGAGCAGGAGTTAAGCTTGTCCAGTAGCGATACCGGAGCCGATTTGCGCGAAACATTGCAAAGTCGGCTCAGGCAGTTCGAGGTAGCCAGGATTGATCAACCGCAGCTAACCCAGGCCGCGGTAGCGCTAACAATCGTGTTTGATCAAGGCGAGCCCGGTCTGATTGTGACGCGGCGGACGCCAAAGTTGAAAAGTCATAGCGGCCAGTGGGCGCTACCTGGCGGGCGCTTAGATCCAGGTGAAACGGCCTTGGAAGCTGTTTACCGGGAACTGCACGAAGAGGTAGGTTTGAATCTTCAAACAGATGCAACCCTGGGTGTACTGGACACCTACGCAACTCGATCTGGCTATGCCATCACGCCGGTGGTCTTGTGGTCAGAGGCAACACCAGATGATCTTGTGCCTTGCCCTGATGAAGTGCAGTCCATACATACTTTTAGCTTCACGGAATTGCTGAGGTCAGACTCGCCTAACCTGGAGACCATTCCTGAAAGCGACCGCCAGGTGCTCTCCATGAACTATTTAGACGATGTGATCTACGCCCCAACTGCCGCCATGTTGTATCAGTTTCGCGAGGTTTGCCTGCTGGGTAACGACGAACGAGTGGCGCATTTTGATCAGCCAGTATTCGCCTGGAAGTGAGTTTCAGTTTAAGGATGTTTTTATGAGCGATGATTTTTATGTGGTAGCTGCACAAAGCGAGGTGCCTGAGGGCGGCCAGCTCTATGTGGAGCTAAATGGTGAGGAAATGCTCATTTGCCACCATGAAGGCAACTACTACGCGATCGCTTACTTTTGCAGTCATGCGGAATTCACGTTGGAAGGAGGCTACTTACGTAACGGTTGCATTACCTGCCCCTATCACGGTGCAGAGTTTTCCTTAAGCGATGGTAGTGTGCAGGCGCCCCCTGCGTTTGAACCCATCAAGACGTATCCCATCAAGTTAATCGACGACACCATCGCCGTGAGTAGCCACGCCAAATGACCGCACAAGCGACCGAACTGCTCGACATTCTCGACTTAGAAATCATCGACGCCAACCTGTTTCGTGGCCAAAATGATACTGAAGACCGACCACGTTTGTTTGGAGGACAGGTACTTGCCCAGGCAATCGCAGCAGCCAATAGAACGGTCACAGAAGACCGCTTGTGTCATTCTGCCCACGGTTACTTTTTGCGTCCCGGGCGCATGGATTTACCCGTACTGTATCGTATTGAACGAATTCGTGACGGCCGGAGTTTTACCACCCGGCGCATCGTTGCCCTGCAAAACAGTGAGGCGATCTTCAGCATGGATGCGTCGTTTCAAGTGTTGGAAGCAGGTCTTGCGCACCAGATGTCGGCTCCGGACGTACCGGGGCCCGAAGATCTACGCAATGACATTGAGGTCATGAAAGAAAAAGGCGTGACCCATAGTTGGGCATTACGACCCCGGCCTTTTGAATGTCGCAGCATTGCCCAGCTAGAACCCACAGAGCAAAACCGCGTGGAAAACCCAGTGTGGATTAAATTTTTAGGGGATGTCCCTGAGAAGTCCTCTCATCAACAACAGTTGCTCGCTTACGCTTCTGATATGGGCTTTGTTGGCACCGCATTTTTACCTCATCAAGAAACTGCTGATCGTAATCACATCCAGATGGCTAGCCTCGACCATGCGCTGTGGTTTCACGCTGATCCAGATCTCACGGACTGGCTGTTGTTTTACCGCGAGTGCAGTAACACCGAGGCAGCGCGCGGTTATATTCGCGGATCTTTCTACAACCGTGATGGCGTGTTGATCGCATCAGCCATGCAGGAAGGTCTGATTCGACAAAGAGCCTAGGCAGGGATCTGCACCCAGTTGGGTACTAATCCCGCGGCAGCAAAATTCTCCATTTCTTCACGGTAACGAGGGTCGCCGTAGTATTGGTACTCTTCGCCGCAGGCATAAACATACTTGATGCAATGGGCCTCATCCAATTGCTCGGGCACTGGCAATGGCCTGGCAAAGTCAGGGGCATCCACCGCCAAATAACCTGCTCGTATCGCTGCGCTCAGCGATGCTACCAGCAAGGATTCTTCAACATACGGTAAGCACATCCGCGCTGCCTGAGTGGCGGTGACAAAATGCAGGGCAAAAAAGTTTCTCGTCCCGAGGTAAACTTCGAGGCTGGTGGCTGCACATTCTGCAAGGCTTGTGGCCACGGGCGGCGGATACAGGTCCGCGTCCACTAATTGTTTTAATGCTGCATCGAATCGACCGCTCTCCAGGGGCACAGGGTCAGATTGCTGCAAGCAGGCTTTCAAGGTACCTGGCTGCGCACTACCCGGCGACGGCGTCAGATCCTGAATCAACCAGTACGCCAGAGCACTGGCTATCTCACCCGCATGATTCGCTTTCAAGGCAAATCCCAGGCGAATAATCGGGTGAAAGGCACCGGCGGCGACGGAAGGCAGCAAGTCCGGTAGATACTGGCGAAGCACCGCAGCAGAACCCTGCCCGGTGATTTCTTCCCGAAGCAAGTTGCGTAAACCTGAAAATGCCTCAAACCGGCCTCGTCCTTCCGCGACAGTCGCGATATCTGGGCCGCCAACCACATCCCTTAGCCTTGCTTGATACCTTTTTTGAAAGTCCCGAAGCTGCTCGGCATTGCCTCCCAACTCATCTATCGCCACCAGGGCCATGGGCAAGTGGTCGGCATTCATAGCCGGTAAATAGTGGGGGTCGAAGCGGGCCCCTTCATCTAATAACGTTGTTAATGTATTCATCACGTCTCTCCCTGGGGGCAGTTTAGCTACTCAGGCGCAATTTAGTAAAGCTTTTTATTTACTATATTTGACGGGCTCGCGGACACAAACCTCCAGGGCTTTTTCCTGCTAACGAGAAGAAGAAGGGAAATTTCAGTGCTTTTTGGCTGTTTTTCGCAGGTTTTGTGAACTAACGCACACAATCCCAGTCGAAAACGTTGTTATATGAATCTTTCATTAGTCCGGGTTGGGGCACAGCACCAGACTCTTGAATCAAGCGACTCGAGCCAATAATTCAATAAATTCGGGTGTGACAGACAATGACAAACCATCTCGTTGAAATTTACCTTGACTCCTACAACAGTGAGCCATTCGTGACAGAAATGTCAGATGACGCCAACATTGATTCAAATGTTTGTACCTGGCTTCGGACCCGTACTGGGCAAAACATCGATATTGAGACCCAACTACGTATAGCCGACGTCAGTCATCCTCGCGCCAATGGCGAGCACGGATCTACCAGATTACGCGTGCAACTGGTCACTTAACCCTCCAGCAAGGACTAATCACTAGCTGGAACCTCTCTCGATAGCCCCTATCAATAGCAAGTTTTTGCTCTGGCATAGCGGTCCAGCTTCTATTATTTTTAGCCCCACATTTCAAACTGGGGAAATCCTATGAGCGTTGCAGGCAAAGTTGCAATTATTACCGGGGCTGGCGGTGGTCTTGGCCGTGAACACGCATTACTTCTCGCTAAGCACGGCGCTAAAGTTGTCGTTAACGATCTCGGTGGCAGTGTTGATGGCTCAGGCCAAAGTGATGCCGCTGATCAGGTGGTGGCAGAAATTAAAGCTGCCGGCGGCGCCGCCGTTGCCAACAAGGATTCCGTCTCAGATAAGGCCGGCGCTAAAAACATTGTTGAAACTGCTGTCGCCGAATTCGGCACAGTAGATATCGTCGTCAATAATGCCGGTATCTTGCGAGATAAATCCTTTAAGAAAATGACCCTGGAAGAGTGGGATCTGGTCATTAACGTGCACCTCAACGGCAGCGCATACGTCACCTGGCACGCCTGGCCAATCATGTACGAGAAAAACTATGGCCGCGTGATCTTCACATCTTCAGTATCAGGTATCCTTGGCTCATTCGGCCAATCCAACTATGGTGCGGCAAAAATGGGGATGGTGGGATTGATGAACAACCTGTCCCGAGAAGGTGCATCACATAATATCCATACCAACTGTTTATCGCCTGGCGCAGCAACTCGTATGACTGCGAGCGTGCCTGGTAGTGAAATTGATCCTGACAAGCCTGATCCCGGCAACCATCCATCTCTGGTCAGCCCGGTAATTCTTTACCTCGCTTCTGAGGATGCACCCAATGGCCGCATCATCCAGGCAGCGAGAGGCCGATTTGCCAGTGATATGGTGTATGCCAATACCGGTATCGATCTTGGCCACGACTTCACCGCTGAGGACTTTATTGATCGCGCCGATGACGTGCTCGATATGAGCGACGCTGAGCCAAAAACCAAGTTCTGGCGCTAATCGTTCTGGCAGGCGGCTCCCCGCCTGCCTTTTCCCGCCCACCTTCCCTTCCCGCATTGCATCGCCGTAACGGCTTACCTTATTATTCCTCGCGCCCCTACCCACAAAACCTATAGAGCGTGTTTATGAGTCGTACGTACCGCCACTTGCTCCTATTGTTATGGCTGCCCCTTACCGCTGCTGTTGCCGAGCCTGCTGAAACTTCTGCGCTAAAAGCTGATGACAGCACCAGCCAGGAAAAAAAACAGGATGTGCAATGGACGCCTGCGTCAGTCACCGTGATTGATAGCGATGAAATTGAAGCAACGTTTCGACGTACCCTCGAAGACCTGGATGGCTATGTTCCGGGACTGGTGATTGATGCCACCAGCGGCACACCAAGAGGTGCTGCCATTGCCCTTCGCGGGATTGACTCTGATGACAGTTCTTACGGCTTTGAGCCCGCAGTGGCAGTAATGGTTGACGGTGTTTATGTGGGCACCCACGCTGGTCAAAACATCCATTTATTTGATTTTGAATCTGTCGAGGTGGCCCGTGGTCCGCAAGGTGTATTCACCGCGGCACCCGCAGAAGGCGGAGCCATCTATCTCGAACGCAGCAAGCCAACGGGCGAACTAGGGTTGAAGACACGACTCACCGCTGGCGAGTTTCGCGGCACCTACCTAGATGCCGTGTTGAATTTCCCAATCACCGAGCAAATTAGCGGCAAATTCAGTGCCGCTTATCAAAACCGCGATGCCTCAGACCTGAAAAATCGGGTGGCAGACCGCCGCGAATACCAACTCGATAGAACCAGTTACGCGCTATCTTTGTTGTGGCAAGGCAACAATGGCTGGCAAGCCCATTACACTTTCGATCTTGACCGAGATGATTCAGAGACGCCGGGCCTACTGGCATTGAGTCAACCAGCGGACCTTGTTTGTGTACCTGATCCAGCCAATGCCCCAAACACCCAGGCTAATTGCGCCAGCATTCTGGATGGTCGCTTGCCAGAAAGCGGCAATCGGCAAAGATTTTTGCAAAACTTCTCCGCTGATCGAGAATACGAAGAAGATGCCCATACCTTGAACATCACTGGCGAATACCTTGGCTTTGATGTCACCAGTATCACTGGCTTTCGTAGCACCAAAAACAGCAGCAACCAGGACCTTGATGGTACCTCTGTTGATCGACATTCCACCGTGGAGGATATTGATTACGATCAGTTCTCCACAGAGCTAACCTTCGCTGGGGTTTATTCTGACAACTTGACCTATTCCTTCGGTGGATATTTCTTCCGCTCCGAATATGACCTGCGGCGCACAGACTTGTTTGTCCTTGATACTTTAATCAACGCTGGCCGCGTGATTCCAAGCATTCTGCCGGGTCAAAATCGCGTCGTCACATCAAATCAGGAATCAGCAACCATCTCTGGTTTTGTCCACGCAAATTATCGATGGGATGATCAATGGAACTTCGATGCCGGGGTAAGAGTTGCGCAATACCAGAAGGATTTTGATCACGTGATAGATGCGCTGCAACGCAGTGTTCAGTTCACCATCGCTGATACGATTTTAGAAGGTGACAAAGAGTTCAATGAGGTGGCGGGTACAGCCGGCTTCTCGTACAAGGTTGACGAGCTAGCCATGGTGTACGGCCGCTATAATGTGGATCACACCCCTGGTGGTTTCAATGACCGTGCCATTAGTCTGAATTCAGCATTGAACTACGACACTTCATCAACTCAAGGTGTGGAATTGGGTTTGAAGAGTCATTGGCTCGACAATCGTCTACGCCTCAACATGGCTTTCTACAATAACTATCAGGACGACAAGGTCCAGTTCTTTGCTAACCGCTTCGCCAATGGTGACATCGAATATACCTATGACAACATTAGCGACATTGAAGTTAGAGGTTTTGATCTGGAGTTTGCCTTTGCCGCAACTGATAATTTGTACCTGCGCGGTAGCTGGGGACACATCAATTCCGACTATGTGCGGTTTGAGGTTCCTGATCTGGCGAATCCTGGCGTAACCCTTGATGTACCCCGCGACCCTGAACGGTCACCGGCGAATATCATCTACTTAAACGGTCAATATCAAATACCTTATCGCACTGGTCTGGTTAAAATTTACCTGGGCTATCAATACTTCGATGAATATCGCAGCGATCTAGAACTGGCCATTGGCAACGTTCGCACCTTCTCTACCTGGGATGCCTCAATCGAATATCAATGGCAGGATTATACGGTGCGCCTGTTTAGCCAAAACATCAACGACAAACGTTTCCTGGTGAATGCTAGCCGGACCTTTGACGCCCAATACTATCCACTGGACCCTGGTTTCACCTCCGTTCAAGGGATCGCCAGGGTCGCAGACGTGAATCAGCCGAGATATACTGGTATTGAATTCGTTTGGCAGCCGCAGTTCTAATTTCAGGAGTGCCCCATGATCTGCCCAAAATGCCAACAGGCGCTAGAGGTTGTCAGCTATAACGGCATCGAGATTGATCGTTGCACCGGTTGCTATGGCATCTGGTTTGATCATCGTGAAGAGGAGCAGTTAAAACAGTTACAAGGTGCCGCAGAGGCCCTGGACATTGGCGATGAATTTGTCGGGGCAAGCTTTGACCAGGTACCAGACACTCAATGCCCAAAATGTCAGGTACCGCTACACCAGGTGTTACATCAAGGAACAGTAGAAATTCGATTCGAGCGCTGCACCCAGTGCAAAGGCAGTTTCTTTGATGCCGGGGAATTTTCAGACTATCTTGCTGATGAAATTTTCGATGAGTTTGAATCAGTGATGAATGAGCTCAGCAACCTAGAAAGCGGCCAAAACCTCGTTGATGGTTAGCTCCGTCTGCTGAAACATGTCATCTGAGTTTGCGGCAATGGGTAACAGCACAAACTTCGATACGCCAGCGTCAATATACTCGTTAACACGACTCACCACCGCTGCAGCATCCCCCGCAACCAGATAATCATTTGGGTCCTTGCCAAGTTGTTTAAAACGCGCTGCAGCACTTTGCACTGCGGGATGATCTTTGTCGCCGATACGAAACGAAAACGTCGCGCCATAGTGGTCTTCATCAATGTCTCGATCCAGGTTCGTAAGCTCGGCTTTGATGCCGCGGATGACGCGGCCCACCGAAGCAGGCGAATCTATGCCGCCAAGCCAGCCGGTACCAATACGCGCAGTACGTTTAATCGCTACATCACTTGAACCGCCTATCCAGAGAGGGATGCGGGCATTGTGCGGTTTGGGTGAAATTGTCGCCGCTTTATACTGATAAAACTCACCCTGAAACGTCACGTCATCTTCGCGCCACAATCTTGAAACAAGCTCTAACGCCTCATCCGCTTTCTTGCCGCGGCGTTTTGTTGGTGTCCCCGTTGCGACATAGTCTTGACTCATGGCGCTGCCAAGGCCAAACGCAGGTAACAACCGGCCCTTGCTCAACATATCTATTGTGGCGCACTGCTTGGCCACCATAATCGGGTCACGCAAAGCGATAGACGCAACGTTAAAGCCAAAGCGAATCTTAGCCGTTGCGCCGGCAATTGCGGCCATGGCGGTAAAACATTCAAGCATTGGCTGCTTTGAGATGATCCGGTCCGTTTGCCAAATAGAATCCACCCCACCAGCTTCACAATGTCGCAGCCACTGAAAGTAGTCCTCTGCATCATTAAAGGGAAACTGCGAGATACCTAATCCAATACCAATGGTCATGTGCTAGCGAGTACCAAATTTAAGTGATTGCGAAATCTCGATCATAGGGCAAACATCCACCAGGGCCAACCGAACCAACAGCCCGAGCATATAGAAGCCACGCTCAACACATAGTATCCTCGAGTTTTCGTTACAACCGTGAGCCAAAATCATGCGTGCAATAGTTTGTGAAACTTTCGCTAGCCCACAGGAACTGAGCGTCTCAGAGGTTGCTGAACCAACTCTGGGCGAAGAAGATGTGCTCATCGACATCAAAGCAACCGGTCTCGGTTATGTGGATGCACTCACGGTTGCCGGTCTGTATCAGGTCAAACCGAAATTACCTTTTACCCCGGGCAATGAAATCGCCGGGGTCATCGCTGCAGTTGGCAGTAAGGTCAAGCACGTCCGAACAGGTCAAAGGGTTTTAGCCATGCCAAGTCAGGGCGGATTAGCCGAGAAGATCGCCATCAACGAATCCCGCTGCATTCCCATCCCGGAAGTGCTCAGTTTCGAAGCCGCGGCGTCATTTATGGTGAACTACTGCACGGCCTACCATGGCTTAACCCACTGCGGAAATTTACAGAAAGACGAGACCATTTTGATTCTTGGTGCAGCGGGCGGTGTTGGCGTCGCCGCCATCGATGTAGCGAAGGCCATGGGGGCGTTTGTCATCGCTGCCGCTTCCACGGAGGAAAAACGTCAGGCTTGTCTGGATCTGGGCGCCGATGCGGTTGTGGATTACTCTGATCCTAACTGGCGCGATCAACTCAAAGCGGTGCTGGACGGCAAGCCCCTCAACGTCGTTTACGACCCTGTTGGTGGGGATTTTGCGGAACCTGCGTTGCGCTCTTTGAGCGCTGGCGGCCGGTTTCTTGTGGTGGGTTTCGCCACCGGGGATATTCCTAAGGTCCCACTGAATCTTGCCCTGTTAAAACAGTGCTCGATTGTTGGCGTAAACTGGGGTGGCCACATCATGCTGAATCCCACTGCCTCCAAGCCGGTCACCACAAAATTATTGGAGTGGATCGCAGGCCGCAAACTCAATCCAACCGCCGGTGAACTGTTTAGTCTCGATGAAGCCGGTGGCGCCATGATGAAGATGCTCAATCGTGAGGCAATTGGCAAAGTCGTGATCACCATGGGAGACGCATAAATGACAGATATCACACCCTTCGCCATTGATGTGGCTAGTAGCGACATTGATGACCTCAAAGCCCGGCTAGCCCTGACCCGATTTCCAGACCGTGAAACACCAGAGGATTGGAGCCAGGGTATCCCACTTGCCTATATGCAGGAGATCAAAGCGTATTGGCAAAACCAGTACGACTGGCCGGCACGGCAGGCATTATTGAATCGCTGGGATGGCTTTAAAACCGACCTGGATGGCTTATCCATTCACTTCCTGCATATTCGTTCCAGTCACGCTGACGCAAAACCCCTGCTGCTAACTCACGGTTGGCCAGGGTCCATTGTGGAGTTTCAGAAAGTCATAGGGCCACTCACAGAACCTACCGAGCACGGCGGCGACAGCGCCGATGCGTTCCATTTGGTGGTACCCAGTTTGCCGGGATTTGGCTTCTCTGGAAAACCTACAGCACCTGGCTGGGGTATAGACAAAATTGCCCAGGCCTGGGCACAACCACCACCGCCGCCGCCGCCTCCACCACCACCTCATCCGAATAATAATAATAATAACCACAATACCAATTCACAATATTATGCTGCAGAT
>JBKAGC010000114.1:0-11431 GCA_046290215.1 Pseudomonadales bacterium | reverse complement strand
AGAGGCTGACAGCGGCTTGCACAGTGGCGGTAAGTTCCCCAAGCCCAGACTGGCCGAATACATACGCCTCCCGCGCCGACATGACCTGCGCCGTGTACCCGGCGGCAGAGACGGAACGGGTTTCTTGCGGTTCGGATTTTCGCTTGAACCAATCAAACATGGGCCAGCCCTTCCTTTCGATATTTCTTGAGAAGTTCGGCTGCGCCGGAATTGCCCAGAGCGCCATAATCGACACGGCGCGACCAGCTTTCCGAAATGTCGCCTACGTCAACGGAATAGCGGGAAAAGCCCCGCATATCTTCTGCGGCATAGTAGTCTGCAAGCCGCTTATAAGCTTCCTCTACACCAGCCGTGACAGCCTGCCCGCCGATGGTGCAGCGAACGATTGACCGCTCGGAAAGCGTCACCTCGCCAAACGAATTCACTTCGGCAGGATCGCCATTAACGGTGTCGATAGTGTATGGATAATACGGTGGACGCCACGCCACCACACCATGCGGACAAACAACAAATTCAACCTCAGAAGTAGACCAGCGGCACGCAACGTAATTCTCCAGTTTGGACCAGATCACTTCGGGCACCGTGCCCGTGACGCCCGACGGTTCAGGCGGATACGTGATCGAGATTTCGGTTTCAGTTTCGATGTATTGAGAAGTCATCAGCGCCACCTGTAAGCTGCGGGTTTCGGGTTCGGCACGATCAGCCCGCTATCGAGTTGCCGCATGTCCAGTTCGGTGCCCTGATAGGCGGGACGGGTCACAATGCTCATCTCGAACAGGATCGCCGCGAAGATGGTGCGGATCAGCGCATTGCCTTCCTCGGGATCTTCCTCTTCCACCGTCTCGGCCTCTTCCACCGCCTCGGGCGGTGCGACCCGGAAGCCGGGAGAAATGCCGATCATCAGGCCGGACAGGAAAGCAGCAGAAAAGTCTTTCCACCACGACGATTCCTGAATTTCCGGGACAATGATCGCCTCGAACAACAAGGCTTCATCGGTATCGTTGAAAAGCAGTGTGCCCGCTTTCTTGCTCGCCAGTGGCTTGTCGAAGCTATGGCCAACCAGCAGGTTGATATCCCGGTCGGGGTCATCCAGCGCGAAGGTGAACGAGTGCGGCGCGAATTGCTCTTTCTGGGGCCTGCGACCTTTCCCGCCGGAATGGATCGTGGCCCGGTTCATATAGGGAAACCTGCCATGCAGGCGGCGAGTACCATCACCCGCCGCCCGCATCTCAAGCCCACCGTTGAAAATGGGGGCTTCCATTTGCTTACCCGAAGTTCGTCAGGATACGGGATTGCAGACCACGCGCCACGGTCACGTCAGCGGTGACAAGGCCCGTCAGGACCAGTTGCCCCGAAGCCGCACGGGTGTACGGATCGCGGATCATATCAACGGCCCCCCACATGCCCACAAAGGCCGGTGCCACGCCGTTAACAGTGGTGGTCAGGATCGCGCTACCTGCGGCGAGCTGGTTTGCCAGAACCGGCGACACGCCATGTTTGGTCATCCGGTCGAGTTCGGAAACCGCAGTGCCGGAAATAAGCGTGTCGTCCATGTCGCCCCAAATCGCGGGCGGGAATGCCAGCTTGACCTGCGACGGATCAGTGATCGCGTTGGCTTCCATGAAGGCAATGATCTCTGCCCGGAACGCAGCCCAATCGGGAGCGGCGGCGCTCATGTCGGTGGAGTAGCATCCAGCAACAATGGGGGCCGGTTTGGCCGCGCACAGGATTTATCAATCAGAAGGATGATGCCAAAACGGCTGCGGTTGTTGCCCAGCGAGCTGGCAACCTCGTTACTCAAACTTGTCAACCTCATATTTATAACGCACTTGATGGAAACGGTTACAACCGTACCTGGCTGCCGGGTGAATTGGTTGAGAACGATCCGGCTATATGGAAAGTTTATTGATGGTCTGATGGTTATCGGGTTGCCGTTATGGGCGATCGTGGCCACCATTTACAGCTACACAATTGTTTGTGGCTTCTTTTATGCTTCGCTTGGTTCAGATTACCCAAGCTATTTTCTGTCTTGTCAGTATGATTTTGACAAGCCTGTTTGCCTTGTCTCTTTCTGGCGTATATTTTGATGCCTTGCCTGATCAAGAAGGTTGGGAGAAATCCGTATTCTTAGCAGCTTTGTTTATATTGATTGGGTGTTGCATTGATATAGGAAAGTATCTGTTTTGGTCTCAGCGCCTGCGAAGCCGCTAATATGGAGTTCTCAGTCTTGTCTTGATGGTTTTTTCTTGGTTGGCTAGCTGTGCTTTTTTGGTTGCGGCTGAGAATGATTTGGTGCGGGAATCACAGATTCGATCCGATCAATACATTGCCCTGCAACTGAGAATTGAGAGCACCAGGGAGGCAATAGCCTTTCACGAGCGCTTGCTGGAAAAACGATTAAGCAGTGCCTACCATAGCCAGTGGAAAGAAAGTGAAGCGAATTTGGAGACTATTGCGTCGCTTAAATCTACATTGGCCGATCTAACGCAGGATTCTTCAAATGTGGGGTTGGAGGTTGCAGCCCAGACGGTTTCTACGACTCGATTCTTTGCTGGGATTGGCCAAGTCCTGAATATTGATCCTCAAGTGGTTAGGATGATGGGCTACGGAATACTTAGCCTGTTATTGGAATTGAGCACCTTGGGCATGATTGGATTGGCGCGTACTTTAAATTCAGATCTTGGTGGGGATTGTGGCGCGCGGGGAGAGACAGAAACTGTTATCGACAATGGCGAATATGAAATTGAGGTAAAGAAAAAGGTCGCTCAACTAACGAGTGATATTCTGCAGGGTCGTATTCCGCCCGTTCTTCGTAAAATTAAAGCTGCGCATTACGATCTGGATTTAGATGTTGTGCGCCAGGCGTTAAGAAACCTGCTTGATTCTGGAATATTGGAGCAAGACAAGCGAAATAGTTATAAGCTGGGTGATCAGTTCCAGAATATTGCTAGCTGATGCTTTCAGCTATTTGTGGCTGCTACGAGGGGGGAGAGAGATGGTACAGAGGCCGGATTCGAACGAAGGTAATAGATTTAAATCCATGTCTACCATACTCTAACAACTCTACACATCTTTGAATGAGCCTCTTTGGGGAGAAGAAGTGGTATGATCCGTAAAGACCGCTTGGATCAGATCAAATTTAAAGCTCTAAGCTATTACTCGTCTTGATGAATTTCGGTGTTTTTTTTGTACGTTCTGGAAATAAATGTAACTTTTTTAAAATTTTTTTTAATCATGGTATTTGTCATGGTATTGCCTAAATGATGACTTTTAACTATATGAAAAATAAGAAGAAAAATGGCCTATTTACAATCGAGTGGGAATAAAACCGGGATTTTTTTCTTGTCAGAGACTTGAATCCGGTTCCACCGACCTTAAGTTTTAGAGCGTGAGGGGATGGCGAGAGACGTCACCCCGACACCGATTGTTTTTGTTTTATATTGCTTCTAAAGGAGGATATACCATGAACTCAATTGACCTAAGTCCGCTCTATCGCAGCAGCATTGGCTTTGATCGCATGGCGTCTTTACTAAACAGTGCCATGGCGAGCCACAGCACGACCGCGGGCTATCCGCCTTATAATATTGAGGTCCAGGATGAAAATCGTTACGCCGTCACCCTGGCGGTAGCAGGGTTTTCACGGGAGGAACTCGACATTCGGATTGAAAAAGGCGTGCTCACCGTCAAGGGTACAAAGGCCGCTAACGATGAGGGCAAGTACCTGTATCAAGGGATCGCCAATCGAGCCTTTGAGCGTAAGTTCAATCTTGCGGATTACGTTGAGGTGACCGATGCCAGCTTAACGGACGGTTTGCTGACCATCAGCCTGGTGAAGGAAGTGCCGGAAGCGATGAAGCCGAAGACCATTGAGATCAAGCAAGAGAACAATGCTCTGGAGCATCAGGCGACCGAAACAGCCGAAGACGCCAAAGCTGCTTAAGTCCGGCCAGGGCGTACTCACGTGCGCCCTGGATTCATCCCTTTGAAATCGACAAGAGGTAAGTTATGACGAACAGTACGATTGTTGCGGTGCTGGGTGCTTGCGTTGTTGTTTGCCTGGCTGTGATTGCTGCTCTGGGATACAGCACTTGGCAACTACATGGCAAAGTTGAGCGCCTTGAGGAACAAAAACTGCAGAATGCGAATTCAGCCCAGACCTTCACGCCATTTTCGCGGCGGGATTTTCTTACCCAGCCTGGCTTATTTCCTGGCAGTTTATTGCATGGGGATAGTTGGCTGGGTGGCTTTTGGTCTGGTCAATCACCCTGGCAAGGGTTAGCGAGCCCACTAGCAGAGCCCTTATCGCCTTCAATTGAGATTGAAGAAGATGCCGGTGAATACCGGGTCACCATTGCGGTGCCCGAGGGAGAACATGTGGAACTGAATACTGAGATAAATGGCAATAGACTGTCTGTCAATGGCAGTGTCGAAGGCCGCCAGCTTAATCAAGCGGCAGGGAGCAGTATTCAGTCGCGCTTTTCCAGCAGTTTCTCGAAGACAGTCCCCTTGCCTGGACCGGTGGATCAAACTGCCATTGAAGTGACCCGCGAGGATGGTAAAACCATCGTGCATTTGCCCAAGCAGTTAAGTTAGTGCGTCTCCAACGTTGATTACCGCACAGGGGTAAAAACTTCGCATGGAGGCGACTTATGAAGCCCATAGGCGCCGGAGATTGTCGTATAATTCAGTCTTCGGCCTATGGGAGACGAGCGGTGACAATTCGCAAACTGGTGATCGGGTTTATCGGCAAGGATGAGCCAGGTCTTATTCGCGGGATTGCGAATGTGGTGGCTGAACATGAAGGTAGCTGGCTAGAAAGTCGCATGAGCCAGTTGGCCAATCGTTTTGCTGGCATTGCCGTGGTGGCGGTAACCGATGCTCGCCTTGCGGATTTAAAAGCCGCTTTAATCGCGCTTGAGCAGGTTTCCACCGTGGTGGAAGAAGCGGAAGAAACTGAAACCAAAAACGTTCGTGTGCTTGAGATCAACGTGGTTGGTCCAGACCGGCCTGGCATTGTCCATGAGGTTACCCAGGCACTAGAGCAGCACGTGGCGAATGTGGTGCAAATGGAAACCAACATTGCCGCCGCGCCCATGAGCGGTGAACTGACTTTCTCGGCGGATGCCACGGTTGAAGTGGATTACAACCTCGAGTGGCGAGCGCTTGCCGATAAGCTAGACGCGGTGGCATTAGATTTAGGTATCGATATATTGATCGAGGAAGAGCCCGATCAATGACATCTGCAGAACACTGGATGCAGATGGCTCTCGAGCTGGCACAACAAGCCCGCGCTGAAGATGAAGTCCCCATTGGCGCCGTGGTGGTGCTAAATGATGAGATGATTGGTCGCGGCTACAATCGCACCATTAGTGATGGTGATCCAACCGCCCACGCCGAGATTGTGGCGCTGCGGGATGCCGCCAGACATTTAAACAACCACCGCTTAACCGGCAGTGATTTATACGTCACCATTGAGCCTTGCACCATGTGCGCAGGTGCCATGGTTCATGCGAGAATTCGTCGCCTGATTTACGGTGCCAGCGAACCTCGAGCTGGTGCTGTCAGTTCATCCATTGCCGTGCTAGACAACCCGGGTTTGAATCATAAAGTGGTGGTAGAAAGCGGCGTCTTAGCGGATCAAGCTGGCGCCATGATGAGCGAATTTTTCCAACGTAAACGACAAAATCAGGAGTCGGTATGAGCGACGCACCTTTCATTCTTCGCGGTGCGCCCGCCTTATCGCAGTTTCGCGTTGATAAGTTGTTGGCGGAGCTTAAGCAAACTCCCGTACGCGGACTGACTGCAACCTTCCTTCATGTGCTCGACATTGAAGGCGAACTGGATGCTGCGGAGCTGGAAAAACTTAAAGTTGTTTTAACCTACGGACCAACCCCTGAGAGTGATAGCGCTAAACATACCGGCGGTTTGCGGCGCATCGTTGTGCCAAGGCTTGGCACCATTTCTCCCTGGAGTTCAAAGGCCACCGACATCTTGCGCATTTGTGGTTTGCAAAAAGTTCATCGAGTCGAACGTGGGGTGCTCTACGAGCTGGATATGGAAGGCGAGTGCAGCGTGGCAGCACTGCAGCAAATAGAAGCTGCTATTCATGACCGTATGGTTGAAGCGGTGCTGAGTGATGAATCTGAGCTAGAGGGTTTGTTTGCACAGCATACGCCGCGGCCATTAGCGACGGTGCCGGTGTTGGTAGAACAGCGCGCGGCCCTTGAGAATGCCAATCAGGCTTTGGGTCTCGCGCTGGCTGAAGACGAAATTGATTACTTACTTGAAGCTTTCACTGAACTGGGTCGCGATCCCACCGATGTGGAACTGATGATGTTTGCGCAAGCCAATTCAGAGCATTGCCGGCATAAAACGTTCCGTGCCAGCTGGGCACTGGATGGCGCGCCGCAAGACTATTCTCTGATGGAAATGATTCAAAACACTTACCGTGCCACCAACGGCGAGTTTGTTTTAAGCGCCTATGAAGATAATGCCTCGGTTATTGTTGGGAGCAACGCCGGGCGGTTTTACCCCGATCCGAAAACTCGCGAGTACGATTACTCAGAGGAAGATATCCATATTTTGATGAAGGTAGAGACCCATAATCATCCAACGGCTATCGCGCCATTCCCGGGTGCAGCCACAGGATCAGGCGGTGAAATTCGTGATGAAGGGGCAGTAGGTCGTGGCTCAAAACCCAAAGTAGGTTTAACGGGTTTCTCTGTGTCAGGATTAAACCTGCCAGATCAACCTGAACCCTGGGAGTTGTCGTACGGTAAGCCAGAGCGCATCGCCAGTGCCCTCGATATTATGCTTGAAGCGCCAATTGGTGGCGCGGCTTTTAATAATGAGTTTGGTCGCCCGAACATTGCTGGTTATTTTCGGAGTTTTGAAGCTAACGTTGATGGTGAGGTGCGCGGTTATCACAAGCCCATCATGATTGCCGGCGGCATGGGTAACATCCGCAATGAGCACATAGAACAGCGCAGTATAGAGCAGGGCGCAGCGCTCATCGTGCTTGGCGGACCTGCCATGTTAATTGGCCTGGGTGGCGGCGCGGCTTCCTCCATGGCCTCGGGTGCCAGTGATGCAGATCTAGACTTTGCTAGCGTGCAGCGCGGCAATCCCGAAATGGAGCATCGCTGTCAGGAAGTGATTGACCAGTGCTGGCAACTAGGCGATGACAATCCTATTCAGTTTATCCATGACGTGGGTGCCGGTGGCTTATCAAATGCGTTACCGGAACTCGTAAAAGATGGCGGAGTTGGCGGCAATTTTAGATTGCGTGATGTGCCAAATGATGAACCTGGTATGTCACCACTGGAAATCTGGTGTAACGAGTCTCAGGAGCGTTATGTGCTGGCAGTGTCGCAAGACAATGTGGCGCAGTTCACCCAGATCTGTGAGCGGGAGCGCTGTCCATTTGCCATTGTTGGCGAGGCAGTGAGTGAAGACCACCTGTTGGTGAATGATACCCTGCTTAATGCTAATCCGATCGATTTACCCATGTCGGTGTTGTTTGGTAAACCGCCGCGCATGCATAAAGATGCCACCTCGTTAACCCGCCAGGGTTCGGCATTACCTACCAATATTGACCTTGGTGAAGCAATCCAGCGGGTGCTGCGTCATCCTACTGTGGCGAATAAGAGTTTTCTTATCACTATAGGGGATCGCAGTGTTGGCGGTATGGTAAGTCGTGATCAAATGGTGGGGCCCTGGCAAGTACCAGTGGCTGATGTGGCGGTCAGCACAGTGAGTTACAGCGATACTCAGGGTGAAGCCATGGCCATGGGTGAGCGAACCCCAATTGCCCTGTTAGACGCTCCAGCCTCGGGGCGTATGGCAGTAGGCGAAACTTTGACCAATATGGCTGCCGCGAATATCAAACGTATTGAGGATATTAAGCTTAGTGCTAACTGGATGGCGGCGGTTGGCCACCCCGGTGAAGACGCGAATCTGTACAAGACTGTAGAAGCGGTGGGTATGGAGCTTTGCCCGGCGCTAGGCATTTGTATTCCGGTGGGTAAGGATTCCATGTCCATGCAAACTCGCTGGCAAGATGGCAACGAGGATAAGGCTGTCACAGCGCCCTTATCTTTAGTTGTTTCTGGTTTTGCGCCAGTAGTCGATGTGCGTGACACGTTGACTCCGCAATTAGAAACGACCCTTGAGACTGAATTGTTGCTGATCGATTTGGGTGAGGGGCGCCTTGGCGCTAGTATCCTGGCTGAGTGTTTTTCAGTGACCGGTGAAAGCGTGCCTGATGTGGATGATGCTGACCATTTGAAAGCGTTCTTTCTTATGATGCAGGGGCAGGCGCTGCGCGATCGGGTGCTGGCTTATCATGACCGCAGTGACGGTGGTTTGCTGGCCACCCTTTGTGAAATGGCGTTTGCCTCTCGCTGTGGCCTGGATATCAGTCTCTCGGATACCGTAGATCCTATTTCCGAACTCTTTAACGAAGAACTTGGCGCGGTGATTCAGGTTGAAGCAGATGATGCTGAAGAGGTGATCAAAGCATTTACCGCGGTGGGTATTCCCTGCCGGCAGGTGGCTACAGTGCGTGGGGATGAGCAAGTGATCATTCAGTCTGGCGACAGCAAATTATTCGAGTCAGATCGCGCCACGCTGCAACAACGGTGGAGTTCTGTAAGTTTTCAAATGCAGAAGCTGCGTGATAACCCGGCGTGTGCAGATGAAGAGTTTGCACGAATTGGCAAAGCAGATGCTGGTTTATCCGTGCATTTGAGTTTTCACCCGGATGAGGACATTGCCGCGCCTTATATTGCCAAGGGCGAGCGGCCACGGGTGGCGATTCTCCGTGAGCAAGGCGTGAATAGTCAGGTTGAGATGGCGGCGGTATTCCATCGGGCCGGTTTTACCCCGGTGGACGTGCATATGTCAGAGTTATTAAGTGGTCAGCGCGGTCTTGAGGAATTTAAAGGCTTGATTGCTTGCGGGGGCTTTTCCTATGGCGACGTCCTGGGTGCTGGTGAGGGTTGGGCAAAATCAATTTTGTTCAATGAACCGGTGCGGGATGCCTTCGCCAGCTTCTTCAATCGTGAAGACACCTTTGGCCTCGGCGTGTGTAATGGTTGCCAGATGATGGCGCGATTGAAAGAACTAGTGCCCGGTGCAGCCCATTGGCCGCGCTTTGTTACAAATCGCTCAGAACAGTTTGAAGCCAGGTTTTCGCTGGTGCGCATTGAGGAAAACAACTCGATATTGCTCGGTGATATGGCTGGCTCACATTTGCCTATTGCCGTCTCTCACGGTGAAGGCCGCGCTGATTTGTCTGCCGAGGCTGCGCAAGATTTGTCTGGTGTGACACTGCGATATCTTGAGCATGACCTGACGGTGGCAGAGTCCTATCCTGCTAATCCCAATGGTTCGCCCCACGGTATCGCTGGCTTAACCAATGCCGATGGTCGATTTACCATTATGATGCCGCATCCAGAGCGCGTGTATCGCACCGTGCAAAACTCCTGGCATCCTGCTGATGCTGGCGAGGACAGCGGCTGGATGCGGATGTTCAGAAATGCTCGGGTCTGGGTTGGGTAGGTTTAATCTGTGGATCTATTTAACGCTTTAAACGGCTGATCTCTATCTCGGCGTAGCGAGTCGGGAACTGGCCCTGCTGACGATCAGCAAAGTAGTGTTTGAGTGTCTCGCCGATTACAGGGAAGGAGAGTTCGTCCCAGGGGATTTCATCTTCGCTAAACAGTTTTACATCTAACGATTCCACACCGGCGCTGTACTCGGGTGTTGGCATGGTAGCTTTGAAGAACATGTAGACCTGGGAAATATGAGATAGGCTAAAAACCGTGTACAGGTCATCGATTGTGACCGTAGCGTTGGCTTCTTCCATGGTTTCGCGCATGGCACCAGAGGCTGTAGTCTCACCGTTCTCCAGAAAGCCCGCGGGCAGAGTCCAGTAGCCAAGACGCGGCTCAATGGCGCGTTTGCAGAGCAATACCTTATCTTCGAAGATGGGTAAACAACCGGCAATAATGCGCGGATTTTGATAGTGGATATACTCGCAACTCACGCAAACGTAGCGGTGGCGGTTATCTCCTTCGGGAATGATGTGGTCGACGTTGTCGCCACATTGGCTGCAATACTTCATGCCGCCAGTATATAGGGATCAATACTGGCTGGCACTCAGTTGTTTCAAGCCGGGACCTTTTCTTACAGAGTGATTAGCCTCTGAGAGGAATAATGTCCGCTGTTTGGTCTAGCTCTGCATCGTGGAAAAACTCATCAAAGTGACCGCCGTCATGATTTTCCAGGGCGACTCTTAGTTCCCATAACTTATCGTGCATCATTTCTGAAACACGAACGCAGCCTTCCATTGGGTTCTTTGCCTTTTTCACTTCCACATCGACTTGCCATTGCAAACCGCGTAAGCGTCGCTGTTGTGACTCTGGCGCCTCGTTAATTGTCGCGTTCACAGCTTCTGCTTTAAAACGATCGAATGCTTCTGGATCGTTCTTCGCAAGTTCCATCATGGTGTCGAAATCCGGTAGTTCGTACGACATAGTGGTTCCTAGTGTGTGTCCTAAGGGTATTGCTTTATTATTGAGAACTAATATACCCCGCGCTTTTTTAGATGGGTATTTCGAAAATCGATGAAATAGATGCAAACAGCGCCGCTGGTCTGATTCAGTAGCGTTTTGATCGGGTTTTACATTTGCAAACCCGCCTATTACTCTGCATTTGATTTTGAATTGGATAAGGACCACCACATGATTTATTCCCTGGGCGATCGTACCCCGGAGTTTCGCGGAGATGATTATTTCGTCGCTGACAGCGCAGTTGTCATTGGCTCGGTGGTGCTGGAGCAAAACGCCAGCGTTTGGTTCAATGCGGTTATTCGTGGCGATAACGACCTGATCACCATCGGTGAAAATTCCAACATCCAGGATGGTTCGGTGCTGCATACCGATGGTGGTATTCAACTGAACATCGGTAAAAACGTTACCGTGGGCCACAAGGTAATGCTGCACGGCTGCACCATCGGGGAGAACTCATTGATTGGGATTAATGCTGTGGTCTTAAACGGCGCCAAAATTGGCAAAAATTGTCTGATTGGTGCTAACGCATTGATCCCAGAGGGTAAAGAAATCCCTGACGGTTCCCTGGTGATGGGATCCCCCGGCAAAGTGGTGCGTGAACTCGGCCCAGACCAGATAAAGGGACTGGAAATGAGTGCGCTGCATTATGTAGAAAACTTTAAGCGTTACAAAAAAGACCTAAAGCCCGTCTAAAGATGGATTTAAGTGCCTGATTCCCAATGTAAAATTACTCAGGCACTTGACTCTGCCCCCGGCGGCGCTACTATACTTGCCGCTATAAGCTGTTGAGACTACGCTAGAACACATGAAGCACAGATTTTCATCCAACAATCTGACTTCCCGAGACCTCTCGGCGC
>JBKAGC010000113.1:0-11433 GCA_046290215.1 Pseudomonadales bacterium | reverse complement strand
CGTTGCGCCCCTTTCCCGGGTAAAATACACATCTGCTATGTCTTTTAACGCAACGGCTTTGCCATCCCGGTTGATGACCATGGTTTCTCTTAACTGGTCGAGGTTTTTATAACCGCTGCCGAAAGCAATCACAGACAACGCTTTGTCGCCCACTTCGAATACCCCAGTGGGTAAATACTGATTATTGCCACGAACCGCCTGCTCAATCGCTTCGAGGCTTATGTTTGCGCGCTCGAGGCGGGCAAGATTAACGTTGATAGCAATGACTCGGTCGGCTTGCAGTTCCTCGATATCCTCTATAGATTTCAGTCCTCTCAGCCCTTCAGCCAGATTTTGCGCCACCGCCGTTAACTCGTCAGGGCTTGCTGTTTCTCCGCTAACCCCGAGGACAAAAGAAACGATAAAATCTACCGGGCTGCGTTTTTGTACAGTCACTTCAGCGCTTTCCGGGAGTTGAGGCTTGATATTGTTGATGCGGGCGTTGACCTCGACATATTCATCGTCAATATCAACTCCGTAGTTGTAGGACACTGTCACCCAGGCGTAACCGCTATAAATATCTGAGACCACCTTATCGAGGTTCCGGATACTCTGGAGCTTTTCTTCCACGGGCTCGATAACCCGCTGCTCAATCTCATTTGCTGAGGCCCCTGGAAGAGAGACGTAGATCATTAAGGTCGGGAGCTCGACGACAGGGTACTGGGAAATTCTAAGTTGTGGCAGTTTGATCCAGGCGGCACCCCCCAAAATCAACAACAGCAGCAGCGTCAATGAACGGTTGGTAACAATGTAGCGAACGACAGCTTGCATTGGGGTGTTATCGATCCGGCTGCGTTGAGTTGGTCACCAAAACTGGCAAACCATCACTCAACCCATAGTGCCCTCTGACCACAACGGTGCTGAAGTCGGTCAGATCTTCAGCCACTGTGACCCACTCCCGGCGCATCGAGACAATCGTGATAGTTCTGGCAATGACTGTCGATTCCGAATCAGCGCTAGCCCGGAGAAGATACACCACTCCCCGGTTCCCTCTGACGTCCAGTAATGCGTCAAACGGTACCGAGGAGTAAAACTCTTCGGACTGGATTGTTAGATCTATCTCAGCCAGCATGCCCGGCCGCAAGGCAGCACCATTTCGATCAATGGCAATTTCAGCTCGAAACAGACCGTCACCGGGATTTGCCACCTGAGCCACACTCGTAACTCGCCCCTCAAACACTTCGTCTGGATAAGGAGCAAAACGAACCAGTGCAGAAGTACCATTACTCACTTGCAGAGCGTTTTTGTCGGTGAGGTGTACCTCTGTGACCCACGCTTCTTCATGACTCTGAAAAACAAAGATGGGCACGCCTGCGGTCACTGATGTTCTAGAATCGGTGGTTCGTTTGAGGATCAAACCATCTGAAGGTGCAACCAGTTGGCACCGCGCGAGATTCAACTGAGCCTGTTCAAAGGCAATTTGTAATTGATCATATTGCGCCTGGGCATCTTCCAACTGAGAGGCCTGTATAGATCCAGCGGCATGTAAAGTCTTCATCCGTTCAAGTAGACGGGCGCCATTACCCCGCTCATTCTCGGCTCGTCGTAACAGGTCTTCAGCATCCTGAGGGTCCAGGGCCGCCAGGAGCTGTCCGGCTTTTACTTCATCACCCTCTTGTACATTGAAGGCTGCGATTCGACCAGAGATCTGGAAGGAGAGTTCTTCGACGCCAGGCGCAAGCACGCCAAAGGTTCGAATTTCCTGCTGCAAAACTCCATGACCAATGGAGCGCACCTCAACTCTTTGCCGTGATTGGCCGTCCGCCAGGCACAAATGACTGAAAACACTCGCAAAAAATAAAACAACGAATATGCGCAAACAGCGCTCCAGAGCATAATTTTGCTGCCCAAGGTGCCAGATGGCCAATCAGTAGGCTACTACCCATTGGTGTAGTTTGCAGACATAATCGAAGGCCTTTTGCCATTTGGATCTGACCCCTCATGTTTGGGCGACATTCATGCCGCTGTTTGCTCCGGCTCGCTCGTCATTGCTCCTCCATCCTCCTGTTGTCATTGATATCAACGGCAACCCTTGCCGAGGCGGCGATCGTGGAAAACGGCATGATTGACCTGAGAGCATGGAACTTCGATGATGCCGGGCCCGTCAGATTAAATGGTCAATGGCGCTTCAGTTGGCATGAGCTCTGGAGCCCAGCTGGTTCTCCAGCAACCGGCCTGATCAAAGTGCCTTCTGCCTGGAATGGCCAAACCTTTGTTACAAACGGTTCACCGGTAACCAGTGATGGCACAGGCTATGGGCGATATGAGCTCACTATTCTGCTTGCCGAGGATGCCCCTCGATTACACATCGCGCTGCCGGAAATTCACATGGCTTCGCAATTGTGGATTAACGGCGAGCTTACCTTCTCGGCAGGGATCGTTGGCATCAACGAAAGTTCAGAGACACCAAAATCTATACCCGCCTCCATCCCGTTACCGGCTGCAAGTAAAATTGAGTTGGTATTGGCGGTATCGAATCATTACCACATGGAAGGCGGCATTCTGAGGCCGATCCAGTTGGGTAAGAGCCAGGAAATTTTAGCGAGGGAAGAAACAAGACGACTGATTAACGTGTTTACTATTGGTGCCTTAATGTTCCTAGGGCTCTATTACCTGGTTAACTACCTCAGCCAGTCTGAACAGCAAGAACAACTCTGGTACGCCCTACTCGCTTTTTTAATGTTGATCCGACTGGCTGTGGTGAACAAACTCACCTACTTATTGGGAGATCACTCTCACCTGTTGTCTACACAGCTCAGCTACACAACCGTGTTTCTGGTGCCGACGATATACATCTATTTCTTGTACAGCCTGTTTCCAGAAGAGTTTCATAAACGCCTGGTACAGGTTCTGCTTGCCATTGGTAGCCTCGGCACCCTATTCGTCTGGCTAACCCCTGCCTCAGTATTTACCTGGGTTCGCGATCCGGCATTGATTGCGATTCAGGCACTCGCCATATACGCGATGGGCATGACTTTACTAGCGTGCCTGCGCAAACGTGAGGATTCTCTGACGGTCCTGATGATTGTCATCGTGTTTGGTGCAACGCTGATTTACGACACACTGCTGTATCAACGTCTGATTGAAGCAAACGATATCAGCCCCTTTGGTTTCTTGATATTCATATTTGGCCATGCGGCCATCCTGGGCCGTCGTTCTAATCGGATCATCCACCGCGAGCGAGAAGCCAGGAAAGCCCTCGCCGAGATGACCGAGACTCTACAGTCGAAAGTCGAAGCACGTACCGCTGACCTTGCCATTGCAAAGGAACAAGCCGAACAAGCTCTGATGCAAAAAAATCGTGTGCTGGCTGCCACCAGCCATGACCTGCGGCAACCGCTCCATGCGCTAAACCTGTTCGTTGGCATGCTGGAAACGAGCATCAAGCAAGGTACCTGGCCAAAGGCAGTGATGAAAATTACTCAACTATTACAGGGGCTAGATAAGTTTATGGTGGATCTGGGAGAAGTCAGCAGACTTCAATCCGGTAATCTCACCTCTCAGATCAGTGATGTTTGCCTCGAAACCTACTTCGAAGTACTGTTCGACGAGTTCGATGTTATCTGCCGGCAAAAAGGCGTCTCGCTTAAAATTGTCCACACTGGGATGTGGGCAAAAACAGACCCAGACATGCTTGCGAGGATACTCCGTAATCTGGTTTCCAATGCCGTGAAATACACCAATACAGGTAAGATACTAATAGGCTGCAGACGTCAGGGTGACAAGGTATGGGTTGAGGTGCACGACACTGGCCCTGGTATTCCAGCAGAGAACAAGCATTGATTCGGGTTCTATGAACCAGTACCCGGGACTCGCCCCAGATTTGGGCTGGGTTTGGCATGTTAATTATGGCCCACACTGGGGCACCTCTCGGAGTCAGATCAACCCTGGTAAAGGATCTTGTTTTCGATTGGTTCAAGAGCCACAGAAGGATCGCGCCAACATCGACCCAATCCGAGATGAGCCCATGAAACGTTTCCTGATTGTCGACGATCATCAGCTCTTTGCAGAGGGCTTACAGTTCGTCATTGAAGGATCACTGCCCGACGTCACATGTGATTTGACCTTTTCCACCCGCGAGGCACTGGATAAGCTTGGCCATAGCCGTTATGACCTGGTGCTAGTAGACCTAAACATGCCGGGCGCAGATGGCCTGGCACTGATACGCGCCAGTCTTGGTATCAAGCCAACCACCCAGCTAGTGATTCTTTCGTCCGAGGAGGACAAACATCGCATTCATGCAGCTATGGAAGCCGGGGCCAGAGGTTTCATTCCTAAAAGCCTCGGCTCGGTAAAGGTGGTAGATGCCATTAACCAAATCATAGCGGGCGACATATACTACGATCAGGAACTGCTCAACCAGGCGTCGTGGATTAATGCTCGCGATGAGCAAGACCAAAGGCTCCAACTCTACGGCATTACCGAGCGTCAGTATGAGGTGTTAAAACTCATGCGCTCCGGGGAATCAAATAAACAAATCGCCAGGCTCTTGAATATCAGCCCCAACACTGTGAAGTTTCATATCAAGGCTCTGCTCAAAGCGCTACAGGCGAGGAACAGAACTGAGTGTATTGAGAAAGCCAAGGCCCGATATCTGTTCGATACAAGCCCCTAAATGGCTTCACGCTGCGAGGCGGTAACACAAAGGTTCGCAGTACTTATGCTCGCCGCCCTACCCACACTCTCTACCATGTCAGGCCATCGGCAGGTAAACTGCCGACAAAAAGGCGCGCGACATGCCACAAAAGAAAATGAGCTTAAAAGTTGGCCTCCTCGGTGGTGGCAGTTGGGGAACCACCGTGGCAGCCCTGGTGGCCCGCAATGCCCCGATCACCATGTGGGCCCGCAATCCGGCAGCCGTTCAAGAAATCAACGAACAGCACACCAACAGCCGCTATTTACCTGACGCCACATTGCCTACAAGTCTTGAGGCCACTGGCGATATCGAGGAGGCCGTGGCTGACAAAGATGTCATTATCATGGCCATCCCAAGCCAGAATTTCCGCGCCGTGCTTGAGGACATCAGCCCCTTTATTCGACCCTGGGTGCCCATTATCAGCCTGAGCAAGGGGCTCGAGTTATCTACTGAAATGCGCATGACGGAAATCATTGATGAGGTTTGCCCGGCCCATCCGCGCGGCGTCCTTACTGGACCCAACCTGGCCCGGGAGATCATGGCCGGCTCGGCTGCTGCCAGTGTCATTGCCATGAAAGATCAGGTCATCGTCAAAGAACTGCAGAAGTTGTTTCATAGCGGGCTATTTCGCGTTTATACCAATCACGACGTGGTGGGCTGCGAACTTGGCGGTGTGTTAAAGAACATTATTGCCATCGCTGCTGGCATGGGCGACGGCCAGGGTGCCGGCGATAACACTCGCTCTGCGGTGATTACCCGTGGATTAGCAGAAATTACCCGACTTGGCGTCGCTATGGGCGGTGAACCTCAGACATTCTCGGGCCTGGCGGGTATGGGAGATCTTGTGGCGACTTGTACCAGTAGCCAGAGCCGAAATCGTAGTGTGGGTTTTGAACTGGGCCAGGGTAAGACCATTCAAGAAGTGATCGACTCTATGTTTATGGTGGCCGAGGGGGTGAAAAGTGCCCCGGCGGTGATCTCATTAGCGAAGCGCTATGGTGTTGAGATGCCCATTGCCCAGGAAGTTTATGAAGTGGTCCAGGGTGAAAGCTCTGCACAAAAGGCCTTTCGGGGACTGCTCAAGGCTGATATTGGGGCCGAGTCTGAGCCGGGCTAAATTCTGCCTCAGCGTCTCTGCTTGGAACGAGTTGCCATTGTGTTGCACGAATATGGTTCGCGGCGGCGACAACCTAAAGCAGCGCCGCCCCGCTTCTGTGGATTGCTTTCCCCGCCATGTCCTGCGTCGTAGACTCTGACGTTTGAAACGCTTAACTCACTATACATCTATAAGGCAAAGCCATGACTGACTATCCAACCCCCTACTTCTCAAATGACCTGAGCGGCGATGTGGCATTTATCACAGGTACCACATCAGGTCTGGGCCGCCGCTTTGCAAAGGTATTGGCAGCTTGCGGCGCTAAGGTAGCGGTCACCGGTCGACGGGTTGAAAAACTCGAGTCCCTGGTTTCTGAGATTCAAGCAGACGGCGGTACGGCTCTCGCGATCCCTATGGATATGACCAGCCGCGACGATATCCGCAATGCTGTTGAAACCGCGGAAAAAGAGCTTGGGCCCATCTCTATCCTGGTCAACAACGCGGGTATTCCCGATGCCCAGTGGGCCCTGAAGATGGACGATGAATTAATCGATAATGTTTTCGACACCAATCTCACTGGCCCCTGGTTCTTGTCTTTAGCAGTGGGCAAGAAGATGGTGGAAAACAAGATCAAGGGCCGTATGGTCAACATTGCCTCCGTTGCCGCGTTTAACACCACCGGCCAGAGTGCGTCTTCGCTCTATTCCGTCACCAAGTCCGCTGTAGTACGCATGACGGAAGCACTGGCTGTAGAATGGTCTCGTTTTCACATCAACGTCAATTGTATTGCCCCGGGCGCCTTCTCTTCAGAGATGATGGACGGCATGTTAGAGCGCATGGGCGATATCAGCAAAATGTTCCCACGGGGCCGCATTTGCGACCCGGCCCAGATGGATAGCACCTTGCTGTTTCTGGTATCGCCATCATCAGAATGTGTGACCGGCACCGTCATTAAGATTGATGATGGTCAGGGCAGCAGATAAGAAAAATTTATTTCTTATCTAAGCCATTTACCTGCTCCTCGCCCGGATAAATGCCGGGCGGGACATCAAGTCAGCCAGGTAACGCTGACAATTCGGCTTGTAGCGGGCATCCAGGCCCAGGGTTGTCCCCAGGAATAAGGCGTAGCCCACTGCAATATCTGCCATGGTGAAGCGATCGGCGCATAAGAACGACTTACCTTCCAATGCTTGCTCCACGGCTTTAAGTCTCGATAAATACCAGATGGAATAGTCTTCAACCACCTGGGCCGGCCTTCGTTCTTCAGGTTCCAGCCTCGTGTAACGCAACACCAGCGTTTGCGGGAAGGTCAATGTGGCATCGCTACGATAGAGCCAATTTAAGTACTCCCCGTAGGCAGGGTCATCACTTGCCACATGCAGGTCTGTTGGGCCATAGCGCTCCCCCAGATAATGGCAAATGGCAGCGGATTCGGTGAGCGTGGTATCGCCGTCTACTAAGGTTGGCACAGTACCCATGGGATTCAGGTCCAAATAACCTTCAACAAACGCCCTGGGCGGAAAGCGCATGTTTTCCAATTCATAATCAATCCCCATCTCTTCCAGTGCCCAGAGGGGCCGCAGGGAGCGAGAATCTTTACAGTGGTATAACTTCATGGGTGCCCTTACTTGTCTGTTCTGAACTTACGCTGTGCACCAGATACCACCTGAATTAAGCGTATATGGGGTCGCGTCATGAATTTTGTTGCGATAAACCTTAATTTTTTCAAGGACTTTGCCAGTCCCACCGGCCCGCCTCGGGCCCATGTTCTAGTACCCGCTGGTGCACGCTGTTCAGGGAATCATAAATCATCTGGGTAGCCTCCGGCACAGAGATACCTTCCGGCAAATAGATCGGCGGCTGGTAATGCACCCACACGGGCCCGGGATTAACCTCCCGTTGTCCCTTGGGCCGCAGCTTATTCAAGCCAGCCAGGTAAACCGGCACCACCGGTACTTTCTTCTCCAATGCCAGTAGCGAGACGCCGTGCTTGAACCGCGACATACGCTTACTGGTTGAGCGGGTCCCCTCGGGAAAGATCGCCAGATTAGCCCCTTGATCCAATAACCACTTGGAGTAATCAAGTGTCGCGGACCCACCGCCCCTTCTAATGGGAAAGTTCCCACCAATCAATGAGTTATACCAGGGTTGTAAAGCTAATTCTGGGCGCCCGCCACCGTTTTTTAAGAACCAACGGTCTGCTGCTGCGCCAAAGTAAATGTTCCACTTGATGCGCTGCGGCAAGCCGTGGAACAACGCCAGGGCATCTAAGTGGCTGGTGTGGTTCCCCACCACGATACAAGGTGCTTGCACGCCGCGGAAGTTCTCCAAACCAGTGCGGGTAAAGGGTTTGCAGTATTTCCACATCCAGCGGGAATACTGGTACCAGCGGAACGATAGCCGCGCTAACTTGGCCCACCATTGCACCTGCCATTCATGGGGACCCTCGGTGCGGATTTCTTTCCGCACCATGGACTGGAACAACGGCATATCTATGGCTGGCATCAGCACAGCGTCGGCAGCCTGGGTTAACTCTTCCTGGAGCGCCGCTTTTTGGGCGCGAAAATTGTCCGATACCTCAAAAATGGTGCAGTGATTAAATTTTCCCAGCACATGGAAGTCATGCAGGATATTGGCTTCATACGCCTCAAGCACCTCTCTGACCCCCTTGAGCTGCTCTGGCGTCTCGAGGATGCTGCGCTGCGCCTCACTGCTGAGGTTATTCAGCAGAACGTAGGCCGGCATGGTTAGTCTCCCCCGGCCCCCTTGCCTGACAGTATATCGACAAATTCATCCACGCCGATGGCCGGCAATGTGGTGATCTGAATGGTGCCCCGGGAGCCCAATTCCACCGTCAGCCGTGCCATCACCTCATTCGTGGGCGCTTCAATGATATTGACGAAGTCATAGCCACCCATGACTGCGTACTGGGCTTTCACCCTGGCCCCCATGGATTCTACTTCCTTGTTTACCTCTTGCAGTCGCTCTGGACGCTCTTTTAAGGTTTTGCGCCCATCGTCGGTGAGGTTACTCAACATAATATAAGTGGCCATGGCTTAGATCCTTATTGTCGTTATTGTTGGCTATGCACCATTTTGGTTTGTACCATTGCATCGGGCTGGCGTAAACGGAAAATTGATTTACCACTCGCCGATATTTTCCATGGATGCCCATGGCTCGGTAGGCGGCAAGGACTCGCCCTTCTGTAACAGCTCAATAGAAATATTATCCGGGGAACGCACAAAGGCCATATGGCCATCTCGCGGCGGCCGGTTTATGGTGACGCCGCCGTCCAGCAAACGTTGGCAGGAGGCATATATGTCATCCACAGCGTAGGCCAGGTGGCCAAAATTTCGACTGCCCTCACCCAGTTCATCGCCGTCCCAGTTGTAAGTTAGCTCAACCTGGGCCGAGCTATCCCCCGGGGCCGCTAAAAATACCAGGGTGAACCGACCAGCCTCGTTTTCATAACGACGCAGTTCCTCCAGGCCCAGGTGCTGGCAATAAAACTCAAGGGAAGCATCCAGATCTAACACCCGGACCATTGTGTGAAGGTATTTCATGGTTTTGGCTCACTTAATCGCTAAACCCAAAGCATGGGCCATTGAACACTGGCGTTCAACCGGGTTTTTTTCAGCAAAAATTTGACGCTGCCAGAATCTGGTCTATACCTAATGGATAGCGCGACAAAGATCTGACAGAAAAATCTTGCGCAGCGATATCGCAACCATTCGGCAGACGTGCCGAACAGTGATTACGGAGTGGAACCGCTATGGAGAGCAAGCACCGGAAATTGCCGAAGTCCCGGAAAGCCATGGAGTACAGGGTGTACTGGCTCGAGCGCAAGCTTAAGCACCTCAAGGTCAGTGAGCACCGCAAAGAACACGGCATCAAGATCGCCAGCATGCCAGAAGGTCCGGTGAAAGACCTGATGCACCTGAACAATGAGTTTAACCAGGCAAACGAACAAGCTGCTGGTCTGCGCGACATCACGGAAGAACTGAATCGCGACACGATCACTCTAAATGAGCGCACTGAACGCTTACATGAGGTAGCAGCAGAAAAACTTGCGGCGATGGACCGCAACAATCGTCAATCTACCCGTATCCAGGAACGTGGGCGGGAAATCAACAAAGAATCTCTGAAAACCGCCGCCATTAGCCGTGCTGTAACCAAGAGCAGCCAGGATCACGTTGACCAGATGCAGCGGCAAATCGATGAAGCGGTCTATCTGGCGGATTTAACGCGCGCGCAACATGCTGCCACTGACCAGCTCAATCAGACCACACGCAATCTTAACGAAGAGGCGGTAAAAACCACCGCCAGTAGCCTGAAAATCAATCGTCACCTGGCAGACACCACTGGTACGGCAAGGGAACTGAATGAGAAGTCTGCTGCTATCCAGGCAGAACTTGCTGAGCTCAAAGCCGAGCTGAGCCGACAAGACGAAATCACCCGAAACTTGAATCGGCGCACAGAGCAAAAGCTAGAGGTACTGAATCGGACCCAACTGGACTGTGAGGCGGTGGCCGATAAAACTGAGCAGTTTCTAGCTGAGGGTGAGCAACAAATTGCCGTCACCGAACAGGTTACAGAAGACGCGCGGCAGGCAACTGACGCCAGCCTGACGGCAACAGCCGCCAGTCAGAAGCAACAGGCCACCCTCTCAGAGGCATTTCAGAGCAGCCAACAGGAACTGGACATCCTCGGACGCGCTCTGGAGCGGCAGGTGGACGAGGCTTTGACCACCCAACAAGACGAGCTAGACGCCTTCAAAGCGACAACCGTCAACGATCTAAACCAACATCAGGAAGCGCTCGATACTGAACTTAACGCCAATATTGACCAGCACCTGAGTCAAGCGACCGCAACCATTGACCAACATCTTGATACATCAAAGCAGCAGCTAACTGCTCACATTGATCAAGCCGACGTGGCATTGGAATCACTTAAAACCGAAGCAAATCAGACACTTGAGTGTAATATCGAGAAGTTTTCTCAAGATGCCAGGCTGCGTTTTATGGCGGTAGAAGAACGCTCCAGGCGTCTCACCAGCGAGTTCACAGATGAAGCCCAACACCAGCTTACGGACTTTAGCCAAAACAGCGAGCGACGGCTTGGCGAGGCAGACCAGCTGCTCGAAACACTGAGTATTGAGGTCGCCGTAAACCTGGAACAAAGCAGCGCCTGTCGCCGCGACACTGAAGCGCTACTATCAACCACCGAATCATTTAATGCTGATACCGAACGCCTCAACAACGAGACTCGAGCTCTATTAGAACGTTCAACCGCCGCTGTGAGTAAGGTGGACAGCGCTCTTGAGGAAGTGAACAGCATCAGCCGTAAGATGTTCCGAGAAACCCGGGACTTACAAGATCGCACGGAAACCCTCCATCACAGCGCTGAGCAGACCGCGTCGGAGTTGACGGCACTGAATGAAAAGTCGTTGCAGATCCAATCAGACTCGATCCAAACCCAGTCCCTATCCCAGGAGATTAATCGCCATAGTCTGGATCTCAATGAGGAAACTCAACGCCTACACGACGCGTTCAATCATACTCAGCAAACCAACCAGGCACTAACCGTCGATCTCAAGGCCATTAAAACTGACCTTGAGACGCTCGGGACGCAAACTGCCACGCAGCTCGAAAAGAGCGCAACC
>JBKAGC010000112.1:0-11507 GCA_046290215.1 Pseudomonadales bacterium | reverse complement strand
GGTGTCACAGACGACATTGACCAGTGCCCACGCACTCCTGCGAATGCTTCAGTAGATAGTCGTGGCTGTGCCATTGATACAGACAAAGACGGTGTGCCTGATTACAAAGACGCATGCCCAGGTACTGACCTCGCAGGCGCTCGCATCGACAGCCGTGGCTGCTATGAGATGCTGAAAGAAACCGTATCGGTAAAACTCAATGTGCAATTCGACTTTGATTCCGCTGCAGCTCGTCCTGGTCACCGTGCTGAGGTGAAACGCGTTTATGACTTCATGCGTCAGTACCCACAAACCAAGGTGACTATTGAAGGTCATACCGACAGTCTGGGTAGTGCTGAGTACAACAAAAACCTGTCTCAGCGTCGCGCTAACACGATTGCTAACATGCTAACCACTGACTTCAACGTTGATGCCGATCGCGTCACTGCTGTGGGCTACGGCGAAGATCGCCCGGTTGCCAGCAACGATACCGACGCTGGCCGTCAGGAAAATCGCCGCGTGGTTGGTGTGGTTGAAGCTGATGTTGAAAAAATTCGTGAAAAGTAATTCACCACTCGCCTGGCTTGCCAGGTAAGTGATCGCGAAAATGAAAAAGGCAGCCAATAGGCTGCCTTTTTTGTGGGCTGCTATTGGGCTTCTTATTCAGTCTGGCGAAGCAGATCAAAAACGCCTTCTTCTTCCAACACACGCATGCCGAGACGCTGCTCCGATACGCCCTCCCTTAGCTGATAGTCAAACGCTAGTTTGCCGTCCGTCACGTCAGCCTCAAAGTAACGACAGTCAATATACTCCGCTTGCGCGAACTGTTCTGCCAGTTCAATTAAGTGTGACGAAAACATAAACAAGCAGCCTTTGCGTCCCGCGAACATAGGCAGCACAACACTTGATGCATCTAAAGCATCCTTCACATTGGTGCCCTTAAAAGGTTCATCCATTAATGCCACTACCTTCTTACCCTCCGCCACCGCTGTTGCAATGGCTTTAACTCTGAGAGCCTCTGCCCGGAAGTAGCTAACGCCGCCTCTTAGATCATCCGTTAGGGACATACAACTAAACAAACAATCTACCGGCGTAAATCGAAACTGCTGGGCCGGCACGCCCATACCAAGATGCGCCATATACAATGCCGTTGCCACCGCACGTAAATAAGTGGTCTTACCCGCCATATTGGGTCCTGTGAGAAACAACAGACGCTTTCGCTGGTTGAGGCTTACTGGATTCGTTACCACGCTTACTACAAACGGGTGACCAAGGCCTTCTGCTTCAATCCGCACTTCATCTTGCAAAATCTCTGGCAGAACAAAATGATGCTGGCGACTAACATCCGCCAACGACACCAACGCATCGATCTCGTGTAGTAGTTCTTGTAACCGGGCCAGGGTACTTTTCTCAAATACCCGGAATATTTGATCAAGCCTAATGATGCGCCAGGGCAAAATGCTCTCTTCACTATCCGGTACCGCGAGCACATTAGGCTGATTTAGCAGTTCGCGAATTTCATGAATGTACAGCGACACTTCACCGCCCGCTTCATCAAGCTCAGATAAGCCCACAAACTCACGCAGCAATCGAATATAGCGGCAGGTCACTTGCACACCCAACATGATTGCTGAGTAATGACGATCATGGTTAAGCCATAGGGACAATGACTCAATACCAAACTCAAGCCAGTGTTGCTTCAAGACCACGGGTAAAACCTCATGGGTATAATTATCTACCCGATTTGCCGCATAGGCTGACGGCATTTTCTTAAACACTTCACGGTGATCATTAATAAACTGAACGCTGCGCTGGATACCTTGAATAACTTCAGCATCAGCCGAAGGCGTCTTCATGCGTTGCTTGAGCACTCTGGCCCCGCCGTCGTAGCGGGTGTGATTACAGAATTCAAACAAACTTGGCTCACCGTCGGCTGCCTGAAACACCTCAAGGTCACTCAAGGTCGCGGCGTCAATGGTGAGAGTTGCGGATTTAGGTTCGGTCATAGAGGGAATGATCCGGACCTGGCTGAATCAAATCCCATTGATTGCCGTACAGGTCTTCAAACACCGCCACCGTGCCGTACTGGGCTTCAACTGGTTCGCGGGTGAATTTAACCCCTCGCGCTACATAAGTTTTATAGTCACGCCAAAAATCATCGGTACGTAAGAACAAAAATACCCGGCCGCCACTTTGACTACCAACCACGTTACGTTCCGCATCACTGCCTGCCAGGGCCAAGAGTATCGTGGCGCCACCACCACCGGGGGGCGCAATCACGACCCAGCGTTTTTCCTGAACGGGATCAAAGGTATCTTCGATCAGTTGGAAGTCGAGTTTGTTCGTGTAAAACTCAATGGCCTGATCATAATCACGCACAACCAACGCAATATGCAGAATAGACTGTTGCATCAAACCGCAACCTTTAGGTGAAGGCGCCAATCGCTAATACAGCGACTAGCGCTAACAGCGACACCCCAAACACCACTGAGCGCAGCGGCCGTAGATCAAGATAATAACAAGCAGCATAAGCCGCCCGCGCCACCACATAGCCCCAGGCGGCATAGCTCAGATATTGCGGAGAGCCGCCATTTAACACAGCAAAGGCCACGCCCAGGATAAAGATAGCAACGCTCTCATTGGTGTTGGCTACCACCCTGGCAGCACGGAATAACGGATTGTCGTGATCCGCTGATATGGCACCGCCCGGCGTATGGCCCGCCTTAATGCCAAGCACATCGGCGATCAGCAATTGCACCAACATCAGCAGTGCTGCAGCGCCGAGGGCAGCCACCGTATTTTCGTAAGCTACGAGTAACTCCATGTTTTACCCCAGTGGTTAGTCCACTTCTATTTGTTGATAGCCTTCTGCCGCAGCGGCCTCAAGAAAGCGCCGGTATCTGGGTGCACCGCCCCAATATGCGTGGTGACGAATGACCCCTTCCTGGCGATGGGCCAGATTCGAGTTATAACCCGTAAACCAGCTTTTGCAGCGGCGAAATGGCATACGCTCATGGGCTTGATGCACCTCTTGTTGCCATTCCGCTTCACCGGCCTCGCTCGGCTCAAAACGGCTATAGCCATTTTTCCAGACATACTCAAGAAAGTCTGTAACCCAATCCACGCCGGTTTCAATAGCGCGCGGATAGTTGGTTGAGCCAGACACACTTTGCGGGCCGGCAACCATGAGCAGGTTAGGAAAGCCATGAGTCATTACACCAATATAAGTACTGGTGTCCTGCTCGTACTTCTCACTTAGGCTGCCATTTGGCCCCTGAATGTCAATACGATCTAACGCCCCTGTAATGGCGTCAAATCCAGTAGCATAAATTAGCACATCAAAATCATACTGAGCATCACTGGTCTTAACACCGGAAGCGTTAATTTCTTCAATGGGTGTTTCAGAAAGGTCCACCAGTTGCACGTTGTCGCGGTTATAAGCCTCAAAGTAGTTGGTCTCAAGGGGCAAGCGCTGCATACCAAAGCCATGATCTTTCGGAATGAGCTTTTCGGCCGTGGCCGGGTCTTTTACACGGCGCCGAATTCGTTCCGCCACATAGTTTGAAATATCCTGATTCGCCTCATCGTCCAGGAACACTTCAGGGAAGTTGGCGATTAACAAGGCAAAACCTGGCCGCTCGTCATATAGCTCGTCCCAGAGCTCGCGGCGTTCTTGTTCGCTCACGTCATAGTAACTGCGCGGGTCGGGCAAGTGATCAAAGCCGCCACGTGACATGGCACAGGTTTTAAAGATCTCATCATAGCGACTGCGAATCTCGGCCATTTCAGACTCGCTAATTTCAGAATTATTTAGCGGAATAGTCCAATTAGGGCGCCTCTGAAACACTGTTAGCTCACCTACCTTATCGGCGATTTCAGCAATGACCTGGATCCCCGTGGCACCCGTGCCAATAATACCTACCTTCTTACCTGCCAAAGACACCGGTTCTTTTGGCCACCAGTAGGTGTGAAAAGACTCCCCTTTAAACTGATCGCGACCGGGAATATTCGGCGGCGTGGGAATGGATAAAACACCAACACCGGTGACGACAATTTTTGTGGTAAAGGTCTCACCGGTTTCCAGACTTACTTGCCAACAGCGGTCTGGCTCCGACCAGACCATTTTGGCAACCCTGGCGTTAAAGCGCATATGTTGCTTTAGGTTAAACTTGTCAGCGACAAAGTTCAGGTAACGGAGATTTTCCGGTTGCGAGGAAAAACGCTCCTTCCAGTGCCATTCGTCGAGGACCTCCTGGGAAAAGGAGTAACCGTAGGTATAACTCTCAGAATCAAACCGTGCCCCGGGATAACGATTTCGATACCAGGTACCGCCGAGACCATCGTCCGCTTCAAACACCACCGCTTTAATACCTAAATCTACCAGCCGTTTGATCTGATAAATCCCAGCAACACCAGCGCCAATCACAATGACTTCATAGTCGGTTTTTGTTTCTGCCACTTTTCCCCCAGCAATCTTCCGCGACGCCCGGCGCCGCCAACAGCGCCCAACCTTACCTTGCTCTTGGTATTTTCGCCATAGAGCCGAATTGTGCTGCAACTCCCCGGTCGTTATTCTGTTCTCTTAAGCCGTGGAGACAGGTATGAGGACAATTCAACGGGCCCTTCTGGTGGTCATGACCGTGACCCTTGCTAACTGTGGTGGCTCGGATCAGCTGGATTCGCCAGCATTTGATAACGAGCAAGACCTTCAGGCTTTTTACGCAGCAAACCCCGACCGTTTTGTATTTGCCAGCATTGAAGATCTGCCGAAAAATCTCCTCTGGCAGGATGGCTCAGACCTCGACACTTTCGCTGACCCCAACGCAAAGCGCGGTGGCACCTTGTCCATCAGACTCGCCGCCATGCAACAAACCTTGCGTATGGTTGGCCCTGACGCGAATAGCACCTTACGGGGCCCGCTCTGGTCAGCCAACAACGTGGGCCTGATTGAAATCCACCCGTGGCAAGAGGGATATATCCCAGGTACCGCTCAACAATGGGCTATCGACCCTGATGATTCGCGCACCATCTATTTGCGCCTTGATCCCGATGCACGCTGGAGTGACGGCAAACCATTTACCATGGATGATGTGTTTTTCACCGCCTATTTTTCTCTTTCGCCACATCTAAAAGCCCCCGCTTACAATCGAGTTTGGGACGATCAACTGGCCCGGTTGACTCGCTACGATGATCAGACCTTTGCTATTACCCAGAAGAAGCGATCTCCTGAGCCGCTCATGACCATTGCCGGCATGACGATCGTCCAGCGGGAGTTTTATCGCGAGTTTGGCGAGGACTATGTGGAGAAGTACCACTGGCGCTTCGCCCCGGTCACCGGTGCTTATACTTTAAATCCCGAAAAGGTTGAGCGCGGTCGGCAAATTACCATGGACCGCATTCCGGACTGGTGGGGAGATCAAAAGCCCTTTTTGCGCTATCGCTTTAACCCGGATCATCTCCGCTTCACCCTGGTTCGGGATGATAGTAAGGCTTTTGAAGCGTTTCTTATTGGCGACTTCGACTGGCATAACTTAACGCGCACCGATCTCTGGCACGAACGCGCTGACGAGGAACCGATCAAACACGGCTATATAGAGCGAGCAAAGTTCTTTCACCACCTTCCCGCCGCCCGGGAGGGGGTTTATATGAATGCTAACGACGAGGTATTAAAAAACCGCACCATCCGACTCGGGGTGCAGCATGCCATCAACTATGACCTGGTGAATAGTGCGCTGTATCGTGATGATCGGCGCAGAATTCGTTCCTTTAGCGACGGCTTTGGTCCTTATTCACATCCACAGCTACAAGCCCGCCCCTTCGATATTGAGTTAGCCGCGGATTACTTTCGCCAGGCCGGTTATAGCGAACGTGGTGCCGATGGCATCTTAATGCGCCCCGACGGCAAACGTTTGTCGCTGGTGATGACCGTTGCCAATGAGGCGAATCGCAATGAAGAAGCTGCCATTCTTCAAACCCAGGCGCGCAAAGCCGGCCTTGACATTGTTATCGACTCCCTGGATCGGACGGCATTTTTTACCAAGGTATTTGAAAAGAAATACCAGCTTGCCATTCACAGTTGGAACACCGGGTACTCAAAATTACCCATGCTGCAATGGGAACTGCGCGGCGTCGATGCCGGTAAGCCGAGCAACTTCAATACCACCAATATTCATGATGCCCACCTCGATGAGCTGATTAACGAATGGGATCAACTGCAAGATCCAGAACGGGCCAAAGCTGTTGCCCACGAGGTGCAGGAGCGTGTGCACGAATTTGCCGCCTGGGTCCCCGGCCTCACAGTGGACTACCAACGCCGGGGCTACTGGCGCTGGGTAAAATGGCCTGACTACTTCCAGGTACCGAGGTTTTTCTTTTTTATGAAAACCGGAGTGTTCTGGATTGATGAGGAAGCTCGCGCAGAAACCCAGCAAGCCATGCAAAATGGTGTCACCTTCCCGCCGCAAACCAACACTTTTGCGCGCTGGCGCCGTGACCAATAACGCTTAAGCCAGCGCTAGCTCAACCGCTCGCTGGGAATGGATCGCGGTGGTGTCTACTAAACGCACCTCAGTATCAGCTTGCTGAATCAGCAAGCCGATTTCCGTACAGCCCAATATCACGGCTTCTGCACCTTGTTCAGCCAGCTGCGCAACGACTTTTAAGTATGCGGACTTTGATTCTGGCTCAATACGGCCCTGGCACAACTCGTCATAAATGACTCGATGCACGAGTGCGCGGTCCTGTGCTTCCGGCACGAGAACATCAAGCCCAAACTGCTCACGGAGTCTTCCTGTGTAGAAGTCCTGCTCCATAGTAAAAGCAGTGCCTAACAACCCAACCTTGCTGCAACCCTGTTTCAGTAAGATTTCTGCAGTGGCATCGGCAATATGCAGCAGCGGAATTTGCACAGCACCTGCAATCTCCGGCGCTAATTTGTGCATGGTGTTCGTGCAGATCAGAAGGAAATCTGCACCGGCCTGCTCTACACGCTTCGCGGCATCACAAAGAATAGCCGCCGCCGCGGCCCAATCGCCTTGATGCTGAAGCTGCTCAATGGGTTCAAAATCCACACTGACCATGGCGATCTGCGCTGAATGTAAACCGCCTAATCGCGCCTTCACGCCTTCATTGATCGCCTGATAGTAACCCGCAGTGCTTTCCCAGCTCATACCGCCTAACAGCCCAATGGTTTTCACGATGTCACAACGTCCCGCAATGCTTCGTTGACGTCACCATAACGAAAATCAAAGCCTGCGGCTTGTAGTTTCGCTGGGACAACCTTCTTACCTGCCAGCAGCAGCTCTTCGCCCATTTCTCCCATCAGCAACGACACCGCAATACCCGGCATGGGCATAAACGTAGGGCGACCCAGAGCATTGCCCAGTGCTTTCGTAAATGTTTCGTTTCTCACCGGATTGGGCGCGGTGCAATTCACCGCCCCACTCACGGCTTCATCGTCTAAACAGCGCAAGATAATGGCCACCATGTCGTCCATATGAATCCACGGCATCCACTGCTTACCAGAACCAATCTTGCCGCCAAGACCAAGCTTAAATGGCAGCAGCATTTTCCCCAGCGCCCCGCCCTGGCCAAGAACAATGCCTATGCGCAGTAGGCAAGTACGTACTCCCAGGGTTTCCGCTTGCCGCGCGGCTGCTTCCCAGACCTGGCAAAGCTGACTAGAGAAACTCTCATCAAAGTCGCCTGCTTCCGTAACCGCATGGTCGCTCATCCCAACCCCGTAAAAGCCAATCGCAGAGCCATTGATCAGCACCCGAGGTTTGGTCTCAGCTTTGCTGATGAAGGCAAGTACGGCTTCCGTTGTCTCTATTCGACTGGCGACAATCTTGTTTTTCTGTGCGTCACTCCAACGCTTGTCTGCAATCGGCTCACCAGCCAGATTGATCACCGCATCGAATGCCTCAGTGGCCGGCAGCGCGCCAAGGGCCTGCACCATCTTAAGCCCCGGCTGCGCTTTTGTGCTGCGAGACAACACCGTGAGTTCGTGCTGATTGGCCAATAGCTGCTGACACAGATGCTGACCAATAAAACCGGTGCCGCCAGTAATGAGTATTTTCATAGTTTTTGCGCCACATGAACTAACAAACAGTAAGTTTATTAGCTATCTTACGCTATCTACCTCCCTTAGATTTCAAGATTGTTTATGATTGGTTATATCACCCTGGGCACCAACGACCTGGCAAAGGCCGGACAATTCTATGACGAGCTGTTAGCAGAAATCGGCGCGAAACGAGTGATGACCGACGAGCGCATGCTTGGCTGGAGTAACGGCGAGGGACCGGTATTTTCCGTCATCACGCCATTTGACGAACAAAACGCCACATTTGGCAACGGCACCATGATTGCCCTGGATGTCAAAACCGGCGAGGCGGTGGAGCGGCTTTACGCCAAAGCCATCAGCCTCGGCGCGACCGATGAGGGCGCGCCCCATGATCGCGGTTCCACCATGGGCTTTTATGGCGGTTACTTTCGTGATTTAGATGGCAACAAATTGGTTTTCTACTGCCTTGGTTGGCAGCCGGAATAAGCCCGCAATCTAGTTTACATTACCTGTGGAAGTGGCGCCGGGAGCGCTCATAGTATGGGACAGCATAATAGCTCGCTCTAAGATGCTATCGATTCTTGCCTGGGCCACTGGTGTAAAGCTCAAGCCTACGAAGGCACACTTTGACAGTTCAATTACCGCTTCCAACACGGCCACTTCATTGCCCGGTTCTCGCAGCATAAACAAGATGTTAGCAAAGAACGCAAATTCATTGTGCGCCTCTTCTTCAGCAAACTGATCGCATAATTCTTTGATCGGCTCGACGATTTCCGCTGTTACCACCGCCGCAAAACTACTGTTATCTTCCATATCAGGCTCGCGTTTTCACATTTCGTTGTACGCAGCCGACCTGTAGATAGATTTCCTAACCTAACGACTCATCAACTCGCGGCTGCTGCTCACATCATGCATATCAACACGTGCCGTTTTAATATCAGCATTGGCCAACAGGAGATTAAATTCATCATCCGGCACCATAAGGTGCGCATTGAGTAGTTCCTCGCTTTGCCACATCTCGAATAGCCGAATTTGCCTGGGATTATCCAGATCCACTGAAAACACGTAATCAAGGCAGCCTTCATCAGCACGACTTTTTTCTGCGCGACGCAGCAGGGCTGCTTTCACTCGCGCCACTTCTTCGAGGCTAGCAAGTTCGATTGTACCGGTCACTAGTATCATCACAGCTCCTTAGAATTAGCTGATTCATTTAGCATCGATTTCCCTACTTACGGGGCGGCCTGGTTCTGCGGCCCTGGTAACGAGCGTTAGGCGGCTCTAACAAGGCCAGCTGACGGTTGCTCATGTCGGCATAGTGCGCGAAGTCATCAGGCTCAAAATAGTCCGCGGTCCAACTGGTGGCGTGGGGTGAAAACTTATAAAACGCCGTTTGTCTTGGCCCATCCACGCGCCAGGGTAAGGTGCCGTGGATTAAAGTCTCCGTAAAAACAATGGCATCGCCCGCGCTCGCGGGAATACCTTTGAGCAGTCCACCAGCGTCGCCGCCCTTTGCATGCCAGTCCTGGGGCAGCGGCACGTTCGCCTTGTGGGAACCAGGAATACAGCAAAAGCCGCCGCCGTTATCATGGGTATCAAAAAGCTCAAACGCCACCACAATCAGACCGTTGTAGAACTCACCGTTATGGTAACGGCAGTACTGCGAGCCGCCACTGCTGCTCCAACCGCCGTGTAGGTCCATACCAGCAAAACCCTTCGCCACATGCTGGTGAACGTTAATATGGTCAATGCGATAAGTGGGTAAATACTCCTCGCCGTACTTGGCCTCGCGGTAACGGCGAAACTCATGATTACCCACCAATGCTTCTAAGATGGGCCGCAGCACCGGCAGATCTAATAGTGCTCGCCAGTGCTCAGACCAATGCAAAGGGTTGTCTTCTTTAGCGCCAGGGTCGTGTTGCTCGGTGGCGGGGCCCATGGTGGCTTTTAGATGTTCCAGGCGTTCTTGATCTAACACGCCCGGGACCACAAAGTAACCTTGAGAATCGAACCAATATCGCTGTACTTCATCCATGTCTAACTGCCTTCCATTAGATCCTTGAGCAAAGCCACATAGTTGCTAGCTTTATCATGTACTGTCTGCGGCGAATCGCCGGGGCGGTAAATACCTGTACCCATACCAAACCCCGCAGCGCCAGCTTGCCAGAAGGTAGCAAGATTAGCCTCATTGATCCCACCAACCGCAAATACCCTGGCAGAGGGCGGCAGTACCTCATTTATACTCTTTAAATACCCCACACCAATTTCCCCAGCGGGAAACAGCTTCAACATGGTCGCCCCGGCATCAATCGCGCCCATGGCTTCTGTCATGGTGGCAACGCCAGGCAAAACCGTGAGTTGTCTCGCTACCGCAGCCGCAATCAGGGCTGGGTTCATATGCGGCGAAACAATCAGTTGCGCGCCCATATCGGCTAATTGCGCCACCTGCTCAACAGTCGTGACAGTACCCGCACCGCAAATCGCCCGATCGCCACAGCTGCTAACTAGCCGCTCTATAGAAGCAAACGGCTCAGGAGAATTGAGGGGCACCTCGATATAGCCCACGCCTGCGTCCAGCAGAGCTTCCGTTACACCAGCCACTTCGTGGGGCTGGATACCTCGCAAGATTGCCACCAGCGGCAATGGTTCGGTATTCATACACGCCTCGTATATAAGTGCCACAAACTCGCCAGTCCTTGCGCCGTTAGCGCTTCACCGGACCAACGGTGAACCTCAATATCTAATTGCTGTGCCGCCAGTGCATAACGCCACGTTAACTCGTCATTACCCACCAGATGGATCTGACTTACGGCTTCTGATAAACCATTCACAATCTCGCTGGCAATGAGCAAGCCTGACAAAAAACTAGCGGAGTGGCGAGCGTCGGCCTTTCCACCCACCACTCTTGCTCGCGTGGCAAAGAGCTGATGCAACAAACCGTCGCCTTCGGCGCCATACTGCACGCCGTTGGTAAACTCCGCTTCATCAAAGTGTTGCTGACCACGCACGAGCACACTTTGCTCGCTTAGTAGCTGATAGAGTTCTCCTGTTAGCGCCGTGCGAATTCGACCAATAGCACCGTCAGTCACTGTCACCCACTTGGCGTGAGTTCCCGGTAAACAAAGCAGCGCATTTGGATCTTCGGTGTTTTCTTTTAGCCATCCCAGAATCTGAACTTCTTCCCCGCGCATGACGTCGACCTTAGTAAAACCTTGATGGAGCGCCTGCCAACGTACCCCGGGCACAATCAACATTGGCCGCTCAGCAAATGGTGCGATATGTAAGGGCACCAGCGTTGCAGCAAGTTCGCTGGCAGTCACTGGCGCATCTACATAAGGGGTTTCTTGCAAACCAATATTGGAACCCACCATACCTGCCATCAGCACCAGCGGTAGAACGTCGGCTGACTCACGCCAAGCTTCCGGCAAACCTCCTCGACCGCTACGCCAGACTCAGCTTGCTTCAAAGC
>JBKAGC010000111.1:0-11534 GCA_046290215.1 Pseudomonadales bacterium | reverse complement strand
TGTCCGCTCTTATAGCTAAAACCACCTTGCAGCACCTTTGCTGCAAAGCTACCGGTGCGAGCGGTGGCATCGAAATCGAAGTTATCTAAGGTAGTTCTACTATTGGCACCCTGGGTAAACCGCGTACCGTCATTCATGGTGGCCACCACGTAACCACGACCATCGACGACAATCTCGTCGCCCTCGTAAATAGGGTCACCCTTTTGCAGCGTTTCTTCGCCCAGCGCATTGATTCGTTTGACGTTGCCAGAAGCAAACTTCACAACACCAATTTGCTCTAGCACCGGCAGGCTTTCCGCCGGGCCAGCGAACAACACCCCTTCGAAGCGGTCATGGAGTAACGACTTGACCATTTCCGGGCTCAGGCCATTACCATTGGCGAGGATCAGATTGGGCGGCGGATTGAAGGAAAAGTAATCAGGCACCACCAACACCGTGCCATCCGCCCCGGTGATGACCAGATCAAAACCGTCACGAGCGTAACTGCCACCAAGTAACAGCTCTGCGTTATCGATTAAAAATTCTGGTGCCTGCCCCGACATGGCGCGTTCCTCGCTAGGCAAATCGCAGGCTCTAAGCCTGTTTCAAGCGCAATTTTGAGCCAGTAAACCTCGGCTCATCCCATCATCACGCGACAAAAATTTCCCTTCAAAATCTAACGGGATCCCCGCACCCTGTCGAGGTTATCTGTCGCGTTCAGGCAGGAATTTTGTAATGAAAACCATACAAATGTAACACCACGAACCGGGGGGTTATTCGCAGACCATTGGTAAATCCCGTAAAATGCTAGTTCAACTAAAAGGTAGATATTCAATGTCTCGCACCGTTCACTGCTCCCGTTACAAAGAAGACTTACCCGGCCTGGACGCCCCGCCCTTTCCTGGTGCGCGTGGTCAGGAAGTATTCGAGACGGTATCAGCGAAAGCCTGGGGTGAATGGCAAAACCATCAAACCATGCTGATTAACGAGAAACACCTGAATATGATGGACAAAGAGGCTCGCAAATACCTCAACGAGCAGCGTGATAAGTTTCTCGCTGGCGAGGATACCGACGAAGCAGAGGGCTACGTACCAGAAGAGTGAGTACTTGCTCACTGCCAACGGCTAAAGCTCGTGTTCAGTCCGGCGCTGACTCTGCACCAAATTGATTCAGTGGTACTATATGCGCCCCGCTACCAGGTACCCACATTAGTTGAACCCCATCCGTGAAAAACCCTGGGTAGTCTTTGCCTACCGAGATTACCGATTGCTGTGGGTGATTATGATCACCGGCGCGATTGTAGGTTGGATGCGCATTCTTGGCACCGCGCAATGGCTGTTTGATGAAACCGGCTCGGCCTATCTCGTCGGTTTAATTGGCGTGGTGCAGTTGGTAGTGCAAATCCCTGTGACCTTATGGGCCGGCACCCTGGCCGACCGTATGGACCGTAAACGGTTGATGACCTACGCCTATAGCGTCTCGGCACTCACCATGTGCGCCCTCGGCGTCTTAAACCAAACCAATATGTTAACGCCGCCGTTAATGTACGTGGCCATTGCGATTCTCTCTGCCACCCACATGTTGGTAAGCCCAGCACGAGCCGCATTGGTGCCGCGGATTATCCCGGAAAAACAGCTTATGGTGGCGGTTTCAACCGATACAGCTTCCGCCAATGCCGCCGCGGTCATCGGACCATTAATTTTCGCGGGCATTGCTGTTGCGGCCGGATCAACCGAAGTGTTTTATCTCGCAGCATTGTTAGCAGCGATTGCGGCATTACTGCCTTTATTTCTTCATGTGCCCGGAGTCAGCGCTAGCGACCCAGACGAGTCAGGAATCAATCAAGCCAAACCCTCCCAGTGGCAACAAACCATTGAGGGTTTTCGCTACGTTTCAAGGCATCCGATTTTGCCCGGACTGTTTCTTTTGGATATTGGCATTACCACGGCGACCTTCTACCGTGAAATCTTACCGGTGCTTGCGCTAGGACTGTTTGCCGGGGGCGCTAGCGCCACGGGCATGCTCGGTGCAGCGAACTCCGCCGGCGCCATTCTCGGATCATTTGCAGCCATATTGTTCGTCGCTTATAAACGCAGCGGCATGTTGGTTCTGTACGCGTCTTTTGTCTACGGTTTTGTCTTGTTCGGTTTCGCTCTCGCCAACTCGCTTTGGATGGGCATGTTGATGATTGCCCTGCTCGGCGCTGCCGACGCCGTGACAGTGGCGGTCCGCTCCACCACAGTGATGCTCACCACGCCCGATAACATGCGCGGTCGCGCTCACGCTTTGCTAATTCTGGCCGCACAAACCGCAAATAATATTGGCACCATTTGGGTTGGTTTTTGGGCAGGTGCGATTGGTGCAAGTAATACCATGTTACTCGGCGCATTGATTGCGATTGCCGCGACGGCGCTAATTGGTTGGAAATGGAAGCCAATTCGGGACTTCCAGACAAGTTAACTCGCAACACGGTTTGTTGACCCAGATCATGTTGAGAGCGCAAGGTTTCGATACAATCGAAACCATTCGAGTTTTATATAACGTGAAAGAGGGAACAACGTGGCAACAGAACATTTTGACGTCTTAATTGTGGGCGCCGGTATTTCCGGCGTTGGTGCGGCCTACCACCTGCAAACCCAGTGTCCAGACAAGTCTTACGTGATACTGGAGGGCCAAGAGACCTTTGGCGGCACCTGGCACACCCACAAATATCCGGGCATTCGTTCTGACAGCGACTTGCACACTTTCGGTTATCGCTTTAAACCCTGGCTGGGCACTCCCATCGCTACCGCCGAGGAAATTTTAAAATACATGGGCGAAGTGATCGAAGAAAACCAAATTGATCAACATATTCGCTACCAACATTGGATTGAGACTGCCAGTTGGAGCAACGACACCAAACAATGGACCATTCGTGGCGTGCGTAAAGACAGCGGCGAAAGTGTTGAGATTACCGCCAACTTCCTCTGGATGTGCCAGGGTTACTACGACCACTCAGCCGGTTACACACCGGATTGGCCGGGCATGGAGAAATTCAAAGGGCAAATTGTGCATCCCCAAACCTGGCCTGAAGATCTCGACTATAAAGGTAAGAAAGTTATCGTCATTGGCTCTGGGGCTACCACTGCCACGGTGGTGCCGGCCATTGCCAACGATGTTGAGCACGTCACGGTGTTACAACGCTCCCCCACTTACTTCATTCCCGGTCGCAATGAAAACGAAACCGCCACCCATTTACGAAAGCTCGGCATTGACGAGGAATGGATTCATGAAATTGTCCGGCGTGAAATTCTCTTTAATCAGGATGAATTTACTCGCCGCGCCGAGGAAGAGCCCGAGGTGGTTAAAGCAGAACTGCTGGCAGCCGTAAAAATGTTCCTACCCGAGGAAACCGTTGAAAAGCACTTCACGCCCACCTACCGCCCCTGGCAACAGCGCATTGCCTTTGTCCCGGACGGTGACATTTTTAAGGGTATCGCCAGCGGCAAAGCCTCCATGGTCACCGATCACATCAAAACCTTCACGGAAACTGGCATCCTCACCGAATCCGGTGAAGAGTTGGAAGCGGACATTATTATCACCGCCACCGGCTTTAATCTTTGTGTGCTGGGCGACATTCAGTTTGACGTCGACGGAAAGGCTGTGGATTTTGCCGACACCGTGACCTACCGCGGCATGATGTTCACCGGTGTGCCCAATATGGCCTGGGTATTTGGCTACTTCCGCGCCAGTTGGACCTTGCGGGTGGATCTCATGGGCGACTTTATATGCCGCTTGCTGAAACACATGGACGAACACGGTGTGAAATCAGTAACCCCGGTCATCCCGAAAGAAGACGACAATATGCAACGGCTAGACTGGATTGACCCGGACAACTTCAACCCGAACTATCTCCAGCGTGCCATGCACAAGATGCCGAAACGCGGCACCAAGCGGGACTGGCAGCACACCCAGGATTACTGGCAAGAAAAGGAAGAGTTTCCGGAAATTGACCTAAACAGCCCGGAGTTTAAGTACGCTTAGGCTGCGCTGCGGGGTCACCCCCGCCCCACTCAACCTTGATGTCGCCGCTGGTTAAGATCGGCGAGGCATCAAGGTCCTCGGCATTCATCATGCTGGCTATGCGACTGAGCGCCGCGATCAACATTTGCTGCTCCCAGGGCTCCAGTGTCCGGTACTTCTCCAAGAACTGGGTTTGCAAAATGTCCGGTGCCCCGGAAAGTTTACCTTCCCCTTCCGCGGTGAGATTAATCCTGACACTGCGTTTGTCACTATCCAGCTTCTCGCGCTTCACCAGGCCACCCTTCTCCAACCGATCGATCAAACTCGTCACAGTAGCCTGAGACAGCACAATCTCCTGAGCGATGGCCTTCGGGGTTGCGACAGGCAACTTTTCGATCGCCTCAAGTACTAGCAATTGCGAGGTGGTTAAACCAGATTGCTTCTGGATCTTACGTGAGTGCAGGTCAATTGCCCGGGTAATTTGCCGTAGGGATATCAAAAATTCGTCGTAGTCTTTCAAAAGCACCAATCCGAGGGAAACGCGAGGTGCCTAAGGGTACTCCGGGGCAACGGTCTCGCCAAGCCTATTTATGCTTCGATATATAACTACGAGAAAAGTAAAAAGTTTTCGGTTTACCTATAACTATCAATTAGTTAGATGAATATCCCGGAGCGCATGACATCGGGTTGGTGGGAATTTTGCTTAGATTTCAATATACTTCGCGGCTCACTCATGGGGATTGTTATATGTTTAAGAAAAATAGGCTGTCGGCCGCCATTGCGCTCGCAACCACCAGCATGGTGGCAATGCCCGCGAGCAGCGCCATTGAAGAAGTTGTTGTTACCGCGACAAAACGGGCAGAAAGCACCCAGGACATTGCAGTTGCTGTTTCTGCAGTGAATGAAGCCACCCTCGAAGAATTTGGCATTGCTAATTTTGAAGACTATTTACTGCAACTGCCGGGTGTCACGGCAGGTGGTAGCGGACCTGGCCAGAACACTATTTATATTCGTGGTGTTGCATCCACCACACCTAACCTGACTACAGCCGGCGTTGCCGGTCTAGCGCCAAACGTCGCGCTTTATCTTGATGAGCAACCACTGTCACAGCCAGGCCGAAACCTGGATGTCTATGCTGCCGACATGAACCGCGTTGAGGTGCTTGCGGGGCCGCAAGGCACACTGTTTGGCGCAAGCTCGCAAGCAGGTACGGTTCGCTTAATTACTAACAAACCAGACCCAACAGGTCAGTATGCTAGCGTCGACTTCGGCACCAGCTGGACCAAAGATGGGGAAATGAGTAACAACGTTGAGGGCATGGTGAACATCCCCATTTCCGACGTCTTCACAGTACGCGGTGTTGTCTATGTGGACAATCAAGGTGGCTACATTGATAACGTTGCGGGTACACAAACACTTCGTGAATCCGCTCGCTTCCGCGAGGCTGGCACCGTCCGCGCCAACGGCGTGCCTGTTTCACTACGACGGGCTGGCTTGCAGTCTGTTTCCGGTTTGAACGCTGCAGTCGCAGCCGGAGATACCTTTAACGGTGGCAGAGACCCAGACCTTTCCGGCGTCACTTTCCTTGCCGCGGATAACTCCGGTCTTGTGGAAGAAGACTTCAACGAAACCACCTACAGTGGTGGTCGCCTGTCTGCCCTCTGGGACATTAACGATAAGTGGAGCCTGTTGGCCGGTATTGCCCAGCAGGATATCGACTCTGAAGGTGTTTTCTTCGCTGACCCAAATCTTGGCGACTACGAGATTCAGCGTTATGAAGATGACAGCATCGAAGACAAGTTCACCAACTACAACTGGACCCTGACCGGCCTCGTTGGCGACCTTGAAGTGCTTTACACCGGTGCCTATACAGATCGAGAAACAGATCAGCGCGTGGACTACACCGACTATATGTTCGTCGGTCAGTACTTGCCTTATTACATCTGTGACTCTTCCGTGAGCTACCCAGAATATAACTACAGCGACCCAAACACAGCACTCACCAACAATGTGCCTGGCGGTACTTGTCAGGCTCCTAACCTGTTTGTGAAGAGTGAGACAGAGCTTGAAATCGCCACCCACGAGATTCGTATCACTACCGATGCAGCAAAACGCATTCGTGGTACGGCTGGTTTGTTCTACAGCGACCTCGAGCTCAAAGAGCGTAACGACTTCACCTACCCAGGTTCTACTTCTGTGAGCGTGTTTGAAGGTTTTGGCGGCCCAGCAGTTGGCTTCTCCCAGAACTTCCCATTCCCTAACGCCTACAATTCAGATCCAGGCCCATTCCCTGCTGGCGTTATCTTCCGTAACGACATCAAACGTACCGATGAACAGTTCGGCGCCTTCGGTGAAGTGAACTTTGATTTGACGGATCAGTGGACGGTGACGTTCGGCGCTCGCTACTACGATATTGAAGTGGACTTTGAAGGTGGCGCGAACGCTTCTTTCGGTAACAGCTTCCAGCCTGACGCAAACCGCTTCGGTACTAACTTGAGCGATCTGTATGACGGCGACGGCAACTTCACCTTTATTGGTGATAGTGGTACTGGTGGCGGCATTACCTTCACCCAAGGTCAAACCTTTGATGAGGTTAAAGCCATCTTATTGGCCGCTGACCCATACAGTGTTGGCCGTGGTGCGTTTACCAATGCGCCTAACGCCATCAGTGATGGTGAGATTCAGGGTATCGTTAACGCCTTGTCTGCTCCTGATAAAGCACAAACTGACGGCACGATCTTCAAGTTCAGCGTATCCTATCGCCCAAGCGATGATTCGCTGTTCTACGCCACCGCATCGGAAGGCTTCCGCCCAGGCTTGCTAAATCGCCCAGGTGGCGCCGTTGGTCCAAACAACTTCGCAGTACCTTTTGAACTAGACACCGACGAGGTACAAAACTACGAACTGGGTTGGAAGTTAGACTTACTAGACTACACCATGCGCTTTAACGGTAACGTCTTCTACGTTGAGATCGACAATCTGCAAACCACAATCTTCGACCCAAGCATTTCTAACTTGTTCTTCTCGGACAACGCGGCCAATGCTGAAGTGAAAGGTATTGAAGGTGACGTGATCTGGGCACCGGCATCGGTTGATGGTTTAACCATTACCGCGGCGTTCTCAATCCTCGACACTGAAATTACCGATGTCTTAACGCCTACTAATGACGTGCGCGAAGGTGACGAACTCGCCTATGCGCCAGAGTTCCAGGGTAACCTGCGAGCTCGTTACGAATGGCCAATGGACAACAACTTAACAGGCCACTTTATGCCTCACATGGCGTATTCCGCCGAGTCATTTAGTGACGTGATCACCATTAACCGCGAAGAGATTGATAGCTGGGTGATGGTTGGTTTCACCGCCGGTGTCAGTGGCAGCAATTGGACCGCAGAGCTTTACGCGGACAACTTGTTCAACGAGGAAGCTGAACTCGCACGCAACTTCGTCTTTGACGTGCAACGTGTGACTTATGCTCGACCAACCACAGTGGGCGTTAGAATGTCCTACGACTTCTAAACTGCTATGTTCCCATTATGAAAAAAGGCGCTCTGAAGAGCGCCTTTTTTTTCGGTACTCTATAGACCTATGGAAGAAACACAATTGAACCAACAACTCGCGGAAGTGCAGAACCTGATTCAGGGCAAACACTTCAGCGAAGCCCGTGCGCGGGTCGAACAACTTCTGGAAAGCCATCCCGGTCATGGCGATGCGCTTTATATGCGCGCCGTATGCCAGCGCTATAGCGAAGAATTTGACGATGCCCTAAAGACTCTGACCGATTTACAAGCTCGCTTCCCCCTGTTCGGCAGAGCCTTCCAGGAAGAGGGACACTTACGTCTGCAGCGTAAAGAGTTAAGTGAGGCACTTAAAGCTTTCGAAACCGCCACGGAACTGAACCCAGCACTGCTCGCCAGTTGGCAGAATCAAATCAAACTACTACTGGCAAGCGGCCAAGAACCCGCTGCAAGACAAAGGCAACAGCAATTGCTGCGTCTGCAACAACTACCCAAACCCTTACTCGCCGCCATGGATCTCGTCTCTCAGGGCAAACTACTCAAAGCAGAAGATCTTTGCCGGCAGTTCTTAAAGCGCAACCCTACCCATCCCGAGGGCATGCGGCAGTTGGCGGATATTGGCGTCAAACTGGGCGTTTTGGATGACGCGGAATTTCTCCTCGAGAGCGCGGTAAAACTTCATCCAGACAACCTTTCTGCCCAGATCGACCATGTGCAGGTACTAAGAAAACGGCAAAAATTTGAGGCCGCCTTGAGCGCCGCCAAAGCCCTCCTGCAAAAACAGCCCAATAGTCCGCAACTGCAATCCCTTTATGCTGTTGTTTGTATGCAAACCGGCGACTACGACGAGGCCTTAAGCTACTTTGAAAAGGTCCTAAAACTCGCGCCCAATGACCCGTCGACGTTAACGTCAAAAGGCCATGCGCTAAAAACCATTGGCAAATTTGATGATGCGGTGGACGCTTATCGCGGCGCCTTGATTGCCCAACCAAAATTTGGTGAGGCTTATTTCTCACTGTCCAATCTCAAGACTTATCGGTTTACCGAGTCGGAAATGGCCGCCATGCATGACCAGGAACAAAACGCACTGCTGGCACCGAAAGACCGGGCATATCTTTGTTTTGCCCTGGGCAAAGCTTATGAGGATCGTGACGACTACGCCCAGGCATTTCAGTTCTATGCCGAGGGCAATCGTATCAAGAAAGCGGAGAGTCGCTACGATGCTGACCAGATTACTGAGGAGTTCTTACTGCAACAGCAAATCTGTACGCCAGAACTCTTTCAACAATTCGAAGGTGCCGGGCATCCAGCGCCAGATCCAATTTTTATCCTCGGCCTGCCACGTGCCGGTTCCACTCTGCTTGAGCAAATTTTATCTTCCCATAGTCAGGTAGACGGCACGCTGGAATTACCTAACATTCTTTCTCTTTCCCATCGCTTGCGTCGGGGCATCGACGATATTGCCAATGTGGGTTATCCAGAGATTTTGCCCCAGCTGACTCGAGAGCATCTTGAAAAATTCGGTAAGGACTTTATTGAAGACACGCGCATCCATCGTGCCGGAGCGGCATTTTTTATCGACAAGATGCCCAACAACTTCCGCCATATCGGCCTGATCAAACTGATTTTACCGAACGCCAAGATCATCGATGCCCGCCGCGAGCCCATGTCTTGTTGTTTTAGCGGTTTTAAACAACTGTTTGCCGAGGGCCAGGAGTTCACCTATTCCCTCGAAGATGTAGGCCGCTACTACCAGGATTACGTGGCGCTGATGGATCACTGGGATAAAGTCCTGCCTGGCGCTGTGTTACGCGTTCAACACGAGGACGTCGTGGCGGACCTGGAAGGTCAGGTCAAACGAATGCTCGATTACTGCAACCTGCCCTTTGAGCAGGCTTGCGTGGAATACCATAAAACGGAGCGCAGCGTTCGCACACCCAGCTCTGAACAGGTACGCCAACCGATTTTTACCACCGCCCTTGAGCAGTGGCGCAACTTTGAACCCTACCTAGAACCTCTAAAAACTGTGCTAAGCGAGCCGAGCCGCTTAAGCCAGTAGGAATTTGGCCACATGAGTGAGACACAATCTAACGATTCGAAGCCGTTATTTATTTTCGACAATCAGGTGTTTGTACCATCTGCAGCGATCCTGGCGCTCCTGGTAGGCTTTGCTGCCATCGCACCAGATTATGCTGGCAGCGTTTTCCAAACTGTACAAGACGCTATTGTCGCCTACGGTAGTTGGTACTACGTACTCGTCGTTGCAATCATTTTAGTGGTGGTGACCATGTTCACCTTCACCCGGTTTGGGGACATCAAACTGGGGCCCGATCATTCCGAACCGGACTATTCATTTATCTCCTGGTTTGCCATGTTGTTTAGCGCCGGTATGGGTATTGGCTTAATGTTCTTTGGCGTGGCCGAACCTGTGATGCACTTTATGGCACCGCCCCACGGTGAGCCTGGTACAGCGGCCGCCGCCGCAGAAGCCATGAAGCTAACATTTTTCCACTGGGGCATTCACGCCTGGGCCATGTACGCTATCGTGGCGTTAATTCTCGCGTATTTTGCTTACCGGCACGACCTACCGCTAACCATGCGCTCTTCTTTATATCCACTGATTGGCGACAAGATTTACGGCCCGGCCGGCGCTGTGATTGACGTCTTTGCCGTACTGGGCACGGTGTGCGGTGTTGCCACCTCCCTTGGGCTTGGTGTGATGCAAATCAACTCTGGCTTGAACTATTTATTCGATATTCCAGTAAGCTCAACCGTCCAGATCGTGCTGGTGGTAGTCACCACGATTCTCGCAACCATCTCGGTGATTCTAGGCCTGGATGTAGGCATCAAACGCCTGTCGGAAATTAATATTGGCCTCGCGGTTTTATTGTTGCTGGGCATTCTTGCCATTGGCCCTACCGTGTATTTGCTGCAAGCCTTTATGCAAAACACCGGCTCTTACCTCTCAGACCTGGTGTACAAGACATTTAATCTCTACACCTACAACCCCACCGACTGGATTGGTGGCTGGACCATATTCTATTGGGGCTGGTGGCTCAGTTGGGCGCCTTTCGTGGGCTTATTTATTGCGCGAATCTCACGTGGCCGCACCATTCGCGAATTCACCATTGGCGCTATGATGGGCCCAACGCTCTTCACCCTGTTCTGGATGACCGTGTTTGGTAATAGCGGCATTGACCTGATCCTGAATCAAGGGGTGGCATCTCTCGGCGAAGCCGTCCAGGCAGATTCTTCCGTTGCCTTGTTTAAGTTTTTAGAAAACTTTCCTGCCTCTGAAGTGCTCTCGTTTATTGCCGTGATCATGATTATGGTGTTTTTTGTCACTTCAGCAGATTCTGGCGCCCTGGTGGTGAACACACTTTGTGCCCACGGCAATGACAACACGCCAGCTTTGCAGCGCTCAATCTGGACCACGTTTATTGGCTTAATCGCCATTGTCTTATTGTTAGCCGGCGGCTTATCTTCACTGCAAACCGCAGCCATTGCCAGCGCCCTGCCTTTTTCTGTGGGTTTGCTATTTGCCATGTGGGGCTTCTGGCGAGCCTTATCGCTAGATGTTAAAAAGCGCGATGCTTTGTTATTCCAACCTGTGGCAGCAACCAACGTTGACTGGAAGCAGCGCTTAAGCAACATGCTGGAATTCCCTAACGTGAAGTCAGTGGTTGAATACCAGCAAAAACTGGCCATGCCAGCCATGAAAACTTTTGCTGAAGAGCTAAACAAACAGGGTTTAGATACCGAGGTTAAACTCAACCCCGAAGAAGCGGAACTACGCCTCGAAGTGCGTCACGGTGATGAGATGGATTTTGTTTATAGCATCATTAGCAGCGAACACGATTTGCCAGGCGATGCTGTACCAGAGAGTCATCAAGACACCTCAGTGGAGTCTTATTACCGGGCGGAAGTGCACTTAAAAGAAGGCGGTCAAAACTACTGTGTGATGGGCTGGAGTCGCGATCAACTGATTGACGACATGCTCAGCCAGTACGAACGGCACCTGCACTATTTACATACCG
>JBKAGC010000110.1:0-11560 GCA_046290215.1 Pseudomonadales bacterium | reverse complement strand
CCCGATGGCAATTACATGCCAATCATGTTCACATTCTTCTTCCTCTGGTTCCCTTCAGGTCTGGTTCTGTATTGGTTTGTGAACAATTTACTGTCCATCATGCAGCAGTGGTACGTGACCAAGCAGATCGAAAAAACCGGTTAAGCCGTGTACAAAAAGGATACGATCGCCGCAATTGCTACGCCACCTGGTAAAGGTGGTGTTGGGATTGTCAGGGTCTCCGGTCCACTATCTAACGAAATCGCTGAAGCGATTACCCGGCGCAGGTTGCCGCCACGGCAGGCGATTTTTTGCGAATTTTATGGCTCTGATAACACCGCCGTTGATCAGGGTTTGGCGCTGTTTTTTGCTGGGCCTGCGTCGTTTACCGGCGAAGATGTCCTGGAACTACAAGGTCACGGCGGACCGGTGGTCATGGATTTATTATTGGCGGAAGTAGTAGCGTTAGGGGCAAGAATAGCTGCCCCAGGAGAGTTTTCCGAGCGAGCATTTCTCAATAATAAATTAGATCTTGCTCAGGCTGAGGCAGTGGCCGATCTAATTGATAGTTCCACTAAAGCAGCCGCAAAAGGCGCGATGCGTTCTCTCAAAGGGGAGTTCTCAGCGCAGGTGCAAACTCTGGCAACGCAGATTCTAGAACTGCGTATGTTTACTGAGGCGGCCATTGATTTCCCAGAAGAGGAGATTGATTTCCTGAGCGACGCTAAGGTTGAAAATAGCCTCTCCATCATTAAAGCCAGCCTGGATAAACTCAGCCAACAGTCTCGCGCAGGGGCGTTGTTGCGGGATGGCCTCACCCTGGTGTTTGCTGGTGAACCCAATGCTGGTAAATCAAGTTTGATGAACCGTCTGGTGGGGGAAGAAACTTCAATCGTAACGGAAATCCCTGGTACTACCCGCGATGTAATTCGCGAGCAAGTTTCCCTTGGCGGTGTACCCCTTAAACTGGTGGATACGGCAGGGCTGCGTGACACTGAAGATGCCATCGAACAAGAAGGTGTGAGAAGAGCCAGACGTGAATTTGCGCAAGCGGATGGCGTTCTGGTGCTGATTGATGTTGCAACGGAGCCAAATTGGCAGCAAGCCCTGGCCAGGTTGTTAGTTAATTTAGACAATGCCGAAAAGATTCTGGTGGTTCTAAATAAAACGGATCTGGTGAGTGAGTTACCGGTGATACCGGAAGGTTTGCGTTATCCAGTGATTCCCATTTCAGCCAGGACTGGCTCAGGTTTGCAAGAGTTAGAGCAGGCCTTGTTAGCGCAGTTTGCACCAGGCCTGGATCTAGAGAGCTCCCATGTGTCACGCAGTCGACATTTAGACGCTCTGCGTCGAACTGACGCGCACATACTGCAAGGCCAACAGGTTCTAGAGACCCAGACGGCCGGTGAATTGTTTGCCGAAGAGCTCAAACTAGCGCATCAGGCCTTATGCGAAATTACAGGTGAATTTAGCAGTGATGATTTGCTTGGCGAGATCTTTTCCTCTTTTTGTATTGGTAAATAAGTCACCAGGTGTTGCCGGCAACCGCCTGATTCAAATGGACAATATGCTGCTGGTGAGTATACTTGCCGACCCCTAACTCATGGCGCTGAACATGGATTTTCCTAACGCATACGATGTCATTGTGGTTGGCGGCGGACACGCCGGCACAGAAGCCGCGCTGGCCGCTGCGCGTACCGGGGCGAAAACTCTGCTTGTCACGCAAAACATCGAGACCCTGGGTCAGATGTCTTGTAATCCAGCCATTGGTGGCATTGGCAAAAGTCACCTGGTGAAAGAAATTGATGCCCTTGGCGGTGCCATGGCGCTGGCTGCAGATGCCGCCGGAATTCATTTTCGCACCTTGAATGCCCGTAAAGGCCCTGCGGTGCGGGCAACAAGAGCCCAGGCAGATCGCCAGCTGTATCGGGCAGCCATCAGACGAATTCTTGAAAATCAGCCAAATCTATCGATTTTCCAACAGTCTGTGGATGATCTGATGGTGGAACAAGATACTGTGGTGGGTGTTGTCACCAGCGGCAATGTGAGGTTTCGTAGTCGCGCTGTGGTGCTAACTGTGGGTACCTTTTTGGGTGGTGTGATTCACGTTGGCCAGGATAAGAGCGCCGGCGGTCGAGCCGGGGATGCCCCTTCCAACAAACTTGCAGACCGATTGCGAGAGTTACCGTTCCAGGTAGGTCGGCTGAAAACCGGCACGCCACCGCGAATCGACGGCAAATCCGTTGATTTCTCGGACCTGGAAGTTCAACCGGGGGAAGATCCCAGACCGGTGATGTCTTTTATGGGCAATAGCGCCATGCATCCTGATCAAGTGAACTGCTTTATTACCCATACTTCAGAACAAACCCATGACATCATCCGTGCTGGGCTCGATCGTTCGCCCCTGTTTACCGGTGAAATTGACGGGGTTGGGCCGCGCTATTGCCCTTCAATTGAAGATAAAGTCGTGCGTTTTGCCGATCGCAATAGTCATCAGATTTTTATTGAACCGGAAGGCCTTGGTACCCAGGAATTGTATCCCAATGGCATTTCGACAAGTTTGCCCTTCGATGTCCAAATCGACCTGGTTCGCTCGATTAAGGGTTTTGAAAACGCCTGGATCACCAGACCAGGTTACGCTATTGAATACGATTATTTCGAACCGCGTGATCTAAAAGCCTCCCTTGAAACCAAACATATGAATGGCTTGTATTTTGCTGGACAGATCAATGGCACCACGGGTTATGAAGAAGCAGGTGCCCAGGGCCTGGTGGCGGGATTAAATGCTGCCCGGGCTGCAATGGAACTGGAACCCTGGTGTCCCCGCCGGGACGAGGCTTACATTGGTGTGCTCATTGATGACCTGATTACCATGGGTACCAAAGAACCCTATCGGATGTTTACCAGTCGCGCCGAGTATCGTTTGATCCTCCGCCAGGACAATGCCGATCGACGTTTGACTGCCCTTGGCCGCGATATGAAGTTGGTGGATGACGCCAGGTGGCAAAGATTCTCGGAAAAGCTTGAGCTCGTGGAGTCACGCACACTAGAGCTAAAGAAACGCTTCTGTCAGCCTGGCGATCAGGTTGAGTCCTACCTTGGCCAGAGCTTGAGCCGAGAATACAGTCTTGCAGATTTATTGCGCCGGCCGAACGTGAGTATTACGCCGCTGTTAGAGGCGCTGGATCTAGCCTGGCAAGATGAAGAAGTGAATGAGCAAATAGAAATTGACCTCAAGTATGAAGGGTATATTGAGCGCCAGAAGGAAGAAATAGAGCGGGTTCAAGCCCAGACTAGTACGGCGATTCCCCTCGATCTTGATTATGGTTTGATTCCAGGCATGTCCAACGAAGTGCGCCAGAAGCTTAGCGACGTGCGCCCAGAGAACATTGGTCAGGCCAGCCGTATTTCAGGGGTCACGCCAGCGGCAATTTCACTGTTGCTGGTCTATTTGAAGAAAACTCGCCAGTTACCCGAACGATTAGAAGCATGACCCCAGCAGATTTGCTGGCTTCGGGTCTGGATCAACTCGATGTCAATGGACCAGATGGCTTTGCAGATCACTTGCTGGCGTTTGCCAGCGACCTGATCAAGTGGAACAAAGTCTACAATTTGACGGCCATCAAAGGTCTGGATGACATCATTATTCAGCATCTGTTGGATTCCTTGAGTATTGCAAAGTATGTCACGGACCTGGATTAGATCGATGTGGGTACTGGTGGTGGTTTTCCCGGTATCCCGTTGGCGCTGCTGAAACCAAAGTGCCGTTTCACCTTGCTAGATAGTAACGTCAAGAAAACCCGGTTTTTGCAGCAAATGTGCATCAACCATAAGCTCGACAATTGTGAAGTGCTGCATAGCCGTGCAGAATCTTGCTCTGCGGTTTACACCCAGGTGGTCTGTCGGGCATTTGCCAGTATCCCCAATATCCTGGGTTATGCTGGCCATCTGGTGGCACCAGATGGCAGGTTACTGGCAATGAAGGCTCATCTTGGTGACGAAGTTGATGAGCTGGCAATCTCGGCGGCTGGTTTTCAAGTCTTGGATATCATGCCTCTGCAGGTGCCCTATTTGGATGCAGAACGGCATCTTGTGGTTTTAGGGCGTTTACAACAACACTAGGGTTTAGGAAAAAGGGAACAGCTCTTGGCAGTCGTGTTAGCAATCACCAACCAAAAAGGTGGCGTCGGTAAAACCACCACCAGCGTGAATCTGGCGGCGTCCCTGGCGGCGACCAAACGCCGGGTGTTGCTGATTGATCTTGATCCCCAGGGTAATGCCACCATGGGTAGTGGTATCGACAAGTCGCAATTGCATAGCTCCATTTATGATGTATTAGTAGACGATGCCAGTATATCGGCGGCCACGGTCCAGGCAGAGGAAGGTGGTTATGGCGTGGTTGGCGCTAATGTTGATTTGACTGCCGCGGAACTGGACCTTATGGATCTGGATCGCCGTGAGTACCGGCTTAAAGATGCGCTTATGGCCGTGCAAGATAAATACGATTATGTACTGCTTGACTGCCCGCCGTCTTTGAGCCTGTTAACCATTAATGGTCTTGTGGCCAGTAATGCCGTGGTGATCCCCATGCAGTGTGAGTATTTTGCCCTGGAAGGTCTGTCTGCCTTGATGACCACCATCCAACGCATTTCCCAGAACTTGAATCCGCAGCTGGAAATTGAGGGCATCGTGCGCACTATGTATGATCCGCGCAATAGCTTAACCCGGGACGTCTCTTTGCAATTAATTGATCACTTTGGCGATAAGGTTTACCGCACCGTGATACCCAGGAATGTTCGTCTCGCAGAAGCACCAAGCCACGGTGTACCTGTCTTGTACTATGATCGATTGTCCCGTGGCGCCAAGGCCTATCTGGCTTTGGCTGGTGAGATTAACCGTCGCCATCCGCCGCATGAGGATTCAGCCACACCAGAGGAGCGTAACTAGTGGTCGCAAAAAAACGTGGTCTTGGGCGCGGTTTGGATGCCTTACTAGGTGCTGAATCGAAACGACAACCAGACAACAACGAAGCGCCTTCGAAACGACACAATGTGCTTGATGAAGTGCCCGTGGAATGGATTCGCCCCGGTAAATATCAGCCGCGTAAGGCTATGGATGACGAACCTTTGCAGGAACTCGCGGCCTCAATCAAGGCCCAGGGTGTCATGCAGCCTATTGTTTTACGTGCTGTGGGCGAAAGTCGTTATGAGATCATTGCCGGTGAAAGACGTTGGCGGGCAACACAGTTAGCAGGTCTCGATAAGATTCCAGCGGTGATCAAAGATGTTAATGACGAGGCCGCGGTGGCCATGTCGCTCATCGAGAATATTCAGCGCGAAGACCTCAATCCCATGGAAGAAGCCCTGGCCCTTCAGCGCTTGATTGAAGAGTTCGATCTGACCCACCAGCAGGTGGCTGACGCTGTGGGCAAAAGCCGCACCGCAGTGACCAATTTTTTACGGCTGATGAACCTCAGCCCAGAAGTTGCCCAGATGTTAGCCCATGGGGATATCGAAATGGGCCATGCGCGCGCGCTACTTAGTTTAACCTTCGAACAACAAGGTAGTGTTGCCAGGGAAATCGCCGCCCAACACTTAAATGTACGTCAGGCTGAAGCGTTGGTGCGGAAGTTGTTGTCCGGCGCCAAAAAAGCGCCTACCGCCAAGGCCGATGCCGATACCAGAGCGCTGGAAAACCGCCTGGCAACGCGCCTCGGCCAAAAGGTCGCGATTCAGCACAGCGCTAAGGGCAAAGGTAAGTTAGTGATTTCTTACAATAGTCTTGATGAACTTGATGGCATCCTCAATCACTTCGGAGATCTCGAATAATTAATCAACTTCCTTAAGTTGAATAGGGGCGCTGAAATCCCTATAATTCGCGCGCTCTCAAACAAGGTGTGAAATCAATTTTTGGGGCAGCACATCTGATATTGGACAATAGGTCGTAATTCGATTGAGTCTGGCTGAGAGCAATGACAAATATATCCATTCAACGAATTGTTAGCGTCCAATTCTTTACGTCGCTGGTAATTGCAGCGGTCAGCCTGATAGTCAATACACAGGCGGCCATCTCAGTGTTGCTTGGGGGGATGTCAGTGGCGTTACCAGCAGCTTATATGGCCTGGCGATTGCGAACCGGTTCAGTGGTTCCGGAGCTTGCGATGGCCCAGCTACTGGCAGCGGAGCTCGGTAAGTTATTGATTACCGGGTTGATGATTGGAGCAGTATTTATTTGGGTGGAATCCTTACTATTCGGATTCTTCTTTTTTGGCTTAATAGCAACATATGGTTGTGGTTTGGTGGCGGCGCTCGTGCAGGCAACCCGTTTGCAAGCAGGAATTAGCAGCGAAACCAGCGTAACTTCGGGAACCAAGCTTAGAAATTAAACTATGGCAAGTGCAGATCAAACACCCGCAGAGTATATCCAACACCACATCACTAATCTGACCTATGGTCAGTTCCCTGATGGTTCCTGGGGATTTGCCACCACCAAAGAAGAGGTGGCGCAGTTAGGATTTATGGCGATCAACGTCGACACTATGGGTTGGTCGATTGCCCTGGGTATTGTTTTCTGCGTGATATTTTTTCTTGGCGCTCGTGGTGCTACCGCCGGTGTACCAGGCGCTCTGCAAAATCTCTGTGAAATGGCGGTAGAGTTTGTTGAGAACAACGTTAACCAGATCTTTGGTACGCAACATAACCCGCTCATTGGTCCACTTTCCCTAACGATTCTGGTCTGGGTGTTTTTAATGAACTTAATGGACCTGGTGCCTATCGATCTTCTTCCGGGTCTTGCTCACAGCCTTGGTTTGCCCTTCTTTAAAGTGGTACCAAGTACGGATCTCAATATCACCATGGGTTTGTCCCTTGGCGTATTTATACTGGTTCTCTACTATAACCTTAAAGTCAAAGGACCTATTGGTTTCTTTGGCGGCCTGTTCAAGCACCCAATTGCCCATCCGCTGGCGTACCCACTGAATTTCGTCCTCGAGACGGTAGATATGCTCGGTAAGCCTTTGTCTCACGGCTTGCGATTGTTCGGTAACCTATACGCCGGTGAAATGATCTTTATTTTGATCGCGGCCATGTTGCCATTCTGGGCGCAGTGGACAGCGTCTCTGCCCTGGGCGATCTTCCACATCTTAATTATTGCTTTGCAAGCGTTTGTTTTCATGATCCTGACCATCGTGTTCCTGACTCAGGCGCATGCAACTGATGAACATTAACCCCTAACCCCAACGTAAATAGGACACAATCCTCTAGGAGTAGCTTTATGGAGCAGTCATACATTTATCTTGCTGGTGCAATCCTGATGGGCCTCGGCGCTATCGGTTCTGCATTAGGTATTGGTATCTTGAGCAGCAAGTACATTGAAGGTGTCGCGCGTCAGCCAGAGCTGCAGCCGATGCTCATGACTCAGCTGTTTATCTCTCTGGCATTGGTTGACGCGGTGCCCATTATCGCCGTTGCGATCTCGCTTTACCTGATCTTCGCTGCCTAACAGCTGCAAAGCTGTTTGGTAGGTCATTCAATCTCAACCGTTGAGGTGAAGAGTGTCAATTAACTTAACATTGGTAGGTCAGATGATCGCGTTCACGATGTTCGTGATCTTCTGCATGAAGTACGTGTGGCCGCCACTGATCGCTGCAATGCGTGAACGCCAGGAAGCATTAGATGCGGGCCTGCAACGGGCTGCTGAAGCGGAAAAACAGCTGGAAGACGCCAACGAGGCTGCTGCCGGTGAGTTGGAAGATGCGAAAAAGCAGTCTGCTGAACTCATTGCGCAGGCTCAACGTCGTGCTAGCCAGATCGTTGAAGAAGCAAAGCAAGCGGCTGAAGAAGAAGTTGCCAGGGTTAAAGCTGGTGCTGAAGCCGAAATAGAGCAAGAAATTAACCGTGCTCGCGAGTCATTGCGCGCCCAGGTTGGTCAATTGGCGATCGAAGGTGCTGAGAAGATCCTCGAGAAATCAGTAGACCGGGCTGCGCACGAAGAAATGCTCGGCAAGTTGGCTTCAAGGCTCTAAGGGGTTAACGATGGCAGAAGCAGAACTCAGTACAGTCGCCAGACCTTATGCCCGGGCAGCTTTTTCCCAGGCTTTAAATGAAGCTTCCGGTCTGGAGACCTGGTCTCGGATGCTGAAAATGTTGGCGGCAACTGTCCAACAACCGGTGGTTGCCACTGTGTTGGACAGCCCAAGCATGACCACTGAACAAGAAGCCGAATTTCTTGTGGAATTGCTTGGCGAAGAGCTCAATCAATATGGCCGCAATTTTGTGTCGGTTTTATCTGAGTACGGTAGAACGCCTCTGCTACCAGAAATATCCCAGATGTTTGAATTATTAAAAGCCCACCACGAGCAAACGCTTGATGTGGATGTGATCAGTGCGTTTGAGGTGTCTGAAAATGATCAGTCACTCTTGACGGATGCCCTGAAAAACAAATTGCAGCGTGAAGTCAATCTGACCGCAGAGGTAGATTCCAGTCTGATTGGCGGTGTTCTAATACGAACAGAAGACACGGTGATTGATAATTCTGTTCGGGGCAAGTTAGAAAAACTTTCCCACGCGCTGACTTAATACACTATTACAAATTAACCATTCCTTGAGGAACGGAACATGCAACAACTGAATCCTTCCGAAATTAGCGAGATCATCAAACAGCGGATTGAGAAGCTCGATATTTCGTCTGAAGCTCGCAACGAAGGCACAATTGTCAGTGTCTCTGACGGTATTGTGCGAATCCATGGCCTCGCTGATGTGCAAAACGGTGAGATGATCGAGTTTGAGGGTAACCTGTTCGGATTTGCATTGAACCTGGAGCGCGACTCAGTCGGTGCGGTAGTTTTAGGCGATTACAAAAGCCTAAGAGAAGGTCAAACAGCAAAGTGCACTGGTCGAATTCTGGAAGTACCAACTGGACCAGAAATGTTGGGTCGAGTAGTGGATGCGTTGGGTAACCCAATCGACGGCAAGGGCGCGATCAATGCGTCTTCTACCTCACCAGTAGAAAAGGTTGCGCCAGGTGTAATTGCTCGTAAACACGTTGACCAGCCTGTACAAACCGGCCTCAAGTGTATCGACTCCATGATCCCTGTTGGTCGAGGTCAGCGTGAGTTGATTATTGGCGACCGCCAAACCGGTAAGACGGCGATTGCCATCGATACCATCATTAACCAGGCAGCCTCCGGCATTAAGTGTATTTATGTGGCTATTGGCCAGAAGAATTCTTCTGTGGCTAACGTGGTGCGTACCCTTGAAGAGTACGGTGCCATGGAAAACACGATTGTTGTTAACGCCAGTGCCTCTGACCCAGCACCTATGCAATACATCGCTGCGTACTCTGGTTGTGCAATGGGTGAGTACTTCCGCGATCGCGGTGAAGATGCATTGATTATTTACGATGACTTAACCAAGCAGGCCTGGGCTTATCGTCAGGTTTCTTTGTTGCTGCGTCGTCCACCAGGCCGTGAAGCTTACCCAGGTGACGTTTTCTACCTTCACTCACGTCTACTTGAGCGTGCTGCTCGTGTGAACGCAGAGTATGTAGAGCAGTTCACAAATGGTGAAGTCAAAGGCAAAACAGGTTCATTGACTGCTCTGCCCATTATTGAGACCCAGGCTGGTGACGTATCAGCGTTTGTACCAACCAACGTGATTTCGATTACTGACGGTCAGATCTTCCTGGAAACAGATAAGTTTAACGCTGGTGAACGTCCCGCGATGAATCCCGGTATTTCCGTATCTCGAGTAGGTGGTGACGCCCAGCTCAAGTTTATGTCGAAGATTTCTGGTGGTATTAAGCTGGCATTGGCCCAGTATCGTGAACTGGCGGCATTCTCTCAGTTTGCATCAGACCTGGATGAAGCTACACGACGTCAGCTTGAGCATGGTGAGCGCATCAACGAATTGATGAAGCAAAAGCAATACTCCCCCATGACTGTTGCGGAAATGGGTATCGTTCTGTTTGCCGCGAACGAGGGTTATCTGGAAGACGTTGCGGTTGATAAGGTTTTAGATTTTGAGGCAGCCCTGGTTGCTTACATGAACGCTGAATATGCCGAGTTTATGGCTGCAGCGAACACCGAAGGTAAATACTCAGACGAAGTTGTTGCCACCATGAAGGAAGCGTTAGACAAATTTAAGTCAACGCAAACCTGGTAACGACCCACTGGTAAAGCTCAAGGGAAAGTAGATGGCAAACGCCAAAGAACTCCGAAAACAGATCGGTAGTATTAAAAATACCGCCAAGATCACCAGCGCTATGGAAATGGTTGCTGCGAGTAAGATGCGTAAAGCGCAGGACCGTATGGCCCTGGGTCGACCTTACTCGGATCACATTCGTAATGTGATTAGCCATATTGCCAATGCCTCTTCCGAATATCGTCATAGTTTTATGGTGGAACGTGAAGTTAAACGTGTTGGTTACATCATTATTACCACCGACAAGGGCTTATGTGGCGGTTTAAACGTCAACTTGCTCAAAGCTGTGGTCAAAGACATCAAAACCTTTGTTGACGAAGAGGTTGAAGTGGATTTGTGTTTGATCGGTAACAAAGGCGCACAGTTCTTCAAAAGTTACGGCGGCAATGTGGTTGCAGCGTCTCAGCACACCAGTGAAAACCCCGTGATGAGTGATCTCATTGGTAGTATCAAAGTTATGTTAGACGCATTTGAGGAAGGTAAGGTCGATAAGATCTTCCTGGCAAATAATGTGTTCGTAAATACCATGACGCAGACGCCAACTATTCGCCAACTGGTCCCGCTGGATCCTTCAAGTGACGACTCCATGCAGCACAAGTGGGACTACATATACGAGCCTGAAGCACCTGAGTTAATCGAAGGTTTGTTAACTCGTTTTCTAGAAAGCCAGGTTTATCAGGCGGTAGTTGAAAACGTTGCCTGTGAACAAGCGGCGAAGATGATCGCAATGAAAAATGCCACGGATAATGCTGGCAACCTGGTAGATGAGCTTGAGCTAATCATGAACAACGCTCGTCAGGCCGCAATTACACAAGAGTTATCAGAAATTGTAGGTGGTGCAGCCGCGGTTTAGGCGGTCACCTGACATTAAGTTTAAGTTTAAGAGGAATTGACAATGGGTAGCGGAAAAGTCGTACAGGTCATTGGTGCGGTTATTGACGTGGAGTTCCCCCGAAACGAGGTGCCACAGGTTTACGATGCGTTAACCGTCGATGACAACAACCTCACTTTAGAAGTTCAGCAGCAGCTCGGTGATGGTGTGGTTCGAACCATTGCAATGGGTAGCTCAGAAGGTGTGGCTCGTGGTCTTGGTGTTAGCAATACAAACGCGCCGATCTCTGTGCCAGTGGGTGAAGAAACCCTGGGCCGCATTATGGACGTTCTGGGTAATCCAATTGATGAAGCCGGCCCCATTGGTGAAAAGCAAAAGATGCCAATCCACCGGGATCCACCATCTTACGACGAACAGGCTGGCGGTCGAGATCTGCTAGAAACTGGCGTCAAAGTCATTGACCTGATTTGTCCATTCGCCAAGGGCGCAAACGTCTGAGCAGTGCTAATGTGCTTGTATGGTATCACCGCCGACTGTAATGGGCCACTAG
>JBKAGC010000109.1:0-11618 GCA_046290215.1 Pseudomonadales bacterium | reverse complement strand
TGCATTACCTGGTGAGCAGGTAACCGCGATGCCGTTTTCAAAGCGTAAGCGTAAAATTTTTGCTCATACCCAGGAAGTTCATGAAGCGAACCCCCATCGCGTGGTGCCGCCCTGCAGCGTTGCCGATGTTTGTGGCGGTTGTAGTTTGCAACACATGGCACCAGCGCAGCAGATCGCTACTAAACAAGCGCTGGTGGCAAATACCTTCACGAGTCTTGATCCCAGCTTAACGCCGCTAGAGTGGTATTCGCCCCTTCAAGGAGATGTTAGTGGCTATCGCGCTAAAGCCAGACTCGGGGTCAAGTTCGTCGAAAAGAAACAAAAAGTCCTGGTGGGGTTTCGAGAAAAGCATAAGCCTTACATTGTTGAGACCGAGCAGTGTCATGTACTTAAAGCACCGGTTGGCAATTTGTTACAACCTCTAGCTGAGCTAATTGAAGGACTTTCCATTCCCAGGCAAATTCCGCAAATCGAAGTTGCCATTGGTGAGGCAGATACCGCGTTGGTATTCCGTCATCTAGAGCCTTTAAGTGATATGGATAAAACCGCGCTGATTGAGTTTGCACAACAGCATCAGGTGCAGGTCTATCTACAAGCTGGCGCGCCAGAAAATATTGAGAAGTTGTTTCCTGATGATGGTGAGAAGTACCTTCATTACCAGTTACCGGCGTTTGATTTACGCTTTGAGTTCACCGCTATGGATTTTACCCAGGTTAATCCAAGTATTAATCAGCGTATGATCGAGCGGGCATTGGCACTTTTGCAGTTACAACCAGAAGATCGAGTCCTTGATGCATTTTGCGGCATTGGTAATTTTAGTTTGCCCCTGGCTCGAACCGCAGCCAGGGTGATTGGTATTGAAGCGTCTGAACAAAGTGTCATACGTGCCCGTCACAATGCATTGCAAAATGATCTAAATAACTGCGTTTTTATTGCTCAGGACCTGTTCGCTGAACCCCTTGAAATTAGCGGCTTACAGGAGGTTAATAAGGTGCTATTGGATCCGCCTCGAAGTGGTGCAGAAAGCCTCTGTAAAAAGCTTGCCAGCCATAAGGTCGAGAGGGTAGTGTACGTTTCCTGCAATCCGGCGAGCCTTGCTCGGGACGCTAGTATACTGGTGGCTAACGGCTATAAGTTTGAAGGTGCCGGCGTCATAGACATGTTTCCCCACACGACGCATGTTGAATCAATTGCAAGTTTCAGTGCTTAAGATTCTGCTATTTTCCTATGGTAAAAGTTAGACAAGAACAACCGTTGCATTTTGATGGCAGCATCGATTTGGAACTCTGGTTGTGTCAACTGAGTGAGCGGGTGCCACACCTTAATCTTGCCAGGGTGAGATCAGCTTGTGATCTTTCCCAGCAGGCAGAAGAAAAGGCCATCGCCACTAATAGCATTTGGCGCGAGGGCCAAAGCAGCTTTAAAACTGGCCTTGATATGGCCGATATTCTCACTGAACTTCATGTGGACGAAGACGGTATCGTCGCGGCGATTGTTTATCGCGCTGTTCGTGAAAACCAGATTACCTTAAACCATGTGCGGAACACTTTTGGCAATGAAGTAGCGACCCTGGTGGATGGGGTGCTGCGGATGGCGGCCATTAGTGACATTCAATTCAAGCACAAGAGCGTGCTTGGCAAGCAGTCCGACCAGTTAGAGCAAGCCAAGCGGATGCTGGTGGCGCTGGTGGATGATGTGCGGGTAGCGTTGCTCAAACTAGCAGAACGCACCTGCGCGATTCGTAGTATTGGCAAGGGTAATCGTCAGCAGCAATTGAAGCTGGCCCGTGAGGTTTTTGATATTTATGCGCCGCTAGCTCATCGCCTGGGTATTGGTCACTTGAAGTGGGAGCTTGAGGATATTGCCTTCCGTTATCTCGAACCTGAAGCCTATTCGCGCATTGCCGGACTGCTCGATGAAAAGCGCACAGCACGACAGGAATACATCAACCGCGTCATCGCCACACTGCAAGACAAACTGAAAATCATCAATATTGAGGCGCAACTTGAGGGTCGTGCCAAACACATTTATAGCATCTGGCGAAAAATGCGCAGTAAGTCGATCGCATTCTCTGAAGTATACGATGTTCGCGCGGTCAGAATCCTGGTGCCAAATGAAAGCGATTGTTACCGCGTTCTGGGTGTCGTGCACAACTTGTGGCGGAATATTCCCCATGAGTTTGATGATTACATTGCGGTGCCTAAAGAAAATGGTTATCGCTCCTTGCACACTGCGGTGTTCGGACCAGAGGGACAAGTGCTTGAGATTCAAATTCGCACTCACGAAATGCACGAGGAAGCTGAATTTGGTGTTTGTTCGCACTGGCAGTACAAGTCTTTTGATGGCGAGACGTCGCAAGAAGAAGAACCGAAAGCCTACCAGGACCGAATTTCCTGGCTGCGGCAAATCCTTGATTGGCAGGAGGAAATGGGTGACGTTTCTGAGATTGCCAAAGCAGTTTTAGATGAAGCGAGCCTTGATCGGATTTATGTTTATACCCCTGATGGCCATGTGATTGACATGATGCCAGGGGCAACACCTTTGGATTTTGCATATCGAGTGCACACAGAGGTTGGCCATAAGTGTCGTGGCGCTCGTGTTAACGGTCGAGTGGTGAATTTGAACTCGGCCCTGCGTTCGGGCGATCAGGTGGAGATTATCACCGGAGATGTGAGTGAGCCTCGTCGTGAGTGGTTGCATGAACATCTTGGTTACATCACCACCAGTCGGGCTCGAACCAAGATCCAGGCCTGGTTTGGTAACCGCACCAAGCGTAAGAACGTTAGCGAGGGGGAAAAGCTGCTCCGTGCTGAACTTCGCTACCTGGGGTTTGATGAGATCGACCCAGAACTGCTGGTGCCAGTACTCGAATATCAAAAACTTAGTGAGTTGTACGCCGCTATTGGTGCGGGGGACATTAACGCGTTTGATGTGATTGACGCAGCCTCGGCCCAGTTAGAAAGCTACTGGATGGATCGGCAATTAGGATTTCCATTCCGTGATGAGCCGAGTGAGTCCGGAGCGGCAGAGATTATTGGCGTTGGTGAACTTGCCTACAAGATCGCTAATTGTTGTAAGCCGATTCCAGGCGACGCCATTGTTGGTGTGATCGATGACAACAGCTTGATCCATGTGCATAGCCAGGGCTGCATTGAGGCCCTCAACGGTGACAGCTACGGCCGCATGATGCGGCTTGATTGGAATAAAGAAACCCGGCATTCGTTCCCAGTCAGGGTGAATGTTGAGGCATTTGACCGGTTTGGTCTGCTACATGAAATTACGGGTGTGTTTGTTGTGCAGCAAAGTAACGTCCTGGAAATGAAGTCCGTGACTGACAAACACAACAATCGCGTTGCATTGACGATGATTATGGAAGTGACTAGTTTGAACGAGTTGGTCCGTACCCTGGAAAAAATCGAACGTCTTGATAACGTGATTAGCGCGCAACGAGTGCCGCTAGATAGTCATTCTAATTAACCAAGTAAGAGGCAATAGCTGTGAAAATTATCCTATTGGGAGCGCCCGGTGTCGGTAAAGGTACTCAGGCACAATTTATCGTCGAGAAATTTGGCATTCCGCAAATTTCTACCGGGGACATGTTGCGAGAAGCCATTAAAGCAGGCACTGAACTGGGCTTAAAAGCCAAAGAGGTGATGGATCAAGGACTGCTGGTGACCGACGAAATTATCATTGGCCTCGTAAAAGATCGCATCGCCCAGGATGATTGTGCCAACGGTTTCCTCTTCGATGGCTTTCCCCGAACCATTCCGCAGGCAGAAGCCATGGTGACCGCGGGAGTTAACATTGATTACGTTATTGAAATTAAAGTACCTGATGCAGAGATTGTTGAACGCTTAAGCGGCCGTCGTGTGCACGTTGATAGCGGTCGGGTGTATCACATTCACCACAATCCGCCCAAAGTTGCTGGTAAAGATGACGTTACGGGTGATGATTTGGTGCAACGTGACGACGATCAGGAAGAAACGGTGCAAGCACGCTTGCAGGTTTATCGCGAGCAGACCGAACCGTTGGTGAACTTTTATCAAGATTTGTCCAAGTCTTCTAACGGTGCGGTTGTTTACGCAGCAATTGAAGGTGTTGGTTCAACAGACGACATAAAAGAAAAAGTTTTGGCGGTATTAGCAGACTAATAGCGCCACAAACTTTTGCTGTTAGGAAACATTGCTGATTTTTTTTTGAGTTAATCAATTTAAAACACTGAAAATTTTGATTTTTTTTAAAAAAAAGTTCGCAAAAGCAAATTTTTTTTTCTAAACTTCTTTCCGTAATTGCAACTGTATGCATTTAGTTCTTCATGTGTGCAGTTTTTTCTAGTTTCTAATTTAGAAATTTCGAAAAACTGACGCACATAATTGCCGAGGAGAATTGAGGTAAGCTGCTCAAGTTGTAACCTTTAAACGTAAGACAGGAGTGAAGACGTGGTTGCTAAGAAAAAAACAGCTACAAAGAAAAAACCAGCTGCAAAGAAAAAGGTTGCAGCAAAAAAGAAAGTTGTTGCTAAGAAAAAAGTAGCTGCTAAGAAGAAAGTAGCTGCTAAGAAAAAGCCAGCTGCAAAGAAAAAGGTTGCTGCGAAAAAGAAAGTAGCTGCTAAGAAAAAAGTTGCAGCGAAAAAGAAAGTAGCCAAGAAAAAGGTTGCTAAGAAAAAGGTAGCGGCGAAGAAAAAGCCAGCTGCTAAGAAGACCGCAGCAAAGAAAAAAGTTGCCAAGAAAAAGGTAGCTAAGAAGAAGGTTGCTAAGAAGAAGGTAGCGGCGAAGAAAAAGCCAGCTGCCAAGAAGACAGCAGCGAAGAAAAAAGTTGCCAAGAAAAAGGTAGCGGCAAAGAAAAAGCCAGCTGCTAAAAAGACGGCAGCCAAGCGTAAAGCTAAGAAGTAACCACGTCAAAAAGCCCCGGGTATAAACCTGGGGCTTTTTGGTTACAACTCTTGATATCCAGGTGTTCTGCCTGGCGGGGTCTCGCTCCCTTATCGCTCCCTATCGCTCTTCGGCGAAACCCAAAAAACCTCTAAAAATCAACAGGTTAGGTCGATATAAAGCTAGCCGTCCAGATCGCTGGCGCGATTGATATTGTAAAACGCCCGGTGATCCCTGGCGGTTACTGGAGTGGGCACCGCCGCCACTTGATTCAACCAATTCATCACTGATCTTTGCCCTCTTTCCAGCAATGGGTTGATTTCTGCGACCGCGTTGCGTGTTGCCAGGCAAACCAGCGGCTCTATTTTGTCGTCAGCTATCACCATTGTTGCTTCGCCGCGTAGTCCCCTTCGTAATATCGCGACAATATCGAGTGGTAAGTACGGTGTGTCACAGGCGGAAATAAAGATCAGGTCGTGTTGACATAACGGCGCCGCTGCTGCTATCCCGGACAGTGGTCCATGACTTTCGCCACGGTCCGCCACCACCGGATGACCAAACTGATCCACAAAGGTTTCCACGTCACGGTTAGCGCTGATGACAATGTCGTCTACCTGTGCATGCAAGCGTTCGAGGACGCTGGCAATCAGTGGTTTGCTGTGGAACTCCATGAGTCCTTTATTGGCGTAATTCATGCGGCTGCCTTCGCCACCGGCAAGAATAATCGCGCTGATTTTATGATGCATGATGGTGCAACGTTCCAGGTCGTTTCAATAAAGACTGTATTGCGAAGGGTTGCTACTATAGCTGCTATTGATTCATTAGGTCATTCTAACGTTGAGTGTTGAACCGCAAAGCGACATTAACGCTTTCTTACAGGGCAAGATGCCAGGGTTTAGCCCGCGTATTGCCCAACAAAGAATGACAGAGCTCGTGGCTGAGGCTATCGGAAGTAAACAAAACGCCTTGATCGAAGCGGGCACAGGCACCGGTAAAACCTATGCGTATCTATTGCCGTTACTCACCACAGATCAAAAAGTCATCATTTCTACTGGGACTAAAAACCTTCAAGATCAACTCTTCTTTCAGGACCTACCCTTTATAAACGAGCCCTTCGGTCGCTCTACGGCGTTGCTCAAAGGGCGGGCCAACTACCTCTGTCTAGATCGTTTGCACAAGCAAATTGAGCAAAGCAATCAACATCAGGCAGATCCAAAACTAGAAGCGCTTGTAACGATCTACCAGTGGTCAGAGCATACCGATACGGGTGATCTTACGGAGGCATTGGATGAGGAGGATTTGGCTGAGTTACAGCGCCTGGTGACCAGCACCGCGGACAACTGTTTGGGGCAAGAGTGCCCGTCATTTCAGCGCTGCTTTCTTTATAAGGCGAGGCAACGAGCCTTACAGGCTGACGTGGTGGTGGTGAACCATCATTTGTTTTTTGCCGATCTTGCCCTGAAAGAGGAGGATCTAGGTGAGTTGCTGCCCAGCGCTGAACTCATTGTGTTGGATGAGGCGCACCAAATTGAAGAAATAGCCCGAACCTTTTATGGTCAGTCGCTTAGTAGCGGCCAGGTATTTGAGTTAACTAGCGATATGGTTCGGGAACAACGTCTCATCGGTTTAGATGATCCTGAATTGATCAAAAGTGCTGAGGTGTTGGAGCGCACCATGTCCGAGCTGGTGACGAGTGTTTGCGATGGACCGCCGCAAAGTATCGCAAGTGTGCGAAGTCTCGAAGTCATTGAACGAGTGGATATAGCGATTTCCGATGTGATTACCCGGTTACGCCTGGCCAGTGAACGTAGTGTTGGTCTTGATCGTTGCTATGCCCGTGCTTGCCGCTTAAGTGACATGTTCACACTGTTAACTGAACCTGCACAGGAGGATGAATCAGCTCACTACTTCGAGCGCCGGAGTCGGGGTTTCACGATTCATCTGGTGCCACTAGATGTAAGTGAATTTCTTCAGCCGCTGTTGGCAGACGACAACAAAACCTGGCTGCTAATTTCTGCCACCCTGGCGACCACGGCGAAACATATGGCATCGCAAGCCGAAGAGGAAAGTCCAGCCCAGTTAGAAACCAAAACCTTTCGCCACATTCGCCAGGCGCTTGGTTTTCATGGCGGGCTCAGCGGGCGTTTCGCATCGCCATTTCGTTTTTCTGAACAAGTGGCAGGATTTGTTCCGGATGTGCCAGCACCTGGTGATGAGCGACACACCACAGCATTAGTGCAAGCGACTTTGCCATTGATTCGTGGTCATGCTGGTCGGAGTTTGCTGTTGTTCACCAGTCATAAGGCACTGGCGAAAGCCGCGGAGTTGCTAAGGCAAGAACATGATCTGGCGATTTTAGTTCAGGGTGCTCTGGCTAAACCCAGACTGATCGCGCGCTTTCGACAAACAGAAAGGGCTGTGTTGTTGGCTACTCATAGTTTTTGGGAAGGGGTAGATCTTGGTGGTAGCCAACTGCATTTGTTGGTGATTGATAAGCTACCGTTTGTGAGCCCTGATGATCCTGTGTTTCAAGCGAAACTGAAAGCTATCGAAAGTGCTGGTGGCAATAGTTTTTCCGATTTGTCATTACCCAAAGCGGCGATTACTCTAAAGCAAGGATTCGGTCGATTAATTCGCAACGAGCAAGATGTCGGGTTGTTTGTCCTGGGTGATCCAAGATTACAGAGTCGATCCTACGGTACAACCTTGCGCCGCTGTTTACCGGCATTTCCCTGGCTTGATGATCAAATTGCAGCGCTAAACTATCTGGAGAATTTGCGTGGCCATACTGGCAATTGATACTTCAACAAGTGTTTGCGTGTTAGGTGTGCGCGAGGGTCAACAAACCTGGCGTGATGAAACTGACCTTGGGCGTACCCACAGCCAGGAAATACTGCCTAGGATTGAAGCGTTGCTGGCGCGAGCAGAAATTGATAAGTCGGCATTGGATCTCATTGTTTATGGTCAGGGTCCTGGTTCATTTACTGGATTACGGATAGGCATTGGTGTGGTGCAGGGACTCGCTTATGGTTTACAAATACCGGTGGTAGGCGTTTCGAGTCTAGCTTGTCTGGCTGCTCAGGTGGTTCAAGCGCCGCAGCAGGCTGCGCTGGTGGCGCTCGCGGCACGCAATACAGAAGTGTACTTCGGTGCTTATGGCTGGGCTGAGAATGGCGTACGATTGCTAGGCCGCGAGGGCGTGTTTGAGGCAGCGGAGATTCCAGAGCAAGACTCAGGTTTAACCTGGTTTGGCATTGGCGACGGTTGGACACTGGCTGAATCCCTGAGTTCAGCCAGTGGCGTTATACCTCAGCAGGTGATGGCAGCACCCACCTTAAGTGCTGTGGAATTGCTAGATTTAGGTGAATCTGCAGCGGCAGCCGGGGAAACCAGGGCGGCCACGGAAGCGCTGCCAGAGTATTTGCGTGAGCAGGTGGCCACAGCAAAAAACTAGGCCAGTGGCAAACGTTGCACACCGGCTATAATAAAGTAGACTAGGTATAGGAATGCCTTTGACCAAAACGTCTGGAGCAAGAAGCACCAGGCGGTGATTCCGATTGATTTAGCATGGAATGCTGACTTGAAGTTGATTCAACCACAACACGTGACCAGTGATCCTGGCCGCGTCCGCCAGAAGGCTGAAGCTAGCCCGGCCAAGCCCGTGGTGGCGGTTGAAGCAGTGGAAAAGGTGCAAGGTAAAGGATCATATTCATCAACTGGCTCTCACTTGCCGGGCAAATTTGTTGAGCGGCATGAACGAGCAATCCACTCTTATCTCAATACAGCCAGTCTTGATGCTGATGGCGGTGAACTCATCGGTATTGATACTTACGCCTAGTTAGCATGGGGCGTTTCCACTTGCAGCAATCAGCGGGGCTTTTTGCCCTGGTTGATCGCCACTATCCGAATCAGCAGCCGCTCCGCATCGACTTTACCTCGAATAAGCTTAAGCATCGGGTTTTGCGTGGCGGCAAGAAAGAACTATTACTGCGAGCGGTTGGTGCTAAACCAGGTCTTAAAGTTGCGGATTGGACGGCGGGTCTTGGTACCGACAGTTTGTTGTTAGCGGCAGCGGGTTGCGAGGTGCTGATGTTTGAACGCAGCCCGGTACTACGAGTTCTCTTGCGCCAGGCCCTTGAAGGTGCAGTATCAGACCCGGAATTAGGCCCCAGTGTTCAACGTATGCAACTCAATGCCGGTGATGCAAGAACATTTGCCGCTAGCCCCACTGATGTGATCTATCTTGACCCGATGTTTCCCCAGCGGGGTAAAAGCGCACTGGTTAATGGCAACATGCAGTATTTGCAGCGTTTTCTTGGGCCAGATCATGATGCAGAAGCGTTGATTGAGTTTGCCTTAGGGCAAGCGGTGAAGCGGGTTGTGGTGAAGCGTCCAGCTAACGCTGCTGCTAGCAAGGCAACCTTTTCCCTGGCAGCTAAGGCAAATCGGTTTGATGTTTATGAACGGCCTGGAGCAGATTGTAGCTGACATCACTGTCTAGCACTGTCTGGATAACATAAGCCAGGCGTTCAAATTTCGCCTCGGCGAGCAGCGTTAGATCGGCACTCAGGCAACCCTCGGTAGTTAATGTGGCGAGGAATCGGTTGAACAGTTTCTTATCAAAAAATTCCGGGGCGCTTAAACCGTAGATCGTCGATAGTTGTCGCGCAATACCAGAAGCGGTGGACTCCAGTTGATCCTGGCTTTGCGCCGTGTCGTGTTTCAAGAGCGTGCAAACAATATGGAATCGCTCTAGCATCGGCTCAATTACCTCAGCAAGATCGTTTAAGTTAGCCGAGGCATCGGATGTAGGGGCCGGAATCTTGAGAACATCGCCTTCTTGGACGATGACTTCTAACTCAACCATGGTGTTGAGCGTGTGTTGAATCGTTGCCGTTAGGTTGTCGCCCCAACGCCACATCAACTCGGCTTCAAGATAAGGTTGCAATACCTGGCAATGAGATATGAGTTGTTTGCTTTGTACCAGCTTGCCGAACTTGATAAACCGCGCCAACAATGAGGCCAGAGCGTACACGTGCAGGCTATTGTTCTGGTAGTAGGTCAGCAAAACGGCTTCGGTCTGGTCGGCCTGTACGATCACACCGAACTCGGTGTCGGTACTCTCGAGTTGAGCAACCTCTATAGCCTGGTCAACCAGTGCTTTGGCACTTTGGTCTGGGACGGTAATGTGCGGTGAAGGGGGTGCTTTTTGGGCGAGCTTTTGCAGCAGGCTTACCTGCCGCTCTAACCGCTCTCTAGGAATAATCTGTTTCGGTGTAGCCAGTATCGAGGTTGCCAGCAAATTACTCGGGGTAATCGCCGCAGCACCATTAATATTGTTGGCCAGTTGATCAGCCAACTCGACGCAGGCACGGGAAAATTCATCCTGGTCACGTTCATCTCGCCAGTTCGGCCAGCTTTGATCCAAAAACTGATCAAGTATGACCGGCTCACCAAAGTTCACAGCAACCCGGCCGAAGGGTTTTGTGAACGAGCGGAAAATACCGAACATGTCGAAGATGGATTCTTCCTTTTTGGTCTTCCCGGTGAGTTCGCCCACGTACGTGGGGGCCTCGATGACTCGTTCATAGCCAAAATACACAGGCAGAAAGGCAATGGGTTTGCTGGCATCGCGCTGAAAACTACGCAAGGTCATACTCAGCATACCGGTGCGTGGTACTAGCGTGCGACCAGTGCGACTGCGACCTCCTTCGATAAAGTACTCAACCGAATAACCGCGGGTAAACATCTGATGCAGGTATTCATCGAACACTGCTTTATACAAGGCGTCGTCTTTAAAACTGCGCCGCATAAAGAAAGCCCCGGCACGGCGCAATAAAGGCCCGGCAATGGGTAAGTTGAGATTCTTGCCGGCAGCAATGTGCGGCGGAGTTAAGCCGTTGTGGTACAGCACATAAGACAGCAGCAAATAGTCGATATGGCTGCGATGGCAGGGGATGTAAACAATCTCGTGAGTCCGGGCGAGATCCTGTGCCACTTCGACTCGATTAATATCAATGCCTTCATATAGATTGTTCCACAGCCAGGTCAGCAGTATGTGGAAGAAACGTATCACCCGGTACGACTGGTCTGAGGCAATTTCATTGGCGTACTTGAGTGCTTTCGATTCAATGGCTGCTACGGTCTTGCCGTTTGCCTGGGCTTCCTTGCTGATGGCGTCTTTCACCTCGTCCGCTTCCAGCATCACACCAATCAGGTTGCGCCGATGGGACAGGTCAGGGCCAATGATGGCTTGCTTCTGATGGGTGAAATGGGTTCTTAAGATGCGAAGTAGTTTTCTGGTTTGCTTGGCTGGATCTGGTTCGCTGCTTACCAGTTCAGTTAAGTCGATGGGTTGGCCGAAGCGAACCAGAATGTGTTGACGATGGACAATGGATGACATCAGGCGTTTAAACCGACTGGTGACCGTCCAGTTTTCTGACAACAACAGTTTGAAGATGGAGTTTTCCCGGTCTGGTTGATGTCCCCAGAACAATGACACGGGGACAATTTTGATGGGCTTACCTGGTTGTAGAGGCAAGACATTAGCAGTCGCATCAGTCCCCGTCGCTGTGTTCGCCAGGGATTGCTCTAGATCCCAACGGGTTTGTTCCATTATCCGCAGTAAGCGTCCTGACTGTCCGCGTTGGGTTTTGCGGCCGATTAGGCCCTCGGGATGACCAAGAAAGAAAAAGGCCCGGTTCTCTCGCTCGTTGAGAGGTGCTAGTGGTCTTGGTAGTTCGAATA
>JBKAGC010000108.1:0-11628 GCA_046290215.1 Pseudomonadales bacterium | reverse complement strand
AGGCGACAACCCCCGCTGCATCGAGCAGCTCAAAGGCACATTGATAATGGTGCAAGGCAGACTCATACCGCTCTACGGTTGTTTTTGGGGACTTATCATAGAACTCGTAAAACCCGCCTATGTTGATATTGAGCTTACCGCGCAAGGTTTTGCTATTGATTTGCTCTGCAAGGGTCATTGCGTTACGCAGCAAAGCAATACCTTCGTCGACCTCATCCAGTCGCATCAGCACGAGGCCAAGATACAGTTCTGACTCCAAGCGATCACACAATATGGCCGCCGGGTCGGGCACCAGGGGATATTGCTGCAGAGATGCCTTCAGGTGCGCTTTTGCCTCTGGCAAAGCAGCTTGCTCCAGAGAAATTGCCGCCAATGCCCAGTGAGTGGTTAAGGCCCGCGCTGGATCCTGCCACCATGAATCAGACAACGCCTCATAGGCCTGTTTTGCCGCCCCAAAATTGAACTGTTGGTAATAGGCCAGGCCCAGATTGAAGTGCACCAGATCCAGTAACGTCTTAGACACAGCGCTGCGGCTTGCAGCCGCCTCTAACTCTCGCACCGCAAGGCCCAGTGATGCCTCGTCACCCTTGCGCCAGAGCACCGAAAAATCATGGAGATGACGTGCTACCTGGGCATCTACTGAATCCGGGTCGATCAACATAGTCTGGTAGCTAAACTGCTTCCAGGTATGATCCGAAAACCTCGGCGTTAACTTGAGTCGGGCCCTGCTACTTTTTGCATTAGTGCCTGGCGGCAACACACACGCTACCGTTTGATACCTTGGCCCTGGCACCGCTAGCACTTCATGCTCGCAATACAAGTCCAGGGGCGCATCGTACTGTTGGACAAGCAACAGCGTGCACTGGACCTTGTCCAACTCGATATCAAGATGGGTAGGTAACGTCCTCATTATTGGTTTTTAACCGCCACCTTCGAGGCCATAACTCACAATATTGCCGTTCACTCGCCAGATAAACGAAAACAAAACCGGATGGGGATCAACGCTGGTATTCGTCACATCAAAGCGCGTCATTTGAAAACTTACCTCAGTTTCCGCGTCAATTTCTAACCACTCGGACTCGAGATGGCCGAGGGGTGATTTATGCAATGGTACCGTTGAACCCGTTTTGATTTTTGCAAAGCCATCAATATTGGTGAGTTTGTATTTATCGCCACTGATGTTTAGTTTTGCCGAATCACCCACAGCGGGATACAAGGTCTGGTAAGTCCCACCGTTGTGATCGGTATTAATAGCTTCGCGAATTGTAATCTTGCCCGAACTCCATTTCATGCTAAGACTCCTGCAGTAGTTTTTGGATTATTTTGCCCATGGTTACCTTACCTCTGATTTCAAACCTACGCTTGGCATCCACTAAAACTGGATGCTGTTTCCGGCCGTCCGGTATATTACGGATAGAAAATGCTGAATTTTTGATCAACCCAAGCAGGGTTTCCGCCACTAATATGCTGCCAATCGTGCCGAGGTGATTACCCCGGCGGTAATCGCCTGGGTGCTCAAGCCAATCCTCGGCCAACAAGAAGTACCACAGCGGTGTGTTATTGCGAAATTCCGGCGTTAGCAAGATGGCCATTTCCGCCTGCTTCACGGTGCCGTGCACGTAGCGCGCGTCTCTAAACAATTCCGGATCGTCATAATTCGGTATCGTCCTACCAAACGGCGAATCTGCCGCCTCAAGTAATCTCCGCATTTCCCGGGCCACCTGCTGGCCACTGGGTAAACGCCAGGCATTACCTCGCTTCAGAGTGCGCAGCGGCAAAGGCTCGTCAGAGTCATCAAAGTCCTTGAGGTTTTGGTTCGTCACCGGTTTGATGATGTCAGCGTGATTAAACTGATCCGGCTTCGCCCCATCGAGTTCAAAGAACAATGTCCAATCCAATAGCCATGGGGCCGGTACCGCTGCATGGTTATTAAGACCAAATCGCCCGGTCATGACAAAGAAGTCCTGCAGGATGCGGCGCGCTTTAGTACGGCGCTTATTAATATTGTAGGACGGCAGCACCATGGAATGGCCAAAACGAAACGCCGCGGCAGCCACTTCAACGGGAATACCAAGATTCTTCAAGCCCTGCGGTAAGACCACCACGGGGTTGTAATCTGCTTGGCCTATCACGGTTTTGTACACCGCGGGCTTTACAATCTGCGTTAAAAAGTCGTCTAGAATGACCGCTTGATACAACGCGGTAGTTAGTTTGCGGGCCTGCTCAAATCGTTCCCGGGGTTGCATCAGTGGGTCATCTAACCCGGCACAAAAGTAGTTGTGTACCTGGAGCCACAGAGCGTGAATCTGACTGACTAGCAAGCTGTCATCATTGCGTTGATCGGGGATTTTCGCGATACCCTCGGCACTTCGCGGCACATCAAACCCACATAGAACCGGCGCTTGATCCGTCAAACTCTCGCTCTGGAGCGGTTTTGCAACTATCCGGTCTGCAAACAAAAACCCGCTTTCACGATCCAGATACAAAGCTGGATCATAGTAGCCACCGCCATACAACACGTCCAAATCAACGGACGGCGAGGGCGTCACGTCACCAGCATCATCAGGTGCAAGGTGAGACATATCATGAGCAACAAATTGGCCCAGATACGTGAAACCGGCGGGGATATTAGATTCACCGGCAGAATTCGAGTGCATTACATCGTGTACCAGACGCTCCAGCAGATGCTCCGGATGAGGCTGCGGTGCTGCATCGGTAAAGAGTCGGTAACTGCCCTTTGGTATTTGCCCGTGATTCATGGTTTTTCTCTATTTGTGAAAATCATGGGTGCAGGTGCTCGCGTTAGATCACCACAAGCGGTACACCACAATGTGTTGGTGCGGTGACGAGGCAACTTCTCTCAGCAACTTGTGCATTATTCAGCCAATTGACGATGTAGATCAGCCGCCAAAGACACTTCTGGTCTTTCCACCACCCGGGCTATTTCTTTGCCGCGCTGCAAAACAATAAAAGTGGGGGTAAATTTGAGTTCATGACGAGTGGCCACACCGCCCGGGTCACGTTTGCGACGATCCAGACCCGTAAGCGTTACAGCAGCGAGCGGTACTTCACTGACTGCAAGCAGTTTCAACAGCCTCGGCACTTCCCGCACGCTGTCATGGCACCAGGTGCCAAACAAGATCACAAGTTCCTTGTTGGCCAACACTTGAACCTGTAGCAGATCCTGCTCCGTTGGCACAAAGTCGGCAAAGTTAACGGCAAATGCTGGATAACGAGCCAATAACTCCGCCTGACTAATCTCACCCACATGATCAGCTTCAGCACTGCTAGCTCTGGCTTGTTCAATGCTGAAAAGAACCACAAACCACCATATCACTGCCAAGCCAACACGTTGCCCGATCACGAAAGCACCATTTATTAAAAACACGCGGGATAATTTAGCATTTTTTCTCAAGGCGCCTGGCGTTGTGGCGCAATATTGCCCGCTATTTTTCCACGACCAAATGCTCTAACCTCGAAGCTCGCTACCATTTTGAGACCTTGCCTTGAGCACCTTATCCCTTGCCGGCACACCGGCCGCTGCACCCCTTGGTTACTACAGTTGGACATTTGGCCAGGGCGCTCGCGACCCTTATTACATCATGGTCATCATCTATATCTTCTACCCGTATTTCAGCAACACGGTGGTGGGCGACCCGGTGAAGGGACAAGCATTGATCGGGTATATCACTGCGGCAGCCGGTACTTTGCTGGCAGTAACGGCACCTTTTCTTGGCGCTATTGCTGATAAAGACGGGCGCCGCAAACCCTGGCTAGTGGGCACAGTACTCATCATGACGTTAGGCGCATGTAGCTTGTGGTACGTGCAGCCAGAGGAAAAAGGCATGAGCCTCGTTAGCGCTGTGGCGATTTTGTTCATCATTAAGGTTTGTTTCACCATCATGGAGGTGTTTCACAACGCTATGTTGCCGTCCATTGCCCCCACCAACAAGATCGGCATCATTTCTGGGCTGGCGTTTGCGCTGGGTAACGTTGGCGGCCTGCTAATGATGCTGCTGGTTTTGTTTGCCTTTGCCATGCCGGGCACGCAGCCCTGGGCATTTTTGCCGGAGGCTCCATTGTTCGGTATAGATCAAGCGGCCCACGAACATAACCGTATTGTTGGACCAATCTCTGGCATCTGGATGTTGTTGTTTATGCTACCCGTATTGCTGTTCACACCGGATGGCCAAGCGTCTACTGCTTCCATGTGGCAATTGGCTAAAGAAGGCGTAAGGGACGTGACGCAAACCATTCGTCACGTCAGGCACTACTCGAACATCGCACGCTACTTGCTAGCACGCCTATTCTTTATTGATGGCATGGTGGGCGTCCTGACATTTGGCGGCGTTTACGCCTCCGGCACATTCGGCTGGGATACAACCACCTTATTGAACTTTGGTCTATGCACCAGCGCCTCAGCAATGTTCGGCGCGTACATTGGCGGACGGATCGATGACAGCCTGGGATCTATGCGCGCCCTCAACATTGCGATCTGGACAAGCTCCGTGGTGCTGTTGACTCTCGTCTCTGTGCAGCCGGACACCATTTTGTATTTTATCCATGTGGGGTCTGAGCCGGTTTGGGACTCACCCTACTTCGCTACTTTGCCGGAGCTTTTTTACTTCTGCACCAATCAGGTCTTTGCGATGTTTTTTGTCACTGGCTTATCCACCTCTCGGACCCTTATGGCAAAACTTTCTCCACCAGAACTCGCCACGCAGTTCTTCGGTTTATTCGCCCTATCAGCAACCGTGACCGCATTCCTTGCACCGCTGCTGGTGGCCACAGCAACGGATATATTTTCATCGCAACGCATTGGCTTCGCGTCACTGGCACTACTAATGATTATTGGCGCAGTGTTGCTTATGAAAGTAAGAGAAGAACAAGCGACAGTGGCGCCGGTTCCAACCAACTAATACGAACAAAGCAAACCAATCAAACTGAGTGGAACGCGCGACTACTGATCTGACGGCCACCAGGGAAAGAACTCCGGCATCGCCGAGGCTTTGCCAGTGAACTCTGGGTCGCGCTTTTCCAAGAAGGACGCCACACCTTCTTTACCGTCACCAACACTGGTGTAAAACATCGATAAAGAATCCACCTCATGGGCAGTCCGCGGTGTGGGCATAGCAGAATTTCGATACATCATTTGTCTGGCCAACGCAGTGGCCACAGGAGATCGATTGCTGATGAATTTCTTTGCCAGCGCGATTGCTGCCGGCAACAAGTCATCGGCGCTATGTACGCTACGCACCAGGCCACCAGCCAGGGCTTCATCTGCCATCAAAATATCCGCACTGTAAACCCACTCCAAGGCTGTTTGCATACCGACAATCCTCGGTAAAAACCAGGTGGAGCAGGCTTCTGGCGTCACGCCAATCTTGCCAAAGACAAAACCAATACGCGCCTTGTCAGAGACCAAACGAATATCCATGGGGAGCGTCATGGTAGCGCCAATACCCACGGCAGCACCGTTAATCGCAGCAATCACCGGTTTACGGCATTCGAAGATCGCCAGTGAGACCCGGCCACCTGTATCACGCACCCCGTTAACCACAGCGTCAGTCTGATAGTCAGCGCGAATAGAATCAAGATCCGGGCTCATACTCTCATCAAGACCAAACACGTTACCCTCGGAAGACAAGTCCATGCCAGCACAAAAAGCCTTGCCCGAACCAGTCACAATCACACAGCCCACTTCGTCGTCATCACTTGCCGCGTTGAAGACCTGAATCAATTCGTTGGCCATCTCAACCGTAAATGCGTTCATCGCATCTGGCCGATGTAAGGTCACAATCAAAATCCGATCCGCTAGATCAGTTTTTAAGGTGTTGTAGCTCATTAATTTGACTTCCTAAGTGTTAACAGCTGCGGCACGCTATTACATTCGACCGCTATAATCCCACGCAGTTATCCAGGTGGGTTTGAGTTCGATGACAACCTCTTCGGCAACACGCCCAAGTAGCCACCTGGCAAGCTGACTATCAGTGGAACCTAGATATCGCTCAATTAGACCCGTCAGCAATTCCGTGGCGTCGCTGGTTTGAAAATCTACCTGCGCTTTGCCCCGGACACCCTGATAAGGGGGTTCGTTGGGCGCCACCTCGAAGCCGCACCGCCCTGTCTCACGCAGCAGCTTTACCAGGTGACTCGATTGATGACTGACACAATAAATCGCCTTTGCCGATTCAGCATAAGCGTACCAAACGGAGCATATGGTCGGGTAATCCCCGTCCTGAACGGCAAGTCGAATTGGGATGGTTGTTGCGGTCAGGAAGGAGGTGATTTGCGCCTCTGACCAATCGCTTGAGCTGGCTATTTTCATTGGCGCAGTCTAACAGACAAAGGCCGAAACCACCGCTGCTTTAACTTGCCTTCAGCCACTTACCTGTCTAAGTTGATAGTGAATAAGCGTAGTCCATTTTTAACTCCACATCCTTGGCCCAGTCGACCAGGAGAATGCCAATCAAGCTCACTTCCCTCGAGGAACTCATTGTTCGCCACACCGAACCGGTCACACTCAACGTCAACCGGGCGGGGCGCTTTACCCTGATCGATGGTGAACAAGAAACACAACTGATACTTGATGAAGTCTCAAATCTGCAAAAGCGCCTACGTCACTATGCCAACTGGGTACTCGATCAGCATAAGAAGTTTAAGTTCAAGTTAGTCCGAATGACCGGCAGCACTTTGCAGCGGCAACTGGTTAAAGTGACCAGGGCTAGTGATGATGCCGTCACCATCCATATTGCCAGGCCAAGAAACTTCCAGGCCACTGATGCCGGCACCACAGAAGCAGGTTATCTGAATGCAATGAGCGATTCGGTGCTGATCTTAGAGCTTGAAGTCCTGGGGTGCGATGGTGCCCGGATTATTTACACCAACCATGCCTTCACAGAAACGACCGGGTATTTGCCTACAGAAATCATCGGCAATTCAGCGAGAACCTTTCATGGTCCAAATACCGACCCAGGCATCGTCAAACAGATCAAACAAGCACTCGGTCAGCGCCAGGCTTTTCAGGGCTCAATAACTTACTACAAAAAATCTGGCGAGGAGTTCGAAGCTGAACTTAGTGTCACACCGATTATGGATGAAACTGGCTGGTCCAGTCGCTGGATATCCGTGCAGCGAGATCTCACCAGGCAAAACCAGCTTGACGAAAAAATCAAAACCCAGGAAGTCCGGCTGCTTGAGAGCCAGGCGAAGCTGTTTAATCATATCGAAAACACACCACTTGGCTGTATTTCCTGGGACCGGAACTTTCACTGTACTGAGTGGAACCGATCAGCCGAGCGGATCTTTGGTTATAGCGCCGAGGAAGCTATTGGCCAGCACGCCCGCCTGATATTGCCTGAATATCTGCATGGGGTTATTGATGACGTTTTCAAACAGCTTCTGGAGCAAACCGGGGGTAGCTACAATCGTAACGATAACCTACATAAGGACGGACACAGCATTGTTTGCGACTGGTACAACACACCTATAGTGGACACGAGCGGTCATGTCTATGGCGTCTCATCGCTCGTACAAGATGTCACAGAAGATATTAAAAGCGCCAAGATAGCCAAACGGGACACGGATCTGCTGGAGTATTCCCAGAGCGCTGCCAGGGTTGGCGGTTGGGAACTCAACCTGGAAACCAATGAACTCTATTGGACCGCCGAGACTTATCGTATTCACGACACCTCGCCCGAGGAGCTCAACCCCACGGTGGATGCCGGGCTGAGTTATTATTTACCGGAGTCCCAACGCATCATCGAAGCTGCACTAGAGAAAGCCACCACCACCGGTGAAGGCTACGAACTAGAGCTCGATGCCTTTACCACCAAAGGACGTTTGATTCACGTCTACACCACTTGCAGTGTCACTTTTAAGGCCGGAAAGCCTTTTCTATTGACTGGCATATTCCAGGATATCACCGAAAGGAAAAGGTTCGAGGATGAAATACTTCACGAGCGGACTCGTCTCGAGAGTATTCTTGCCACCGCTGCAGACGGCATCGTAATCTTCGACAACGCTGCCATGGTCATCTCCCTCAATGAGGCAGCAGAGCAATTATTCCGCACAACGTCCGCGGATGTGGTTGGCAAACATGCCTCTTTGCTTATGACCGATCCCGACGCCATGCGTCAAGATGATTACATCATGCAGTACATGGAACATGGCCTGACCAGAATCGTCGGCAAGAACCGCGAGTTGACCGGAAAGCGCCTGGATGGCACGCAATTCCCCATGCAGCTGTCGTTAGCGGAATGGTTCCATGGCAAAGAACGCTTTTTCACCGCGGTGATCAGGGACATCAGCGAACAAAAATCCATTCAAGCCCAGCTAGTGCAAAGTCAAAAGCTGGAATCCCTGGGAGAACTTTCCGGCGGGCTGGCCCATGATTTTAACAATCTGCTTGCCATCATCATTGGCAATCTCGATATCGTCCAAGGCGAGCTGCAACAGAGCGATCTCGCCAGCGGAATCGAAGCTGCTATCACCGCCGCTGAACGTGGTACGAACATCACCAGCCGACTACTCCGGCTGGCAAGTTCAAATCATGACCAAATCGAAAACAGCAACTCACATGATGTCAATCACCTGCTGAGAGATATGGTGTCAATTTGTGAAAGTACGCTTGGTCCAACTTTTAGGATCGATTTGGAGCTTCAGGAGCAGCCCCTGTGGGTTAAGTTGGACCCAGCAGAATTCGAAAACGTGGTATTGAACCTGATACTGAACTCTAAAGACGCCATGCCCGAGGGCGGTTGTATTTGCATTAGTTCAAGCACCGCAAAACCCGCGCTGCCGCACTTGTTTAGCGCCACTGAAGAGGTAGCCCTGGTTTCCCTCAAGGACAATGGTCGCGGCATGTCGCCTGAGATCAAAAGCAAAGTGTTCGAACCGTTCTTCACAACCAAAGCCAGCAAGGGCACGGGACTTGGTCTTGCCATGGTGCAAAGCTTTGTTAAATCTGCTGGCGGCATGGTTGTCGCTGAAAGTGAAGTGGATATAGGCACGACTATGAACTTGTACTTGCCACTCACTCAAGCTGATACAAATGATCATCAGACAGGAATTAACGCCGGCAACAGTTCGCAGATCGATGCGCAAATCCTAATTGTGGATGACGAGCCAGCACTACTTCAGGTGGTCAACAATATATTGAAGGAAATGGGTTATCGGACCTTGTGCGCAAACGACGCCGCATCAGCAAAACAACTACTGGCAGCTAACCCTCAGATCGATTTATTGTTAACCGACGTGGTCATGCCTGGCGGCATGCTAGGTACTGAATTAGCAAAATTCGCCCAGGCACAGCACCCAGACATCAAAGTCCTACTCATGTCAGGATTTACAGAAACTGCTCACCACAAGGCGGCCGGCACCACTGACCTTCGCCTGATCCACAAGCCATTTCGCAAGGCCGAACTGGCAAAAACCCTCAGAGAAACTCTCGAGTAGTCGCCTCAAACCTGGCCAGGCTGCGACTAAACTAGCGCACGCTCATACAGCGCTAACAATCGACTCCAGGCGCGCTCAGCTTGCTCTTTGTTGTAAACCCGTGAATCTAAAACACACCAGCCATGCAAGGCACCAGGGTAAACTTCGATTTCAGCATCCAGGCCATTGTCGGCAAAGGCAGTCTTTAAAATATTCTTTTCTTCCGGGTAACGCGCGTCGTCGTTTTCTGCCACTGCAATCAAAAAGTCTGCCTGCATCTTTGGAATCTGCAAATGCGGGCTAGATTCTTTATCTGTGGCCAGTCCACCGCCGTGGAATGAGGCTGCCGCTTTGATTCGATCAGGTACTGCCGCGGCCGCATTCATAATCATCGGACCACCCATACAATAACCTTGCGTACCGATACCTTTACTGGTGTCCACTGCCACTTGCTGGTCAAGCCAACCGACAAAAGCCCGGGCATCGGTTTGATGAGTGGTTTGACTAAGCTCTCGATAAAAGGGGATCACTTTGTCTCGAGTTTCCTGATCTTGAAAGGATGCGCCCAATCCCACCACCGGTGCTTTGGCAGATCGATAGTAAGGATTGATGACCAACACCGCGTAACCACTTTGCGCTAGTCGTTTACCCATGGTCCGGAAAGCCGGACGTAGGGCAAGGATATCTGGCCAAACCAACACCGCCGGGTGTTTACCCTCGCTGGGATGAACGAAATAGGCATCGCAGACGCCATCAGGCGTATCAATTTCAACATCACGTTCAGTCACCGCCATGGCAGATGCCAACGGCGGCAACAAACTCGCCATGGCCGCAGTCATGGTCAGGGTATTGAACTTGCGGCGAGTAAACTTCGCTTGTAGCGCCTGGTGATCTGGTGAGATATATCCGTCGGTTTCGTTAACTGTATCGTCATCGCACATAAAGGGCTCCAGCAGCGAATAGAACGCTGAGTGTAACGCTTTATCTGGGCAAAAATGAAACTGCGGTGTTGTTCTTCTGTGATGTCCCTACGGTAAAAAGCAGCAAAGTTTTCTCGCTAAAACGAAAAAGCCCGCGATAATCGCGGGCTTTTCGGCAAGTTCCAGACAGTGTTACTGAATGTTTACGATACTCGTTGCCTCACTGGACTGTGCAGGTAACTGATCGAGACGCCCCGAATACACTTCGGCAAATTGCGCCATGGGCATGTCATTACATTCCAACCGCTGCCGTTGTGCCCTGGTAACACCAAGCTCTCTGGCGGTTCGGCGCGCTGCATCTTTAGAAATCAATGAGGCCTTGCAAACCTGATCCAGCGCCGACTGGAATTGATCGTCCGCTATAGCCAGGTTAGTTCCGAGTATTAGTGCGATGAAAGCGATTGTTTTCATAATTCTACCTCTCAATTTGCGACCTTTCGCTGTCTTTTGTCGCGAGTGAGCGCGATTGCTAGTTCTTCAGCAGTATTATTAAGACCAAGTTAAGAAAAACTATAGCTTCTTAAAGTTATCTTTACAATATCTTCATAAAAGAAAACGTTGCAGCAAATGCCTCTTTCCTCGTTAAGCTTTCGGAAAGCCGCCATTTCTCTGCCGAAGCGAAGGTTTTGCAGACCTGTGCAACAAAAACCTTCAGACAAAGTGGATTGAATAAGGGCATCTAACCATCGTAAGGTGCTCGAATAATAAGAAGTTCGTATCAAGTCAGCGAGTGTTCGGGGGAATTAGCGCTTATGACTGCACTTTCGAAAACGACGATTTATGCCCACGGCAGCATTGGCCTACCGCTTGCTGTGATTGGATACCCACTGGCGATCTGGATACCGGCCCACTATTCCGGTGGTCTTGGTATGAGCCTCGCCATGGTCGGCACAATATTGATGCTGGCCAGATTCACCGACGTAATCACCGATCCCATTATGGGAGAAATCTCTGACCGCTGGCGCACCCGGTTCGGGCGGCGCAAGCCCTGGATTCTCGTGGGGATGCCGATCATGATGATTGGCGTTTATAAGCTGTTTATTCCGCCCGATGATGTGGGCGTCTGGTACTTTCTGATCTACCTGACCATGTTTTTCCTGGGCAGCACGATCATTGCACTGCCCCACCGAGCCTGGGGCGCCGAGTTATCAACGGATTATCACCAACGCAGTCGGGTTACCGCGGCACGAGAGTTCTTTGTCCTGGGCGTCGC
>JBKAGC010000107.1:0-11676 GCA_046290215.1 Pseudomonadales bacterium | reverse complement strand
ATAAAGACTACGGCACCCCAATGAGCTTTACCACCGCAATTCAGTTTGAACTGGCAATAGGACGCAGACCAGTGCAAATGTTAGGATCATAATTTTGAACCACGACCCATCATGCGCGAGCGAAAATTATTCAATGGGATCCGCTATATCCTGGAAGACGTTGTGCCGCCTTTTTTGCGTGATAGCTTTCTGTTTTACGGTTTGATGTGGCTATTGTATCGGGACAAAACTCGATACCAGAGTCAGTTTCGAGAAAACATCCCGCACCTGAGTGACGCTGAATACCAGCGTTACTATGAAACCTTTCCGGGTTTAGACTCAGAAACGGACTGCAATCAGGCCTGCCTTGATCTCATAGTTGCTAGCGTGATTGGCGACTCGGTGCTTGACGTGGGTTGCGGACGGGGCTTTGTAGCCAATCTGATTCAAAGCAAACGCAACATTGCTACCACCGGCACAGATTTCTTAATCCCTGAATCTGTGCCACGACGTTACCCTAACTGCAGCTTTGTTAGCAGCAAAGTTGAGGCGCTGGATTTTGCAGATAACCAGTTTGATACGGTGGTATGCACACATACCCTTGAACACATTCTCGATTTACCACAGGCGCTTCGCGAACTACGCCGGGTTGCGAAGAAAAGACTCATTTTAGTCGTACCCCGTGAGCGGGAGTATCGCTACTCGTTTAATTTGCATGTGCACTTCTTTCCTTACACGCATTCGTTCCTAAAACACCTTAGCCCACTACCCGACTCCTACACCTGCAAGGTAGTGGACGGCGATATTTTTTATATTGAGGATGCCCCTGGTGCCTAGACTTTTGGCCTGGGGGCAAACGCTACCCGGCGCATTGTGCTTGCTTGGCTGCCTAACCCTCGCGCATTTTCTTACCACAGAACTTGAGTCACCGAGCCGGGACCAGCTTCGGTATGTGGATTACGCTTATCACTTAAATACTCACAACACATTTGGCCTGGGTTGCGGGGACTATAGCCAGGCGCCAGCCCCTGGCAATGCCAACGTGCCGCTTTACCCGCTTTTGCTGGCAGGCGCCGCATCCTTCGACAACAACTTGAACCAGAACTACTACTGCGCCTTACAGAGTCAGGGGGTGCGCGGCGACTGTTTAATCGGTACCAACCAGGAACCCGACCAGACAATGCCGAGAGAACCTGATTGCCCAACGGAAAACTTTACCGCGGTGTCGATCGTCAATCACATTCTGTTGTTCGTGAGCCTGGTGTTTTTATATTTGATCAGCGCCAGATTGTTTCCTCACCCGGTTCTACCCTGGCTTACCGTGCTTGCAGCGTTTGGCTCCGGTATTTTCACGGATTACAGCACTCGTATATTGACGGAAAATTTGCTGCTGAGTTTGTTTTTGGCCATGCAGTACGCCCTGCTCAGCTATTTCCGTAAACCAGGCTTCGCTGCCATTGCCACGGTCGGTGTGCTGCTGGCATTACTAACCTTGACTAGACCTGAGTACCCTTATCTGGCACTTGCAGCTGTGGTCATATTTGCTGCTATTGCCCTATGGCGAAAACAAGTTCGCTTGATGCTGCACGGGCTCATCCTTGGTTTAGCGTTTATCTTGACCATTAGCCCCTGGCTGGTGAGAAACCAACAACACTTTGATAGTTGGGCAATTTCCGCCGGCAACTATGGCGAGATCACCCTGGCTTACCGGGTCGCCTACAATCACATGGACGCGCGGCACTGGCTGGCCTCTTTCGTTTACTTCCTCCCGGACTTTGGCGACAGCCTCACCCAACGCGCATTTAGTGAGGAGTGGTACTGGCGAGAAATCGATGCTCGCCCCGGTTCCTATCAAGACATCACCAATGAAATGCTCACCGCCACCGTAAGCGGTCAACTGAGTCTCAACGATTTATTGCAGCACCATGTGCTCGCAGACTTACCCAAACACCTTGCCACGACAATTCCATTAAGCTGGCGCGGCGTGTTTATTGCCAAATACTGGGGGCTTATCGCCTTTTTTACCTATCTGGTTTTCCAGTATCAGCAACTGCGCCGCGGCCGACTTGAGCTAGCCATCATTGCCCTACCCTGCTGGTTGCTAGTTGGCCTTCACGCAGGCATTTCCATAAACATCCCGCGCTATAATTTGCCGCTCTTCGGCATCTATGCGATCAGCCTGGGCTGGTTGCTAGCAAAAATATGGAACCGGCTGAGACCAACGCATAGGCTCCATTGCTAATTCGGCCGGTCCTTTATGTGAGGGATTCAGCTTCCTCGTCCGCCATAACCTCGTCATGAATTTCCATAACTTCCTGGGTCGTTTTCGGCACTGTGGGAAATGCCTCGAAATACTTCCGAGCCACTTCATGTTCACGAACCCGCCAATAAGACCACGCGGATAGTCCAAGCAAAATTATCGCGGCGATCACAAAGTACGCACCAGCGTGAAACGCCATGAGCGGTGCAATCACCAATGGGCCAATAATCGAACCTGCAGAGTGCATCAGCAAGATGACACTACCTATCTCAATCAAAGGCAGCTCTGAATTATCGTTAGCATGCGCGAGACACAAGGAATATAAAGGGAAGGCCGTCCCGCCGAACAAGAACATCGCACCCAGCAAGATCCAAACAGACCAGCTACCGAGCGAGAACGCCACGACACAAACACTAAAGCCAAGCAATGCCACAGCGGCAATAACCCGGCGGCGGTCAACTTTATCTGAAAGGCGACCGATAGGTATCTGTAACAAAGCACCACCTAAAATAGTGATCGATAAAAACCAGCCAATCTCACTGTCCGCCAACTCTAAAGAACGGGCCATCAAGGGGCCCAGCACCCAAAAGCCTGAGGTAACAAAACCCGCTAGAAATGCCCCGACAATCGCCACATGGGCATGTCGATACACCGCAAGAAATTGGAAACGCACTTCCGCAATGGGTTGCGGTGCGGGGGAACGGGTTAATCCCAGAGGTATAGAGCCAATCGATAAAAGAATCGCGCCGAGTAAAATTAGATCAGCGCTGGGCATCCCAAGACCGAGCAGCTGTTGACCGAGAGCCACCGCAGCCAGGGTCAATACCGTATAGATGGACAAAACGGTACCGCGATTTTCAGGAGAAGTCCGCTCATTTAACCAGCTCTCAATTACCATATAGATACCGGCGATCGACCAGCCGGTCAGCAGCCGGGCAAACAACCAACCCTCGAGCAAATCCAATAGAGCCAACAGAAGTAATGCCGTGGTGGCGGTGGCGGAGAGCACGGCAAAGACCCGGATATGGCCTGCCCGGGCTACCAACCTGGGAATCGTCAGGCAGCCAAGGACGAAGCCCGCAAAATAAGCAGAACCAAGAAAACCTATCATCGTTACCGACCAGCCTAACTCTGAGGCATAAAGCGGCGCGATGGTAAGTTGAAGACCATGGCCCGTGAGCAGAATCGCCACAGATAAGAACAGGGCGCCAATGGAACTAATAGGAATCGGCATGGAACACTACAATCAAGAAATAGCGAGCAGAGAATTCAGCTAGCAAGGCAAAGATTGCAATTATAGCTGTCGTGATGCCTCACGACTAATTCATGACAAAATATTTTTATTAATAGCCGGTTAGCTCAAGGTAACCGCGGCCTGAGCTAGAGCCCTGCACCGCAACCGGGCCTTCCCAATAAGGGAATGCGGTGTCTAACCAGTGATCTGGGTCCATTGCGACAACCGTGAAGGTTTTATCCAGCCCCGGCAACGTCACTCGCCAGTGCAGGGGTAATGCTTTGTCGCCGCGGGGTGTGTTGATTTGGGTGGTTTTGATTGCCTCGAGCTGAATATCGCTCCCTTGTAGGGGTATGGCTGTTCCATCTGGGGTCACCCAGGTACCACGCAACCAGTTAGCGCGCCCCGTTTGCCGAAGTTGATACACCATCAATGCGTGACCATCATTCAGATGCAGGGACAACCAATCCCAGCCCGGTTGATCCGGTGCCAGAGGCTGTGAACTCCATTCCCGATCTAACCAGCCCTGGCCAGACAAACTGATTTCTTCGCCATTTTGCTCAAGTACACCCCGGATTTGGATATGCGGTTGACTGTAATAGTAGCTTGCCTGGCCTAACTCAGATTTTTGACTGTAGCCATTATCACCTTGTAAAACCCATGGTGTCTTAGCGGTTAGAGACAGTTCAACCCGGGCATCATTTGTGGTCGCAGTTAGGTTGCCTGGAATTGGCTCCGGTCCAATCCCTTGCCAATGCCAGTCATCCAGAAAAGCACTGAAGTATCCCGCCGAATCCAGTTGTACGCCGGCTTGACCAACACCTCCCCGGGCAAACCGTTGCTCATAGCTAAACCCTGAGGGTTGGCTGATTGCCGAGTGAGCCATCCACACCTGATTAGACTGCCAGCCTCCCGGATCAGCTTTAGGACTCATGGATTGCCGAAAGAGCGTCCAATGAAACCCATAGTCGCGACCCAAATCATCCGTTAGGTTTGCAGTCAAATACCACCATTCAATGCGATAGGCTTTGTGAGGCAGGTGATCCTCAGGAAATTGCAGCAATTTGTCCGGGACAACACTGGCATAACCCGCCGGATCACTTCTCAGCAACTGATAAGCGTCTTCGGCAACAACAGGCAAGGTGAACAAACAGGGCAACAATAAAAAGTGTATGCGTAATTTCATGATCGTCCCTGGCGAACTGCCAACCTCAGATGACGCTGGCTCACAAATAAACTAAACAGCAAGGTAAGCGCGGCAATAAACAGGGTGAGTGCACCGAGCGAGTATACTGGCTGCCAGCTCCACAGCAGCGGCATGGTCCAACCAAAGGCAATGACGTTTAACTGATGAATCAACAACCAGGACAACGCATACCCCAGGGGCAACGCCGCCAGCAAGGTCAGTAGCACCATAAGAATCAGCGGTAAACCGAGAATCAACAGAAACTCAGGCCAACGCAAACCCAGCGCCCGCCATTGCCCATAGTCCATGAGTCGCCCCTGATGAAGCGCCATCAACGCCGCAAACAGAGCAATACCTGCCACAACTAGCGTTAGCGTATTTAGCGCGCTGGTAATGGCAAAGGTACGATCAAAAATCTGCAAAGAAATCGCTTTAACCCGCTCTTGCTCAAGCCATTGCCCAGGCTCTAAACCAACAGCCATAAGACCAGCACGGGCAGCCTGCATCTCGCCGGGCTGCACCCAAATGGCTGTACCGCGGGACGGCAAGCTAGCAAATTGAGCCCTGGCGACTCTGGTTGGCAGCCAGAAAGCAAAATCCACATTGCCATAATCATGCCGAAAGCCCACTACCTGATAACGCTGATCCATCAAGGTCACTTCCTCGCCGAGCGAAACGCCTGCCAAATAGTGCAACTGCTCGTTCGCCAGCACCGGCACGGCTCCAGAAGCAGAAGCTTCGCCGCGCCGCCACAGAGACAAGCCATTCGGTAAGCCTTTTGCTAAACCTACCGCCAGCACATCCGGCGCATCAGCGTCTACTGCGTAAAGCGTCGCCGGCCGGTTCCTAAAACGAGTGTCCAGACCATAGCGAACATGTGCTGCTTTTAACCAGGTCTGATCCGTCAGGTCGCTGATTTCAGCGGCCACATAGATATCAGCTGAAAGACGCCCCTCTAGCCAATCTGTTAGAGCAAGGCGAAAGCTACCTACCAAAAGTGTCACCCCTAGATTCGCGACCAACGTCAGCAACAGCGCCATCAACGCGATTCGTAAATAAGGCAACTGCAACAGTGCATCGCGAACTGCCCAGCGGGGCAACAAAGCCTTGTCGCTCAAACTATTAGACACGACAACACTTAAACCATACAAAAGCGCGGGTAAGATCAAGGCTCCCCCTAGCATCACCAGAGCAATAAGCAAAAATCCTAGTTCGACGCTGGTGACCTGCGCAAATAAGGCTACCGCCAATAACCACAAAACCAGACCTACTGCTACAGAAATGACTACCGCTTGCTTGAGCTGCTGTACCGCGCAGATGGCATCCCGCTTGCCACAAAGGCATTGCTAATGCCATCAGGACACCGGGCAGGGTCAACGACCAGGCTTTGAGAAAGAAACTCAACTCTAAGGCGAGCTGCGCTTTTAAGTTGGCGCCATATAAACTTTCCAGTGAGGTAGCCATCGCCGGCAGCATAAGCTCCGCCAGCACCGCACCTAAAGGCACACCACACGCGGCACCCACAATGCTCCAGGCAACACTCTCGAGACTAATGGCGACTGCAATAGCACCACCGCCCACCCCTAACTCTCGTAATGTGGCAATCGTTGCCTGCCGACTCACCAACGAAAATCTCACCGCATTAAAAACAATGAACATGCCCACCACAAAAGACAGCAAACCTAACGCGGTTAAATTCGTGTGTAAGCTAGTAGTTAACTGCACCAGGTCGAGTGCTTGCTGATTTTCGACAAGCTCTAAGTGTTCAGGCAACTCGCGACGCAGCCGATCAATTTCCGCAGGGTGCAATTGGCCTACCCCCAGATAGCTAAAATTCGCCAGGGATAAAACGGCCATGGCAGCGCCAACGTCCATAAAAATACGAGCACCTTGCTGTTCCTGGGTTTGCAGTCTCGCCGGTGGCAAGACAGCGCCATTTTGCAGCTGCAATCGGGCACCTTGTGCAACACCCAATTGCGCCGCCAGGTCAAACGGATACCACGCTTGATAGGGCGCCTGAATAAAGGGCAACCAACTCTCCGCAGAAAACGGATTGGACGCATCAATAGAACCATTATCATCAGCGCCTCCAAGTGCTAACAGATCCGTGGCAATGATGGATACGCGTTGCCCCGCTGCGGTCACACCGCTTACTTCCAACACGGGGTAAACCTGGGTGAAGCCGAGGCGCCGAAGTCGGCTGTATTCAATAGGTGGAACACCAGCCGCTTCACGGCTACGAATCCAATATCTGGCTTCAGCGCCCAGTAATTGATCTGCCTCACTGTAACTGGCTCTGGCGTGACCATTTATAAGCTGCACTGCGGACCAAAGGGCAACACCCGTCACCAAACCCAGGCTTAAGAACGCCGCCTGCAACGGGTGTCGCCGGTAGTATGACAACAAGGTCAAAAAGCTTAGCCAGACAATTCTCACGTGGCAGCTATCGGACTAATTTGACCCTGATGCAAGCGCAGGCGTCGATCCAAGAAATTCGCCATGGTCGGGCTGTGGGTCACCATTAGCAGTGTGCAATTTGTCGCTTTGACCATTTCTGTGAACAGTGCCATCACCTCTGCGCTGGTTTGTTCATCTAAATTACCAGTAGGCTCATCCGCCAGCACAAGCTTAGGTCGATGCATTAGCGCACGCCCTATAGCCACTCGCTGCTGCTGGCCGCCGGACAATTGATGAGGCAAACGTTGCAACAAACTCTGCAGTCCTAGCTTTTCAGTCAAGCTGTGAAACATATCTGCATCATATTGATTGGCAAGGCGCGCTTGCAGCGCCAGATTGTCAGCCACGCTCAATGTGGGTACCAGATGATACTGCTGGAACACCAGGCCAAGCTCTGTACGCCGCAATTCGTTCCACTGGGCTGAGCTAAAACCACGGGTGACCTGACCCGCGACGGTCAACTGCCCGGTATCAGCGCGCTCTAAGCCCGCGATAATATTCAACAATGTGCTTTTGCCGCTACCGCTTTCACCCAGCAATGCCGCGGTTTCCCCGGCATCTAGCTGCAATGCCAGATCAGCCAGAACCCTGACGTCACCGTCTGCCTGGTGAAAAGATTTGCTTAGTGCGCGAATCTCTAACATGGTACCTCCAGCCTTAAGTATATTATTATTTTTCTCAACGTCGGTAAGTTAGACCTGAAGGAACTCAAGTGACATTTATATTACTGCTCGTGGGTCTCGCTCTACTCCTGATTGGCGGGATGGCGCTGGTTCGAGGCGCCTCAGGTCTTGCTGCTGGGTACGGCGTACCGCCGCTGGTGGTTGGCTTGACCGTGGTCGCCTTTGGCACCAGCGCACCGGAGCTAATGATCAACGTCATGGCAGCCATACGTGACCAGTCAGATATCGCTTTCGGTAATGTGGTGGGTTCTAACCTGGCTAATCTGGGACTCGTACTAGGTTTATCGGCTTTGTTTACCCCTATGCAAATCCAGGGGCAAATCATTCGTCGCGAGTTACCGCTGTTGCTACTTGCTAGCACTGCGTTGCTAGTCATGTGCCTGGATGCCTTGCTTCGCGGCGAACCTGCTGCAATCGACCGGGCCGATAGCTTAATCCTGTTGATGCTGTTTGGCGTGTTCGTCTACATCACTGTGATGGACTTCTTAAAGGAGGATCAAGATCCTCTTGCTGTGAGTATAGGTGAAGTAACTCCAGTTATTGAAACTGCACCGGGCAAAGACTGGGCACTCACGATTACTGGCGCGGTAGGATTGGCTGTGGGCGGCCAACTCACGATTGAAAACGGCACAGAACTCGCGCTCATGTATCAGGTGTCACCAGCAGTGATTGGCATGTTTGTTGTCGCCGTCGGCACCAGCCTACCGGAACTCGTGACATCGGTAATTGCCGCCATACGCAAAGAGGCGGACCTTTGTGTCGGCAACGTGGTTGGCTCGAATATTTTCAATATTATGATGGTACTACCCGTTGGTGCACTTATCACCCCTGTGACAATCCCAGATTACGGCACCCTGGATGTGTTTGCCTCATTGTTGATTGCTGGCGCATTGATCCCGGTGTTCTTACTGGGTAACACACTGATGAGTCGCAAGGTAGGCGCTATTTTCGTCCTGGTCTACCTCACATATGCGGGCATGCGAGCACTTGGTACAGGCTGAAGCCTTGCAATGGCTAGTCGTCGCCGATCCAACCTTTATATTTGAAGAATCCCAGCATACCAACGGTTAAGACAATAAAGGTCACCCACACCGCGGGATAAGCCCACTCCACTGCAAGCTCTGGCATATGCTGAAAGTTCATGCCGTAAACGCCAGCAACGAAGGTCAAAGGAATAAACACCGATGCCATAATGGTTAGCACCTTCATAATCTCGTTCATCTTGTTGGAGACTGCTGACATATAAAGGTCAGCAAGGCCACTGGCCATCTCTCGATAGGACTCAATGATCTCGACAATTTGAATAGTGTGCTCATAAACATCACGCAGGTATGGCTTGGTTTCTTCGCCAACAATGCCGGCTTCTTCACGGTACAAACCATCCACGACCTCGCGCAGCGGCCAGACAATGCGCCGCAAAAGCGATAGCTCACGTTTTACCGAGTGAATCTTATGCAGCACGTGGGGCGTTGGCGTTTCTAAGGTAATGATCTCTAACTCTTCGAGTATATCGCCGTACTTTTCTAGTACCGGGAAGCTGTGATCCACCACCGCATCTAACAGTGCGTATAAAAGGTAGCCGGTGCCTAATCTGCGAATTCGCGAGTTCTCGACTTTCAATCGCTCCCGGATAGGCTCCCACACATCACCTGGCTTTTGCTGGAAGGTAATGAGGGTGTCACGATAAACAAACAAACTCACCTGTTCAGTGTCGAGGCCATCTTCAGAATTTGGATCGGTAGGATCCGACTTAAGCCTTTGCACCATCCGCCCCACAACAAAAGCATGGTCATCAAACATTTCCACGCGGGGGCGCTGCGGAACGTGTAGAGTGTCTTCCGCGGTTAAGGTGTGAAACCCAAACTTTTCCCGAAACTTGTTAACAACAAAAGGATGTAAACCGCTAACATTGATCCAGCGAGTGGCAGACCACTCTGGACGGTCTTCAGCCAGAAACGCCTCCAGGTCGTCTACTTCACCGGTCTGGATTTGATCGGCAGAGTAATCCAGGTAACTGATCGCAATCGCGCCGGGTTCAGGCGGCACGTTTATCTCCGCCATGCCTTCAATACCAGGCACTTGTTCTCCCGGTGCCGCACGATCTTCCGTGCGGCTCAACCCAGCTGGCGCCAGGGCAGACCCTAAAAGATCAACACCTTTGCCCACGGTACCCACAGCAAAACCAACCGCGCGTCCACCCAGATCGATGCCAGTACCGATTGTGCCCTTACCAATGGCCCAGCCGGTATTCAGGGTGCCTTTACCAATAGCCAAGCCGGTATCCACGGCTTTCTCACCCAGATTGCCAATAGCGCGGCCGGTATTCCTAGCAACGCCGCCGATACCACCAGACTTTTTATCGTTGTCATCAGGATTGTCGTTAGCCATTTTCTACTCCTATTGGGCAGCCAACAGAGTCACGTTAAACCACAACCTCACTTAAGACTCGTTGCCAGTTCTCACCCATGATCTTATCGATTTCACGACTGGTGAATTTTGCATCTTCTAGTAAGTACTCGATGCTACGCATTCGCTTTACGTGGTTCAGCTCGGGAATCACTATGTGATTTGCCGGCTGATCGAAACCAAGTACGCCAGTTTTACCAACCCCTTGCCACCAGCTTCGATAAGTACCAATGGCTTTATCATTATTGTTACCACCCGCCAGAGCATCCAGGTGTCCTCGCAAGGGGTAGTCATTAGCTACAGCCACAGCATCGATACCAGCGACATTCTTAATGTGTTTTAAGTTAGCCACATAATGTTCGGGCCTTGGCACTGAATCGCCGGTTAGCCACCAGGACATCATAAACACGCCAAAAACCCCGCCGCTATCAGCAATCCCCTTAATTACCACGTCGGGAGAATTGCGGGCATTGTTAACAATTGCCCGGGCCGCACCATGAGTTTGAACTATGGGTCCTTTTGCGACCTTCAACGTGTCCAAAGCGCTCTGCACACTAGAGTGAGACAGATCTACCATCATGTGCTTTGATTCAAGTTTATTGATTAAGGCAAAACCTTTTCTGGTTAAACCTTTATTAGGCAAACTCAATGCGCCACCGGCATAGAGATTATCGTAGTGATGAGTGAGTTGCAGGACACGCAGCCCCTTATCATAAAACTCATCCACTTGATGCAGTCCGCCTTCGACACAGTCCGCGCCTTGAATTTGCAAGAACACCGCGCACTGATCATTCTTTCTCGCGGATTCAATATCGCTGCCTTTTAAGCCAATCACGTAGTCCTCGGGCCTCGATTCAAATTTCGCCCGGCGCTCCTGGATGCTCTTCATACAAGCTTTATAGGTGCGCTTATAATTCATGCTGCCATCGGGGCGTTGTACTTCCTCAATCGCTGAAATGTCGGCAATAAATGCGTCCAGCTCAGCCGCTCTGGCATCACCCAGGTCTTCCGGCAAGAATGACAAGCCATCCACATACAAACGCTTGTTTGGTTTTGCTCGTGTCACCGCCGGCATTGCGGCAAGGCCCATGGCCACACTAGCACCTTTAATAAACTGACGTCTTTTCATCTCAACCTCGAACCACTTAATACTCACTTAATCTTACGCAGCCCACCAGCTCACTGCTAGTACCCACCCTTACACAATCTTTTTATTTGCCTAATGATCTTAAAGATTCATTAACTCAAAGCCAAAACTCGATTCGTACACTGCGCCGGTTTTTGTACGCACATTCATGGGGAATAAAACTAATGAAACTAAAAAAGTCAGCCGTATTGTTTGCGGCGAGTCTGGCGGTAGCGAATAGCCACGCCGAGACAGATATGGAACAGGTCACAGTGTACGAATCGAGTTTTGGCTTTGAGTTAATGAATCTTTAAGATCATTAGGCAAATAAAAAGATTGTGTAAG
>JBKAGC010000106.1:0-11693 GCA_046290215.1 Pseudomonadales bacterium | reverse complement strand
GCGCTAAAGTCACAATTTGTAGCGCGAGCGGTATTTGGCTGGCGATTCACCTAACCATTGGGTGAAAGCGCGACTAAAAGCCCGGGCATCGCTGTAACCCAGCGATTCGGCAACCTGGCCGAGAGACTGGTTGCTCTCGCGGAGCCGCAAGGTCGCCTGATCGCGTCGAACTCGACTTAGAATCTCACGATAGGTTGTGCCAGCCTCCGCTAGGCGGCGATTGAGCGTGTGACGAGAAACGTGCAAATGCTGGGCAAGTGTCTCAACGTTAAAGTGACCGTTCGCGATGCCCTCGGCAACCATACTGTAAACCTTTCGCTCAAGGTCTTCCGCCACCGCCCAGATGAGAAGGTAGGTAGACCGGTGTTGGGTGTACTCCTCCACAGGTATTTTCGGCGCAATCGGCAGACCGAGGCTTATTAAGGGTAAAGACAAGCGGTTATCGCTTGCGCACAGTGCCGGCGCTACGCCAAACAAATATTCGTACTCTGACTGGGCTTTGGTGTCGATCAAGGAAAGGCTGACACTTTCCGGCGTGACTTTTTGCCCGGTCAACCAACACAACAACTTCAATACGCCGAGCAACATCGTGTGCACATAATAGGGAAACTGCGCTGCACGACTTTCAGGGTGAATCACAATGTCTAATGTCTGATTCTGCTCCACAATCAGGGGAGCGTTTTCTGAAAACAATCCATAGAAAGAAACGTAATGACGGAGCGCGCTTAGAACATCCGGACTGTGGATCAACATTTCACACAACACCGCAAAACTTCCGAGGGGTACAGGACGATCTAACAACCCCAACATTTCATCCTTAGTCTCTTGCTGCCACCAGCCAATGAATTCGATGTACTCACTTATCGAGACTTTGTCTTTTTCTAGTATCTCTTCAATTTGAGCGCGTCGATCGTGAGTGGATACATCAAGTACCGCAACCACCTGCTGCACAAATTGCTTCGGGATAGTGGGTATATGCACGGTGAACTAACGACGACTAGCAACCACCGCGTCGCGCATTTTGAACTTCTGGATTTTTCCGGTCACGGTCATCGGAAACTCAGAGACAAACTCGACGATGCTTGGCACCTTAAAGTGGGTGATCTGATCTTTACAGAAGGCTTTCACTTGATCCTCAGTCAGCGTTGCGCCCTCTTTGACCTGAACCCAAGCCGCGACGATTTCACCGTAGCGATCATCCGGCACGCCGAACACCTGAACTTCTGAAATGTCTGGATGCGTGTAAAGAAACTCTTCCACTTCCCTCGGGTAGACGTTTTCGCCGCCGCGAATAATCATATCTTTGATTCGGCCGACGATCTGAACATACCCCTCCTCGTCCATCACCGCGAGATCTCCGGAGTGCAGCCAACCGGCCTGGTCGATCGTTTCAACAGTGCGTTCTTCATCCGCCCAGTAACCTCGCATCACTGAGTAGCCGCGACAGCATAGCTCGCCCTTTTCACCGAGTGGCACAACTTGCCCAGCCTCATTGATGATTTTAATTTCTTGATAGGGTCCGACCTTTCCTACGGTGCCGCAGCGTTTTTCAGCGGGCGCATCGATGTCGGTCATATGATTGACCGGACTGGTTTCGGTTTGCCCGTACATGATCGTGATCTCGCTCATATTGAGTTTGTTTATCACTTCATGCATCAGCTCTAACGGGCAGGGCGCTCCTGCCATCACGCCGGTGCGCAAGCTACTAAGGTCATAATTGGCAATATCTGGCAGCTCTGTTTCTGCCACGAACATGGTGGGCACTCCATGCAGCGCGGTGCACTTTTCCTGCTCCACGGTCTTGAGCACCGTCTGCGGCTCAAAGCCCTCGTCAGGAAACACGGCGCAGGCACCGTGAGTCATACACGCCAGGTTACCCATCACCATGCCAAAGCAGTGATACAAGGGTACCGGGATACAGAGCCGGTCTTGTTCAGAAAAGCGCATACCTGCCGCCACCTGCAGGCCGTTATTCAAGATATTAAAGTGACTTAATGTGGCGCCCTTCGGGTTACCCGTGGTGCCACTGGTAAACTGGATATTGATGTCGTCGTCAGGCTGCAGCCTGGCTGCAATCTCGGTAAGTTGCCCGGCTTGCTCCTCGCCGCCCATGGTAGCCACATCAGCAAAATTAAACATGCCGGGGCTAGCTGCATCCCCCATGCGGATCACCGTGCGCAAACTGGGCACCTTGGCCGCGTTTAACTCACCGGGTGCGCACTGCTCTAGCTCCGGGGCGAGCTGCTGCAGCATTTTTAAGTACTCACTGGATTTAAACCGCTCGGCAGTGATCACGGCTTTGCACTCCACTTTGTTGAGTGCGTATTCCAACTCATACAAGCGGTAAGCGGGGTTTAAACACACCATAATGGCGCCAATTTTCGCCGTGGCAAATTGGGTCAAGCACCACTCAACACGATTCGGAGACCAGATCCCCACCCTGTCGCCTGGGGTGATACCGAGTTTTAATAAGCCCATCGCAAGCGCATTGATTTGCTGCTGGTACTCGCGATAAGTCCAACGAATGTCTTGATGGCACACTACCAGCGCTTCCCGGTCAGGAAAGGTCTGCGCCATGCGGTCTACGCAAGCTCCAATGGTTTCAAAGATCAGCGGCTGCCTGGCCGCTCCGCACAGGTAACTCTGCTGATTTGGCAAATTCGTCATATGTCCCCCTAACCCGGCTGGTCACAAGGCGGCCGCCGCGGCATTGTTTTTCTAATTATTGGCCAGCATGGATTTACTCCTCGAGCCGCTTCGTTACCATAGCGATTCTGCAACTGCCTACTGGCTAATATGACAAAAATCTATCACCTCGCGCTAGCAAAAGATTGGCACCTGGCTGTTAACGATCAGCGCAGCTATTACCCGCCCACTTACGATCAGGACGGTTTTGTCCATGGCACCGCCGACCCGGCGAAATTGCTCGAGGTAGCCAACCACTTTTATACCGAAAGCCAGGGGGACTGGTTGTGCCTGGAGATGACCGAGGCATCCCTTGCGGCTCAGGGCGTGTCCGTTAAATTTGAAGCCGCGGCAGCCGTGGGCGATCAGCCTGGCGACCTAGGCGGCGAGCCAATTTTGTTCCCTCATATTTTTGGCGGCATTCACCCGCAAGCAGTGACAGCAACCCACGCCGTGCACCGGGATGTAGACGGCAATTTTACCTCGATAGAATTAGAGGCTTAGCTAAGAGGACTTAAGTTTTTAGCCACACAACAAGCTTGTTGGCATGAGAAAAATCCCTATAATGATCGACCCCACCTGCCGAGGAGAGGATCATGACCAAGCAACTCACCATTAATCTGGACGCCGAACTGATTCAGCGTACCGAACGTTTAGCTGCAAAACGCGGTATTAGCGTCGATCAGCTGATTTCCCAACAGCTTGAGCGCAGCGTTGCCCATGACGAATACAATGAATTAAAGCAGCAGGTCGCTGCACCGCGGGCCGCCTTACGTAAGCCAAAGCCAGCACAACGGGCCTTGAAACGCGCTCGCACCAACAGCGCCAACACCGACGAGCTGCGCCGCCGGGGCTGATAAAAAAACGGGGCTAATATAAAGCGGGGCTGATAAAGCGCTGCGGCCAAAAAAAACCGCTAACTCTGGCAGGTGATATCCAGGAAAGCCTCCACGGCTCTCATATAATCCTGAAAGTTTTCCCGCCGGATGTTGTGTCCGGCGCCGGGAATCTCCGCCGCCGACAACTGCTTGTTACCTTCCAGCAACTCATCCACCACAGGTTTCGTTAGCATCCCATCCCGCTTACCATCGGTGTAAATCAGCAACGTCGGCACTGTAATGTTCGGCCCGTCAGTGCGCCAGTCTGGAAAGCTCAAGCCTTTCGCCGCCTCATCACTCACCTGCTGTTTGGATTCGGCCCATGCCGGCAAGTCATCTTCATGCCAGTCAGGATTTAACGTCTTGCCTAACTTTTGCGCGGCCTCCGGTGACCTGCTGCGGATTAGCTCAAGAAATTTACGAAACTCTTCGCCGCGTTTTTTCGCTGCCTCGGCCGCCGCCTCTTTGTTCTGACTATCGTCCTTGACCATCCAGGGCGGATCTTCCAGCAAGGCTGATTTCACTAACTGCGGCCAGCGCGCCGCCACGCTGGCACCGTACTACGCCATGGAGTGACCCAGCAAATACTGGTCGGTCTGGACACGGCCTTGATTAAGTGCCAGATCGCATGGCCTCTGCCCTGCCGGAGCGCAGAACAAACCGTGGTTGTGCGTCAACATCAGCACATCACACTTTTCTGCCAGTTGTTTGGCCGCCCTATACCAACACAAACCGTTGTCACTAAAGCCGTGCGCCAACACCAGTAACGGCTTATGGTCACCGCCGGTGCGCCAGCAGTGCAGGGCAATGCCGTTTGCTTTAACTTCAGTTTCTGCCCAACTATCCATATGCATCTTTCTTTTCTCCAGCGGAAAGGCGCCATGCTGCCAAGGTCTGGAATCAGTTACAATCCCGCTCTCATTCTTTCAACCCGACCAAATATCCTCAACATGCGAATAGTTCTAGCGCCAATGGAAGGTCTTGCCGACGTGCATTTACGGCGCTTGATTACTGCCCAGGGCGGCTATGACTGGGTGGTTTCCGAGTTTGTGCGGGTGGTAGACAAACTATACCCGCCCCGGGTATTCCAGCGTATCTCGCCAGAACTGTTAACCGGCGGTAAAACCAGCAGCGGTACGCCGGTGCGCGTCCAGCTGTTGGGCAGTGATAGTCATGCCATGGCAGACAATGCCGCGAGAGCCGTGGAGCTAGGTTCTTACGGTCTAGACATCAACTTTGGCTGCCCCAGCAAAACTGTGAACCGCCGCCAGGGCGGCGCGATTTTGTTGAAAGAACCTGAGAACCTCTACCGGGTTGTTAGCGCAGTACGCCGCGCCTTACCAAAACCGATTATCGTGTCGGCAAAAATGCGCCTGGGTTTTGAAGACACAGAGCAAATGTTAGACAACGCCCTGGCCCTGCAAGCGGGCGGTGCTGATGAGATTACCGTACACGGTCGCACCCGCAGCCAGGGCTATCGACCGCCAGTGTACTGGCCTTGTATTGGCGAGATTACCTCCCACCTGGATATACCGGTGATTGCCAATGGCGATGTGGTGGACACCGAGTCTTACGCCAGGTGCCAGGCAGCAGCGGGCACGGCTGATGTCATGCTTGGTCGCGGCGCAGTACGTCAGCCAGACCTTGCCGCCATCCTTAGAGATGGCAAGGCCCCGGGAGATTGGCCCTGGTTTGAGAACTTGCTGTGGCAGTTCTGGCTGGATATTTCCCAGAACTTATCCGGCAAAGACCGGGTCGGCCGCGTCAAACAGTGGCTAAACTATTTGCGCCAGCGTCATCTCCAGGCGGAAGTCTTGTGGCAACAAGTGCGACTCGAGAAAGACCCCCAGGTATTGAACGATCTGTTAGACCCCGGAATCCAGCGCGCAACCGCCAGGGTTGCCTAGCGCCCCGATAACATTTGAAAACCTGTCTATTACTTGCGCAAAAGTGACGTAAAACGTGAACTGTGCCGCATTTTGTCTGTGACAAAACGCGTCCATTTTCAAGGCAAAGTCATAATAATCAATAACTTAAAATTTTGGCCCGCTAGTTGCTGTATGTCACACCGAATCCCAACAAAAATGCGTTATCCAGATCATGGCAAACAAAGATTGTCAGGTTTTATACATCGGCAAAGAGCACCAGACCTATCGCGGGGTCAACGAGGCCCTGCGACCTATGGGCTTGTCGGTGATGTGGGCTCAAGATGTCGAGTCGGCGCGCATGCTGGCGAAGACTACACGCATGCAGGTGCTGGTGTGCGACAAAGCCATGAACAATGGCAGCAAGAAGTTGTTTCGGCCCTGTACCATCCAGCCGGGCGCGAGCTGTATCGAAATGGATTTGCCCAGCCCCGACCCCACCGGCGCACAGTTTGAAGACAACCTTTCCCGCACCATGAAACTGATTAAGCTCATGCATTGTTTGCCGGGCATCCAAATGCAAGGGGCTAACACCACACAAGCAGGTTTCCGCCGGTAACCACCTCAGCCGGGCAAGGCCACCGGCGGACCTCATCTGCCCTGGCTAAGATTGCGGGTTCTTGCTAGTTGGTCTCCGCGGGAAACCAGTGTCTGGTGCGATTGGCCAGCGCTACCAGGGATAACATCACCGGGACTTCTACCAGCACGCCCACCACCGTTGCTAAGGCCGCACCTGAGTTTAAACCAAACACGCCAATGGCCACGGCCACCGCCAATTCAAAGAAATTAGACGTACCGATTAACGCCGCCGGTGCCGCGGTGCTAAATGGGATCTTCCACAAATACGCCCAACCATAAGCCACGGCAAAAATCGCATAGGTCTGAATCAGCAGTGGAATTGCGATCAATACAATCACCAGAGGCTGCGAGAGAATGGTGGTTGCTTGCAAGCCAAACAAAATCACCACAGTAGATAACAAGCCAATAATCGACGCGGGTTTTAGCCGCGCGGTAAAACTTGCCACTTCTGCATCGGACTTAAGCATTTGCCGTGTCACGTAACCGGCAACTAACGGGATCACCACATACAGCACTACCGAAAGCAGCAGCGTGCTCCAGGGCACAGACACATCCGTCACACCCAGCAAGAAACCAGCAATAGGTGCAAACGCAATCACCATGATTAAATCGTTAACAGACACCTGCACCAGGGTGTAATTGGCATCACCTTTTACTAGCTGACTCCACACAAACACCATCGCCGTACAGGGCGCGACACCCAGCAGGATCATGCCAGCGATGTATTCCTGAGCAGTTTGCGGATCGACCATGTCGGCAAAAATGTATTCAAAAAACAAAATGCCAAGGCCAGCCATGGTGAAAGGCTTGATAAACCAGTTCACTACCAGGGTGACGCACAAGCCTTTCGGTTTGCGCCCCACATCTTTAATGGAGGAAAAATCCACGCTCACCATCATCGGGTAAATCATGACCCAGATCAGCACAGCAACCACCAGATTAACGCCAGCAATTTCCAGCGCTGCAATCTGCGCAAACAACCCCGACATGACACTGCCAAGGCCGACGCCAATTAAGATCGCCAGACCTACCCAGACAGCCAGGTAACGCTCAAATAAACCCATGGGTTAAACTCCGATTTTTGTTAAGAGCTCGGTTTCAATCTTGCTCTTGATCAATTGATAAGCCGCCTCAAAGGCTGGCTCAATATCGTCGCCGGTTGCGTCCGCCGGGTCGGGGATACTCCAGTGTAGCTTTTCAAAACCACCAGAAAACACCGGGCAAACCTCATTGTTTGCGGCATCACACACTGTAATCACAAAACGAAAATCCTCACCCGCAAATTCATCCCAACTTTTTGAGCGCGGCGCGTTTACCGCAACACCGTGTTTTTTCAGCACTGCCACGGCATTGGGATTGACCTCACCGGTTGGTGTACTGCCAGCGCTAACCCCTTCGAGTTCACCTTTCGATAGGTGCGTCACCAGATTCTCGCCAATGATCGACCGACAAGAATTACCCGTGCACAGCACCAACACACGATTTGACATCTCAGCAACACCCTCCTGGCCTGGTTGTATTCTGGCTTTCAGGTGTTGATAGCACCGGCCCCGAGAAGGTTTCAGAATCGCCGGTGGTCTGAAAGGACTCCCAGGCCACACCACTTGGGTCCTTTACCCAACTCTTGACGCTATTGGCATAACAGCAGGTCACAGCGCCCTCATCGAAAAGGCTTAGGTCTGCAGATTTCAATCGGTCTCGCACCTCTGCCAGCTCATCTTCAGTTTCGACCTGCAAACCAAGATGTTCAACGCCGGTATTCTCGCCGCTAGATGAGATCGCGAAATTGACCCTTGGGTCATCCAGCAACCAACGGGCATAGTCTGCTTTGACCTTATCTGGCTCTGCACCAAACAACGCACTGTAAAACCCAATGCCTTGATCTAAATCTGTAACACCCACATGAATGTGCATTCTCTTCATGGCTTAACTCCAATATCGGTAAGGGGCGACCGCGTTAGCAGCAGTCGCTAAGTTCAATGATCGAGCAATTTTTTCCAGAACGAATGCTCGCCTGGCCGTCATGACAGCAGTCCTTCACCATAAAGCTGATGAGATCGCGCACTGCCTCATAGTTCGCGATGTATATCACCGACCGACCTTCCTTTCGGGAACTCACCACGCCGGCATTCGCCAGATGGCTCAAATGAAAAGACAAGGTGTTGTGGGGAATACCCAGGGCCTCGCTCAACTTCCCAGCAGGCATACCATCGGGACCCGCCTTCACCAGGCGCTGATAGGCCTGCAGCCGGGTTTCCTGGGCAAGCGCCGCAAACATGGCGGTGGCCGCGGGGACGGTTAGGTTTTGCTCGAGATCTTTTATTTCCATATGTCCAGAATAATGGACATATTAGACAATTGAAAGCACTTTTTCGCAAAACACCTGATAAAACCTACCGGGCAAGCATTAGGCGGCAGTCCAGTTTCAGGATCGACCCAGGAATCGAGCAGCAGCCTGGTCTTCAAAAAATTCACTAGGATCACTACCTTGCAGTCGAGACGCCCAGAATTGATGAAAATCCACCACCACCCTTTCCATATCCGTCAGCTTGCCACCGTGACCATGGCGCGAATGCATACCACGATAAACACGCTCACAAATTGCTTTGTCTTCGGCAAAAAAAGCCTCGGTAAATTCCATGTCGTTGTAAGCCAGCATTGACTCAAGACCGACACTGCCGGAACGAATAATGGTTTTGTCCACACCGTCAGGGTGAGCAGACAGCCAGCCTAGTGATCCGTAACTGAGTATCCCGACGAATGAGGGGGGTAATGAAATCAGCACATAGTGATCGTGTACTTCTTTGCTGAACCACTTCTCAAGCAAACCCTTAGATCGCTCTGTCGCACCACCGGTTAAACTCCACTCAGAGGAACCGGCAATGTAATAGGCCGCCCGGGTTGGCGAATAGACCTCCAGCGTATCCTTGTGCACCTTAAACAAATGGTAGCTTTCCATGGCATTTTCCATAGCCAGTTTCCAATTGGTCTGCCAGTGTTCGATCTCACCGGTGGTAATGCTATCGAAAGTATCTGGTGCAAAAATATCGAGATAAGGATCAATCCCCGAGAGCCTCTGCCCTAAACTTGCCGCCGAAGGATCAAGATTCACGAACACAAGCCCATTCCACACCTCCACCAAAAACTCTGGCAAGCGATGCTCATCTGCCTTTACCTCGATCGTTTTATTGTACGGAACTGCGGCTAACTCACCTGCTCTGGTAAATGCCCAGGCGTGATAGGGACATACAAGGTATTTATCTACTTTGCCAACACCATCGTCGAGGATTTGCGTACCACGGTGACGACATACGTTAGACAAGCAACGCAAAGTGCCATCATCCCCGCGAATCACCACAATAGGTTCTGCCGCAAGTTGCAAGGCAAAGTAGTCGCCAGGGGACTTAAGTTCTCCCGCCATACAAACAAAAACCCACTCCTTGTGAAAAATTCTTGCGGTTTCTTCTCTATAAACCTCGGCGTCGGTGTAGGCCTGAAAAGGTAATGAGTGAGCTTGCTGTAATGGCAATGCGGCAAGGTTACAAAGATCGGTTAACTTCATGAATCCATCGACTAGTTATGAGACACAAACGTATCATAACCTAAACCTTCTTTATGATACACTCCTGTCTCATGAACAAGCCTAACGACCAACGAGCCTTAAAAACTCGCCACGCCCTGTTTGAGGCCAGCATTAAAGAATTGCTAGCGAATCCGAGTGCCACTATGTCAGAGATCGCCAACAGCGCTGGCATAGGCCGGGCCACCTTGTACCGGCACTTTGAAACCCGGGAGCTACTGGTGCGAGCGCTGGCACAACTGTGCCTTGAAGAAACCGACCAGGCGCTAAAACACGCCTATCAGTTCCAAGGCCGCGCCGCGTTAGAAGCCATTTTTACCGCAATTATGCCGCTGGCGAATCGCTTCCGTTTCTTAATGTCTCTCTGGCAGATTGCCGCCCGTGACCCAGAGGTTACCAGGATCTACCAGCGTCAACTCCGGGATTTAAAAGGAACCGTGCTGAAAGCACAGAAAAGGGCCGAACTGAGGAACGACATACCAGCGGATTGGATCGTGGCTAGTTTTGACGCGCAACTTAACGTTGCGTGGCACATGGTAGAAACTCGCGTCATTAGCGCCGGTGAGGCTGAAGCCTACTTTCGCACAACATTTTTCTCAGGTTGCGAAGTGTGTAGCCCACCGAACTAGCCAAGACGGCAAACAAAGGTGCGGAAGTGCTCGGAGCGAGTCTGATCATGATGACTGACGGTAAAGCCGCCTTTGCCTAACAGCCAGATCCAATCATCAACGGTGTATTTATTATGGGCCACGGACAAGCGCAGCATGGCTTGCTCCATTTGCTCAAAACGCTCTGGTGGCACGTTTTCCATCATCATCTCAAGGTACTTCCGCAGCGGCTGGCGCACCCAGTCAATGAGCAAAAAGGTACCATCAGACTTCAGCACCCGGCGTAACTCTGCCAGCATTTTTAGAGGCTCGTCTAACACGTGCAGTACTGCCGCCATGGTGACTAGATCAACGCTGCCCTCTTCCAATGGGATAGGCTCTTTCACTAGTTCCAGTTCCGCAAAAGTGGCCTTGAGGCCAAGGTTATTCGCGTAGTTCACCATGGCTGGGGTAATGTCATAACCAAACAACTCAGCTTGCGGCCGCCGCTCCGCCAGGTCACGCAGCAACAACCCAGGTCCGCAACCCAAATCCACGATGCGCGCGTCTTCCTTAAGATGGCCACCCACATGGGTATCAAAGAGCTGCCAGAACACCTCGTTAAAGCGGTCGTCGTGGCTGCGCAGCATGCGCTCCACCAGCTCTTCGTCGCTGACCCCGGCGATTTGTTGATGGGTGGCCATTTCTTTACGCCGGTGCGGTGTGGGCTTCAACGATCTTTGGCGGCCTGGAAAACTCGGGCTCGCTGCTCGTTAACTGGCTGAGCGCATGCTCGCGGTCCTGGGCCGTGAACGCCCCGGTGGTTAAGCAAAATTCCACCAGATTGTCGTTCGGGTCTTTGGTATAGATCGAATAACACCAGTCATGGTCAATCTCAAGAACGTCCTTGCCCGCTTTAAGCCACTGATCCTTGCGCAGTTTAAGTTCCGCCTCATCCTTCACATCGAAAGAAATATGGTTGATGTGATCAGGTAAACCGGCAGCTTTTGACAGATTTGTTTCAAAATTCTCATCCACGCCGGGCGTATCATGCAGTTCCCAGAAAGCAATAAACTTCGAATCATCTTCCATGCGGTAGAAAAAGTGCTTCGCCCAGCCGCCTTCTGGATTCGGGCCAACCTCGACTTTTACTAGCTCAAAGCCCATCACACCCTCATAAAAATCGTGGATCGCCGGCATGTCTTTGGCAGCCAGCGCTAAATGGTGGTAACCCATATTCATCCCCTCTTGGTTGCGTTTTTCCACATTAGCAAAGCCGCAGGGTTAAGCAAATACACGTGAGGTAGCGGCGCGGGGCTGTCAACATGTTGTTAGCCACAAGAATTGGGTAGAATCCGCGCTTTTTGAAGCTGGCAGGAATGGCATGAGCGAAAACTTTAAACAAGGCACAGAAATCGAGTTCGAAGTCCTGGGCCTAAAAATCTGCGCCAAACAGCTG
>JBKAGC010000105.1:0-11745 GCA_046290215.1 Pseudomonadales bacterium | reverse complement strand
TTTATGTATTTCGATGTTTAATGAACGATGCCACACCCAACTGTGCGGGTACTTATCGAGGTGTTAAGATTACAGCACCGGGTGGCTGCCTGGTGAATGCCACAAGGCCCGCAGCCACTGCAGCGGGCAATGTGGAAACCTCCATGCGCGTTGTAGACGCAGTACTGGGCGCGCTTGCCGAGGCGATACCCGAGCAAATTCCGGCCGCTAGCCAGGGCACCATGAATAATCTGGCGATGGGTAACCACAGCAGCGCTCATCCCTGGGATTATTACGAAACCATGGCGGGCGGTGTTGGCGCCGGTCGGCACTCTGATGGCATTTCTGGTGTGCAAAGCCATATGACAAATACCTTAAACACGCCAATAGAGAGCCTTGAGAGGCATTACCCATTGCGCATTTTGCACTATGGCCTTCGCGAAGGCTCAGGCGGTCATGGTGCCCGGCGTGGCGGCGATGGATTGGTGCGGGAGTTCGAGTTTCTTGACGACGCAGAGGTCACCATCTTAAGTGAAAGGCGTCAGCGCGGCCCCTGGGGCTTGCAGGGCGGCGCGGACGGTACCGCTGGTGAGCAGCGACTCGACGGTGAAAAGTTGCCGGTCAAAACCAGTTTCAAGGTATCTCCTGGACAAAAACTCCGCCTGGAATCACCCGGTGGTGGCGGTTACGGCATAGATTGATAAGGGAAAAATCTAAGCAGCGGCGCCAAAAACCGGTAGAATGGCGCGCAAATTCGTAACACAAGAGAAATGACATGGACATTTTGGAGACCATCAAGCAGCAAGTTGAAGCCAATCCGGTTTTGATTTACATGAAAGGCTCGCCAGATGCCCCGCAGTGTGGCTTTTCTGCCCAGGCTACCCAGGCACTCATGGCGTGCGGCGAGAAGTTTGCTTACATCGACATTCTGGCCAATCCAGAAATTCGTGCAAACCTGCCACAATATTCCAATTGGCCGACGTTCCCACAATTATTTGTTGACGGTGAATTGGTCGGTGGTTGTGACATCATCACCGAAATGTATCAGAGCGGAGAACTTCAGCCTCTAGTGAAGTCTGCCACCAGCGAGGAGTCATAACCCATCGTTGGCCTGGTTTAGCTCAGCGTTGGTTTGTTTGAGCTGAGCCAGGCGTCCTCTCGAGATAGACCCATGTAAGGGCATAATCACAGCCAATGTGACATAAATCCAACCAGCCCAGACCATCGCCATACCCTCAGCGAATACTGCAATGGCGATAGAGACAATTCCGGTGCCACTTAAAATTAACCAGGCTTGAACATTAGAGCGGGTTGCGACAATTTCTGCGGGACCAAGTAGTAAGGCATCTTTTGCTCGCAGCGCCAGCCAGAACAGCAGCGCGATGGTTAAACTCAATAGCCCAAAGCCAGAACTGTATAAAATGAATACTGTTCGAAGCTGATCAAAACTAAAGTTAATCTGAGCCGGTAAGAACCCGTCGGAAATGAATGCCAGTGCGGCACCAATCATCAACCGCAGCGGGTAAACAATTACCAGGATACCTGCCACCAGCACCAGGGACACCCATAACTCTGTATTGCCGTCCATGCCGTAGCGGCGGCTCCAGGCGCGATGGCCTAGCCAGAACATCATCAGTTGAAAGAAACAGCCCACAAAGGCCGGCGTTTGCAGTAGGGCGGCAACGAACTCGTCATAGCTACCCGGGATGTTATCAATTGAAATCACCAACAGCGTCACGGCAAATGCAAACGCGGCATCCACGAAGGTCTCTAAGCGATTGGGGTTGGAACCCCGTAGGATAAAGATGCCCTCTCGAGGCAAGCTTTCAAGTTCATGGGGCCGCCAGTGTCTCATGGCGCTATCACGACTCTGTTGCGACCGGCTGCTTTACCCTGGTAGAGGGCGGTATCCGCGCGCACAAGACATTCATCGATGCTTTCATCGGCATGGTATACAGCACCGCCAAAGGTCATGGTGACTTTTAAGAGGCGGTTTTCGAAGTCCAGTTCGAACTGCTCGATCTTTTGGCGCAACTTGTCGGCAATATTTTCTACACCTTGTTGATCCGTGCCTGGAAATAAGAGCACAAACTCTTCACCCCCCCAACGTGCCACCCGGTCCACGTCACGGACGTAAGCACGAAAAATTTCTGCCACGGCGGTCAGGACTTTATCGCCACAAGCGTGGCCGTATTGATCGTTAAACTGTTTGAAGTGATCAATGTCCGCAATCACCAGGGCGAAGGGTTCACGCTGGCGGATGAATCGTTGCCTTTCAATCTCTGCTTCTGAGGTGAGCCCGCGGCGGTTCAGCACACCAGTGAGTGGGTCGATCCTGGTCATTTCAACCAGGGAGTTGTTGGCCTGGGCAAGCTCCCGGTTAACCCGGCTAAGTTCCTCGGTACGTGCTGCCACTTGTTGTTCCAGGGAGGTGAGCATGACCTTAAATTTACCAGCGAGAGAGGCACCCATGGCAATCAGGATTGCCAGGAAGCCTAGCGGTACCAAACGTAGTCCCATGTCCGGGTGGAGGTTCAAGCTAATCATCAGGTCATTGACCCCAGCAATGGCGAAGGCGCAAAAGCCGTACAGGAGCAGCCTGGCATCGTCGTTGCCGACCCGCGCTTCACGGACCACTATCCACATGACGGGTATTAAATTAATGATGATGAGGGCTTGCCAGAAAGGCCGAACCACGTAGTGCACATCAAGACTCGGCGCCAGGACATAAACGCCTGCTAGCAGGACGAACACTGCCTGAATAAAGCGCATAAATCGTGGGATGGGTCGCTCGATCATTTTCCAGATCAGTTCTGTGATGCTGGCGAGAAACAACAAAAAGCTAATGGCTTCGATTTTTTCCATGGTTAAAAAGTTAAGTTCCCAGCCGTACTTCCACTGGGTCTGGGTAACGATATACAGCGCCAGCACCAGAGAAGTGCAACCAAACCAGAAGAAAGCAGGAATCGCCCTGGTACGGAGGTGCAAATACAAGAAATAAGCGCCGGCCAACAAGAACATGCTGGCGAAAATCAGGCGCGGAACTTGTGCCGCATCTAATTCGCGCACCAGGCGTGTAATTGCCAAGGGCGAAGGTACCGCTATAGGGGCCAGCACCCGTAACGCCGATAGACAGGTCACTACCACCCCAGACTCGGAGGGCAATGACCATGGAGTCTTTGCCGGCGGTGAGGTCAGGAGGAACTCGATAAACCCTTAATAGATCGTAGTTGATCTCGGGATCCGGGGGCAGTTTACCAACCGCGCCTAGTCGCTCTCCGTCCACGTAAACTTCATAGGCGTTACGGATAGCGCCAATTTGTAAACCCAGGTCTTGCCTGGGGAATTGGCTAATATTGATGGTGCGCCGGTACCAGGCGGAATTTGCATCGCTCGCATCTTCCCAGGTACCGGGTAACGGCAGAGCTTGCCAGTTGCCATCGTCAAAATCAGGTTGTGCCCAGGCAAGGTCATCCCCTGGGTGAAACTTCCAACTGCCGTTTAAGTATATGGTGGGATAGTCGGCCGCGAGGCTGATCTGGCAAATTACAGCTAATGTAATCAGCAGACCGAGTCGCATTAGTCCCAGCCGCCCAGGTCGCGCCAACGATTGACGATGTGGCAAAACAAATCGGCGGTCTTTTCACAGTCATAAATTGCAGAATGTGCCTCGCCGGCATCGAATGGTATGTCGGCGGCAGCACAGGCCTTGGCGAGCACAGTTTGACCAAACGCCAGACCGCACAAGGTCGCGGTGTCAAAGGATGAAAAGGGGTGAAATGGGTTACGTTTTATCTCGGCGCGCTCTGCTGCCTGCATTAGAAAACCCAGATCAAACGAGGCATTGTGTGCCACCATAATGGCGCGGTGGCAGCCGGTGTCGCGGATTTTCTTGCGAATAATGCGGAATGCTTCCAGTAGCACTTCCCGCTCCGGTAACGCGCCGCGCAATGGGTTGTCCGGGTCAATGCCGGTGAATTCGAGGGATGATTGTTCAATGTTGGCGCCCTCAAAAGGTTCAACATTAAAAAATACTTTTTCCGCTGGGACGATAAAGCCATCCTCGTCCATTTCTATTAATACGGCAGCGAATTCTAGTAAGGCATCGGTTGCGGAATTGAAGCCGCCGGTTTCTAAATCTACCACCACTGGGAGGTAACCGCGGAAACGACGGGCTATAGGGTCTTTGCTCTGGGTCATGAAACTACTCGCCAGCGAATCGTCTCACCGCCGCGAATGGGGATTAAACTTTCCTCGCCAAATGGCAGGAACTCTGGCACCTGCCAGCTTTCTTCTTGCAATGTGATCTGATCGGCATTTCTTGGCAAGCCATAAAAGTCCGGCCCCCAGAAGCTGGCAAACCCCTCTAAGTGCGCCAGCGCGTCCTGGGCGGCAAATACCTCGGCGTACAACTCCAGCGCAGCGTGAGCCGTGTAACTGCCAGCGGCACAGCCACACGCATTTTCCTTTGCTGAACGAGGGTGGGGCGCTGAGTCTGTGCCAAGGAAAAACTTTTCACTGCCACCGGTAGCAGCTTCGATTAATGCTTGCTGATGAGTACCACGTTTCAAAATCGGCAATCAGTAATAGAGGGCCGCATGCCACCAGCCAGCATATGATTCCTGTTGTAGAGGAGGTGATGTACGGTGATGGTCGCGGCGACGTTTTTTGCCTGAGCGTGCACAAATTGTACGGCGTCACTGGTGGTGATGTGTTCAAAGACGATCTTTAGTTCAGGAAAGTGCTCGCAAATAGGGCCCAGGGTTTGTTCTATAAACGCCGCTTCACGATCGAAAATGTCCACTTCTGGGTTGGTCACTTCACCGTGGATACACAAGACCACACCGGCTTTTTCCATTTCCGCAAACACCGGATACAAGCTTTCAATGGCGCTGACGCCAGCATCCGAGTTGGTGGTTGCACCAGCAGGGTACAACTTAAAAGCTTTCACCACGTCACTGGCCGCGGCATCGATAACCGTTTGCGGGCTTGTTTCTGGCGTGATGTAGAGGGTCATTAAGGGTTGAAAAGAGTTCCCTGCCGGACGCTGCTGGCAAATCTGCTGGTAGTACCGCTCTGCATCTGCAGCGGTGGCAACCGGCGGTGTCAAATTAGGCATGACAATGGCACGGCCAAAGTAGCGACTCGCATCGAGTACGGTTTGACCAAGGTAATCACCGTCCCGCAGATGGATATGCCAGTCATCGGGGCGAGTTAGGGTGAGACGGCGCATAGGAGCTCAAGCAAGGTTTAGCTGGGATTGTACTAGGGCGTTAATGCGGTGAGCGGCAGTGATAGCCTCGAATCACAAGATGACGAATTGTTGCTCAGCTGCTAGGCTTAAGACTAGAAAGCGTTAATTTTCTCCTGTGCCTGGTATTGCCGTGCCAACCTATGGGTTGCGCTATGCAACGGACCTGATCAAAGCCAGTGGATCACAGAAACCTCGCCCTATGTGTGCCGGCTTGAGCATTATATCAACGGCTATGGCACGGGTGCGTTTGTGCATCACGCCGGGGAAACCCGCCGTCTGGAAATGGATGGCCAGGGCATTATGTTTGGTGCCGAGAAAATCACGGTGCTCGCGCAACCGCCCACATGGCAACCACGGCGTCTGGCCTCAGCCCTGGCAGAAACTGCCGTGAAACAGGGTGAACTTCGTTTGGACGAGAGTTTAGCTACCCAGGTGGCGGCCAGATTGCTCGAAGGCATGATGGTGGAGTTTCGTGGCACTCTTAGAGAAAACGTCGCTCAACCACTCGAGGTGCAATTGTCTACCGTGGGGTTTCGCGGTGCCTTCGATGAGTTCACGGCATGTGAAGATCAACTGTTGCCTGCAAATTTTGCCCAGCTTGAGCGAAGTCGGGTGCAGTATGGCCCTGGGCAAATCGAACTAGACGGTAACGGTCGCCAGTTATTAAACAAAATTGCCCGCTATCTCGAAGTGGATGACAGCGTGCGGCAAATATTTATTGATGGTCACACAGACAGTGAAGGCTTAACCCGGGATAACGTGAAGATTTCCCAACAAAGAGCCCAGTTGGTATACGACTATCTAATTTCACAAGGAGTAGATGAGAATCTGTTGGTGGTGCGTTATCACGCTGAAAAGTATCCAGTGGCCCGTAACAATACGCCGGCTAACCGGGCGAAAAATCGCCGCACCACGGTGCGTTTGAGCCGCGAATTTGTGCCGCAAGATCCACCGGACGCGGTACTGTCTGACGATGGTGAGGCGCAAACCGCGAGTGAAGACGCCTCCCGTTCAGCGGATAAGCCTAATCAAAATAGCCAGCCAACTAACAAACCGCAGGAAAAGACATCGCCAGGCAAGTCCAGCAACGACAGTGGTGGCGCAACCGAGGTGGGGGAGTAAACGGCACAGGGCCGACTCGACGCGGAATATTTGCTAAGATGGCGCCTTTTTTCTGGGGCTGACCATGGCAGACATCGATAAAATTGTCCTCTCATACTCCGGTGGGCTTGATACCACCGCCATTCTGAAGTGGTTACAGGAGACCTACCGCTGCGAGGTGGTGACCTTTACCGCAGACCTGGGTGATGGTGATGATTATTCTCCGGTACGACAAAAAGCCTTGAACTCCGGCGCCACTGAGGCGTTTGTGGATGATTTGCGTGAAGAGTTCGTGCGTGATTTTGTCTTCCCAATGTTCCGCTGCAATACCATTTATGAGGGTGAATATTTGCTCGGGACCTCCATTGCCCGACCTTTGATTGCGAAGCGATTGGTGGAGATTGCCAACCAGACTGGCGCTGATGCCATTTCTCATGGTGCGACGGGCAAAGGCAACGACCAGGTGCGTTTTGAGCTGGGTGCCTATGCGTTAAAACCTGAAGTGAAAGTGGTTGCGCCCTGGCGGGAATGGGATTTGAACTCTCGCGAATCGCTCATGGCCTTTTGTGAAAAGCACCAGATTCCTGTGGACCGTAAGCACGAGGGTGAGAAGTCGCCCTATTCCATGGACGCAAACCTACTGCATATTTCCTACGAGGGCGGCATTTTAGAAGAGCCAAATTCCGAGCCAGAGGAATCTATGTGGTTATGGAGCAAAAGCCCAGAAGCCGCGCCGGATTCCCCCACGTATATTGAGTTGACCTACGAGAAAGGCGATGTGGTGGCCATTGATGGCAAGTCCATGACGCCTGCTGAAGTACTGACCTACCTGAACAAGGTGGGCGGAGAAAACGGCATTGGCCGCGTCGATATTGTTGAGAATCGTTATGTGGGCATGAAGGCCCGTGGTTGCTATGAAACACCCGGTGGCACCATTTTGCTGAAAGGTCACAGAGCCATCGAATCTGTCACCCTGGATCGTGAATTAGCTCACCTGAAGGACGAGTTAATGCCGCGGTACGCCAAGCTTATCTACAACGGCTACTGGTGGTCACCAGAGCGGGTTGCCCTGCAAGCCCTGATCGACGAGTCACAAACTTATGTGAACGGTACGGTGCGCTTGAAGCTTTACAAGGGTAACGTGATTGTTGTGGGTCGTGATTCCAGCACGGATAGTCTCTACGACGGCAATATCGTCACCTTCGAAGACGATGCTGGTGCTTACGATCAGAAAGATGCCGAGGGCTTCATCCGCTTGAACGCGCTTCGATTAAAAGTGGCGAGTAAGCAGGGTCGCAAGCTCAGCTAAAGCTCAAACTACTCGTCGAGATCGAGTTTTTTGCCTTTGAACTCACATAGATCTTGAATAACGCAAGCACCGCAGCGGGGATTCCGCGCGGTGCAAACGTAGCGTCCGTGAAGGATTAACCAGTGGTGCGCATCGCGGATAAACTCATCAGGAATCACTTTGATGAGTTTGTCTTCCACCTGACGCACGGTCTTGCCCGGGGCGAATTTAATTCGGTTAGCAAGGCGATAAATGTGCGTGTCCACGGCCATGGTTGGCTCGCCAAACGCGGTGTTTAGCACCACATTGGCGGTTTTCCTGCCAACTCCTGGCAGAGCCTCAAGTTCTTTGCGGGTGGTGGGCACCTCGCCATTATGCTGTTCAATTAAGATCTGACAGGTCTTGATGACGTTGGCAGCTTTACTGTTAAACAAGCCAATGGTTTTGATGTATTCCTTAACGCCTTCCACGCCGAGCGCTAAAATCGCCTCAGGTGTATTTGCCACCGGGTACAACTTTGCCGTGGCCTTGTTTACCGAAACATCCGTTGCCTGTGCGGAAAGCATCACCGCAATCAACAGTTCAAAGGTGGAGCTGTAATTTAACTCTGTGGTGGGCGTTGGGTTTTCAGCCCGTAGCCGGGTCAGAATTTCGTATCGTTTGTCTTTGTTCAATTTTACTATCTATCCAGTTTTTGCCGGCAATCATGAGTCCAAATAAGATAAAAGCGCCGGGAGGAAGCACAGCCAGTAGTATGCCATCGAAGGGCATTTCAATCTGCCATGTGGCGGCAGCCTGGCCAAAGATCAACTCCGCGCCCGCCAGTAAGGTGCCCTGGCCGAAGATCTCGCGGAGGCAGCTTAAAATGACGATGGCGGCGAAAAAGCCAAGCCCCATCATCAAGCCATCGAAAGCGGCATAAGCCACGGAGTTTTTCCGTGCGAAGGCCTCAGCGCGGCCTAATATCGCGCAGTTGGTGACAATTAGCGCCACAAACAAACCGATTCGCTGGTGCAGTTCGAAGGAGATGACCTGGAGCAGGATGTCTGCCAGGGTGACAAAGCTGGCAATGATGAGAATCTGGCAAGGCAATCGGGTTGTATCGTTTAAGGCGCCGCGCAGCAGCGAAATAAGCGTGTTTGAGCACACCAATACCAGGATGGTTAGTACACCCAGGACCATGCCATTTATGGCGGAGTTGGATACTGCCAGAAGCGGACACAAGCCAAGCATTTGCACCATTGCAGGATTGTTAGTCCAGAGGCCCTGTTGTGATAGGTCTTTCACGTTCATTGGCTTTGCTCCTGGCTACTGTTGAGTGCTTGCAGATGTTCTGCAATCCGCTGCACTACAGCTCTCGGCGTGATCGTGGCGCCGCTAAACTGATCGAAGTCGCCGCCGTATTTCTTCACATCCCAGCTAGCGGTCGTGAGAGATTGGCCGTTAAAGCCGAGTACCCAATCGGAGACCGCGAGCTCAAGTTTGTCCCCCAGACCTGGGGTTTCCTGATGTTTTATGATTCTCACGCCAATAACCTCAGCTTCAGCAGCCGTGCCATTTGCGCTGCTGGCGGTAGCAAGCCAGAAGGTAATGTTGCCGTTATAACCTTTTGCCGTGGTCAGTTTATCAATCTGGCCAATCACCGTTTCGCCCTGCAGTAGGCGATGTCGTTGGTCATTGGGATCATATTGGATGTTTAACTCAGTATCGCCGAGGACATCTTCAAGCTGTTGGATGGCGTAGGCCTGCTCCGCCGCTAGTACACGTGGTTTGGCAAGGTGATATGCGCCTGTTAGGCAAACGCCAAGGATCAGGGCAATGACGACGATGGTGCGTGCCTCCTTCATCGCTGCCGTAACCTCAGTTGTTCATACAGCGGAACCAGCGCATTCATCAGTAAAACGGCGAAGGCGATACCATCTGGATAGGCACCCACAGCGCGAATGATAAAAGTTAGAACCCCCACGCCAGCGCCAAACCACAACATACCGGTATTAGTTTCCGGTGTGGTAACCGGATCAGTGATAATAAAGAACGCCGCAAACAGCGTACCGCCGGCAAATATATGAAACAGCGGTGAACCAAAGCTGTCTGAGCCGCCGCTCGCGTAGAACAGTATGCTTAACACACTGATGCTGCCAAGCATCGCCACAGGGCCATGCCATTTGATGATTTTCAGACCCATGAGCGCGATGCCACCTAGAAGATAAGCCGCAGCGATCCATTCGTAACCGTAACCAGCAAATCGACCAAAACCATTTTCTGCGGTCCAGATCTCTGCCACGGTGGCACCCTCGCGCCACTTTAAGGTGTCCAATGCCGTGGCGCCACTCAAACCATCCGTTAGCGGCGGCCAGTTTGACATGGCAAGTGGAAAACACAGGATTAGGACGCAGTAGCCAACCATTGCCGGGTTGAACAAATTGTGGCCGAGACCGCCATATAGTAGTTTGCTAAAAATCACAGCAAAGGCTGCGCCAAACGCCACCAGATGCCAGGCCAGGTCGGGTGGTAAGCACGCCGCGAGCAATACTGCGGTGACCGTGCCAGATCCGTCCCAGGCGGCCATAAGCGGTTTTTGTCTGGCCTTGGCATTGAGGATCTCGCAGATAAAAACTGTGACAACAGAAATCACTACATTGGCGATGATCCCTCTGCCAAGCAAATAGGTACTGACCGCAAGTCCCGGCACCAGGCAGGCTAACACCCACAACATGATTTGCTGGCTGCGGTTGATCATTTCTTTAACCTCGCCAGCAGGGCGGCGCGGTCGCTAGAGCTGGGTTTGGTTTTTATTGTTACCTTGGCTTTGGCCAGCCTTTCACTGCGCTTGTTATAGCGCGCTTCAGCCTCGGCAGCAGCGATTTGTTCAGCGCGAACTTCTGCGAGCCGTGACTTGCTCGTAATAAAGTTTTCCGTCAAAGGGATTGCACTTGGACAAGCCCGGTCACACAGGCGGCATTCAATACAGTCATCCAGACGCAGTTCGATCATTGCCTCGGCAGATTGTCTCTGCCAGTGTAAGTTTTGTGGCGAAAGACCTTTAGGACAAACCACTTCACAATCACCGCAGCGAATGCAAGGTCCTTCCGTGCCGGTCACCAGCGGCCGCAGTGCGATGTTCTGGGCAGGGGCTTTTGGCACCGGCACCATGTCGATACAGTCAACCGGACAAGGCGGTAAGCACAGATCGCATCCGGTACAAACATCGGCAATGACACTATGCATTTGTTGTTGCGCGCCGATAATGGCATCCACCGGGCAGGCTTGAATGCACAGGGTACAACCAATGCATTCGGCCTCGCGAATGACCGCCACGGTTTTCGGACTTTCGCTACCGAATTCTGGATCCAGGGGTTCTGCCTCCCGGCCCAACAGTTCTGCGAGCCTTTTGATGGTGTCAGCGCCTCCTGGCGGGCAACGGTTGATGGGTTCACCATCTGCGATGGCCTCGGCATAGGGGAACCATGGCCGATTGCGCGCACTGGGTTTGCGCAAGCAATGTTGATGGCTTTAATGACCTGATCTTGTTCTGAATCCTCAGGATATTGCCTGCGCGCCGTAATCAGTAACGCGGCAATGAGTGCAGTCAGTCCGGCGAGTACAAATGGTTCCAGGGCAAGCATGGCTTAGCTACCCATCCCGGTAAAACCCATAAACGCTAGTGAGAGCAGTCCCGCGGTAATCATATGAATGGCGGTACCCTGAAAAGGTGCAGGGATATCAGCAAACTCGAGGCGCTCGCGCATGGCGGTGAAGACAATCAGCACCAGGGAAAAGCCCAGAGCCGCACCAAAGCCATAGAACAGTGAATCAACAAAACCGTGGTTAGCTCGAACGTTAAGTAAGGCCACACCGAGCACCGCGCAGTTGGTGGTAATGAGCGGTATAAAGATGCCTAACACCTGATGCATCAGCGGTTGGGTTTTGCGCATGATGAATTCAGAGAACTGCACCAATCCGGCTATCATGACAATAAAGCTGACAATGGTCAGATACTGGATGTCCAGCGGCACCAGAATAAATTTGTTGACCAGATAGCTTAGCCCCGACGCCAGGGTGAGGACAAAAGTGGTGGCGGCAGACATGCCGATGGCGGCATCAAGTTTCTTGGATGCACCCA
>JBKAGC010000104.1:0-11748 GCA_046290215.1 Pseudomonadales bacterium | reverse complement strand
AACTAGACCTTGATCTTCAAGGGTTTTTAAAACTCGCCCAACCATCTCCCGTGAACAGCCCACAAGACGGCCAATTTCTTGCCGGGTAATCTTGATTTGCATGCCATCAGGATGGGTCATTGCGTCTGGTTCGTTGCAAAGGTCCAGCAGTTGTCGGGCGACTCGACCGGTTACATCAAGAAATGCCAGGTCGCTGACTTTCTGTGTAGTCTTGGTTAAACGATCGGCGAGTTGGCTCGCCACATTGAACATAATGCCGGCGTCTTTTTGGCTAAGCTCGACAAACTTAGAGTAGCCTAACTCGGCAACCTCGCATTCTGTTTTGGCTTTCACCCAGGCCGTGCGTGTGCCATTGCCGAACATACCCATCTCGCCGAAGAAGTCATTCTTGTTCAGGTAAGCAACGATAATTTCTCGGCCCTGTTCGTCTTCGATAGATACGGTGACGGAGCCTTTCGTGATGTAGTAAAGCGAATCGCTTTCTTCACCGGCAAAAATGATGGTGGCACCCCGGGGATACTTCCGCTTATGGGCAACGGTGAGAAATTCATCCATATTGCCGAAGTTGGGTTCGTTCAGGCTTAAGCTGACCATAACATTGACGGTTTCCTAGTTGATCTAATAGGTTACGGCGACTTGCTACACAACACAACTCTATCCCAGAGAGTATTCCGCCAGGCGGCGCGAAGTCACCGACTTCTGGTAGTATTTACCCTTCAATTTTGACAGGTATTACCGTGAAAGCATCAGTGAAGTGGATTGAAAATGTGACGTTCCTCGCAGAATCGGAAAGTGGTCACACGGTCGTCATCGATGGACCGGAGTCGGCAGGAGGCAGAAATATCGGTATCCGGCCCATGGAATTGGTTTTGCTCGGCGTCGGCGGCTGTACCAGCTTCGACGTGATTTCGATTTTGCAGAAAGCTCGCCAGGATGTTACCGATTGTGTAGCGGAAATCCAGGCGGAACGAGCTGATGATGTGCCTAGCGTGTTCACCAGGATTCATTTTCACTTTGTGGTGACGGGAAACAATTTGAAAGAGGCGCAGGTAAAACGTGCAATTGATTTGTCAGCGGATAAATACTGCTCGGCATCCATTATGCTGGGGCGGGGCGGTGTTGACATCACTCACGACTATGAGATTCGCGACAATGAGTAAATATGACAATTCAGCCCGACCTGGCGAAACTGCAGGGCTGCGGCATGTGGCGTTGTTTGTTTCTGACCTTGAGGGCTCGGAAGACTTCTTTGTGAACTTAATGGGCATGCAGGTCGAATGGCGGCCGGATGTCGATAACGTTTATCTGACCTCGGGCAACGACAATTTGGCCCTGCATCGCGCGGCAAGTGCGAGTGAACCGGGCTACTTAGATCACGTTGGCTTTTTTCTCGGCAACGAAGCAGAAGTTGACCAATGGTTTAAGTATCTAAAGGACAACCAGGTAAAAATTTTAACGGAACCCAGGACACATCGTGATGGCGCACGGAGCTTTTATTGTGCTGATCCATCGGGCATAAAGGTTCAGATTATCTTTCATCCGCCGATTGCTATTGCAGACGGGGTACTAAATCCAGAAAGATGACCGGGTCATAGCCTTTGAGACCCCGGTCATGAGGTTTTTGATGGGGCCGGGATAACGCGCTCCGCCTTTTTCTAACGCAGTTTCTTCGTGACGCTTTTCATCCTCGCGCATAGCGCTGAGGATTGCTCTGGAGCGCTGATCCTCCTCGGGTAGACGCTCCAGATGTTCATCCAGATGTTTGCACACTTGTTCTTCAGTGGCGGCGACAAATCCCAGGTTGATTTTATCGCCAAGAAGGCCAGTCACAGCGCCCATGGCGAATGAACTGGCATACCACAGTGGATTAAGCTTGCTGGTTTCAGTATTCAGTTCTTTGAGGCGAGATTCACACCACACCAGATGATCAGTTTCTTCCTCGGCTGCCTTTAGCATGGCGTTACTGACCCGTCCGCTCTTCGCCGTCAGTGCCTGGCCATGATATAGCGCCTGGGCACAAACCTCACCACAGTGATTCACGCGCATCAGTCTTCCAGACAACTGCTGCTGTTCATGGCTCAGTGCCGTTGTGTCAGGACCACTAGCAGGAGACGGCCTGTGGCTGCTACTGGTGTTGCCTGTGCTGGTTCTGAGGGCTGTATCAAAACCAATGATTAACTGGTCGATAAAAGTCATTAACCAAGACCGCGCAATTGTCGGCCGCCCAGAATATGCAAATGGATGTGGTAAACGGTTTGGCCGCCCTGTTCATTACAGTTCATGATCAGGCGGTAGCCGTCATCTGCCAGACCTTGTTCTTTAGCAATCTTCTGAGCGCTAAGCACCATGTGGCCGATTAAATCAGAGTGCTCTGGGGCCAGGTCATTCACCGTGGCGATGTGTTCTTTAGGGATCACCAGAATATGGGTGGGGGCCTGCGGACTAATGTCGTTGAATGCAAGAATCCGCTCATCCTCATAAACTTTATCAGCAGGGATATCACCTGCAACGATCTTGCAAAACAAACAATCGTCACTCACTTTGACTCTCCTGGGCCATCACATAAGCAGTAAAGCCCTTTTCATTCAGTATGTAGGCGGCCAGCGCAGCGCGTTTACCGCCATCGCAAACCGTCACGTAGACTGCGTCGGCTTTAAGCTTGCCGAGATTTTTGCGTAGCAATAATAACGGCACATTGACGGCGCCAGCGCGCTTGTTGGCTTCCACCTCTTTGGGATTTCTGACATCAAGGATGTACGTTTTTGGGTCGCCCGCAGCCACCATCTCGGCGGCTTCTTGTTCATCCACTGTTTCAATCACCGGTTGCATCAGCAGGCTGACAAAATCCGGTTCAGACAACCGCATCATGGTCCCGTTGGTCAGCATTGTCACCGTAGCGTTGCGCGGCACGTTACTAATCAGGGCATCTTGACCAAAGTTGTCACCCGGATTGAGTTCCGCCTGAAGTTGCGTTTTGTCGCCTACTGTACGTTCTACTTTTACTCTGCCAGATTGGATGACATAAAAGTAATCGCCCGGCTCTCCCTGGGTGATGACAACATCGCCAACATCGTATTTTTGCTCTTCGAATTTGCTAAACAGAGTCTGAATGTTAGTGGGTGGAATAAACTCGAATAGCGGTGAACTGAGCAATGTGGACATCCAGTCCACGCCTTCGTCTTCTGGCTCCGCGGATTGGCTTGCACTGCTACTCCCAGCGACGATGGCCCTTGGCGCGGTCAGTAGCTTTGACGCCTCAGTGGTGATGGCCGTTACCTTGTGCGGGCTATTGTTATCAATAGGATATCTGGCGGCGTCATCGCCGGCTTTGCGGTTTTTTGCCTCGAATTTCTCATCGAGCAGGTCAATGGCACCGGACATTAACCAATAGGCGCGATCATCGTCTTCTTCGCGCTTAAAGATCATTTTGCCTTCAGCAAATTCAGCAATGGCAACATCCGCCAGAGCTTTATTCAGGTCAGTATCTGACATGCTACTAAAAGGCGTCAGGGTTTTGATGATTTCGAGATCTTGACTATCCATAGAGCGTTTCTAAGTCCAGTAACGAATCAGTAGTGTGATTCAGATCTCTCAAAATGATTAATATCTGCTTCTCGCAACTGGTCAGATACCTGGCGAGATACTTCAGAGTCCTGGTATGGGCCCAATAGAACTGCATAGCGAATAGTGTCATCTGTGACTTTCTTCTCGATATAAGGGACATATCCCTGGCGTGCAAGTTCCTGTTGTTTAATCTCTGCGCCCTGTAGGCGGTTAAATAAACCAAGTTGAATTACTACACCCGGTTCAGGAAGTTTGATGTTCGGCATGCCTTGCCTGGCAACCGGCACGCTTGCCTCGTCTAATTCGATCAAATGGTTGGTGGCAGCGCTACTATCAACCTGGGCAGTAGGTGTATTTAGCTTGGCAAAGGTTGTGACTGCGAGCAAAGTTAAGCCGACAGCAAGTGCATTGGGCAGATTAAGCCAGCTAAACCAACTTCTTTGTTGGCCCTCGTTTTGTTCCGGCGATTTGTTCTCGGTTGGTTCAGCAGTGCGCTTGGGGTTTCGATGAGTCACATCCATATCCGGAACCAGTGTGCTGTCGGTTTCTCCTGGTACGTGGGTGTCACTCTCGGCTTTTGATTGGTTTTTCGAAGCCGACACCAAAATAATTGTGATGTTGTCGTTGCCGCCGCCATCGAGGGCTGCCTGAATCAGTTCGTCTACCTTTTCTTGATCAGTACTGTCCTGATTGAGGATCTGTTCGATCTGTTCAGTTCGTACACAGTCAGATAAGCCGTCACTACAGAGCAGGATCTTTTGTCCTGGTTGCCACTTTTCGCTAATACTGTCGGCGCGCACGGTCTCCATTTCCTGGACACCCAGAGCCCGGGTTACGACGTTCTTACGAGGGTCAGAAATAGCCTCTTCGGCGCTGATCTCACCTTGTTCAATTAATGATTGAACCAGCGAGTGATCAGTGGTCAGTTGGGTAATCTTGCCGCCATCGAGAAGGTAAGCTCTTGAATCCCCCACCCAGAAGACGTTGTAGAGGCTACCGTGAGTCAGCAGCAAGACCATGGTCGTGCCCATATTGGTGCCGCTGGCCTCTGTCTCGGCGTACTCTTTGATTCTTTTGTGGGCAATTTCGATGGCCTGATTGATGCCATGCCCCTTCTTTACTTCATGCGCAATGGTATAAGACGAGATTGCCGAAGCTACCTCGCCAAAGCCAAGACCGCCCATACCGTCAGCGACAATCCATAACTGTTTCTCTGGATCACAGACGTAGGAATCTTCATTGTTGTCTCTTAGGTTGCCAACGTGGGTGCCGGCGCCAAACTCGTGCAAATTTCGCTCCTCGTTGGGCAGTTTGGTCGCATGAGATTTAACGTTCAATTGTGAAGCATATGCCTCGATATTGCTACTACTTGGATGTAAGTCAATTGTGTTCAGATGAGTAAGCGTTGTTCCCCGGTTAAGTTCTGAATAACGGTGGAAAATCAGTTGGACAAACTATATTCTTGGCCGCTAGTAAATGTCGTCAGAATAACTAAAGAAGAACTGGACTTTATTTGATGAGCCGTCAGAACGTAGATGTTGCAGTCATGTTTGCCGATGTAACCGGCAGCACAAAGCTGTATGAGACGCTGGGTGACGACAACGCCAATCGAATCATTGGTAAAGTGATCGATGTCATGGCGAAAATCACTGAGATGTACCAGGGCTACGTCATCAAGACCATCGGCGACGAAATTATGTGCCGTTTCTCCTCGGCTAACGATTGTGTCCGAGCGGCGAAAGAATGCCAGGAAGAAATTAGCATGGGCATTCAGGGCGAGTCGGTAGAAATTAGCATCAAGGTGGGGTTGCACTTTGGTCCCGCGATCTTGATGGAAGACGGTGATGTCTTCGGCGATGCCGTTAATGTTGCGGCGCGTATGGCGGGCATTGCAAAAGGCGCGCAAATTATTACTACCGCGGATACCATCGCGTTACTAGATGCTGACCTCCAGGATATTAGTCGGCAATTTGATAAGACCTCAGTAAAGGGCAAAGAAGAAGAGATTGTGGTTTACCAGGTAGTCTGGGAAACCAGTGATGATGTGACTCGTATCGAGATCACCACTGCGGATATGGAAGACGAGGTCAAGTATCTTCAGATGGATTATCAGGGGCAGCAGATCCGCATTGCCTCTAATGATAATCGGACCTTTATTATTGGTCGCGGTGTCCAAAGTGATTTGTTGTGTCAGACCCGTTTGGCTTCCCGTAGCCATGCCTCCATTGAATTTCGCCGCGGCAAGTTTCACCTTGCTGACCAGAGCTCAAATGGCACATTCGTGAAAACGGATGATGGTGAAAATATTTTTCTCCGCCGCCAGGAGTTAATGCTCTGGGGCTCTGGACAAATTGGCCTTGGCGAAGAGGTTGGTAACTGTGACGCCAGCGATATTATCCGCTTTGTTTGCGAATAACCGCGAAGCAGTCGCACCTTTTAAGTTGGCCCATCTTACCTGAATCAAGAGCGCTATCAGCTCAAGAATCTTTGCCGGATCACGCCAACAGTGTAAAGCGCACGTTCACGCACTAGGAAAATGCCTAAAAACAGCGCAGAATATGCGGGTTATCACGCATTTTTTGCGGAACTGGGTATGTCAGAACGAAAATCGGGCTCTGAAGCGGATGAAACCATCCTGCGTCAGGATTCGAGCAAGACATCTTCCGAGCAGGCCAGACAGTCATCTGGTGCTTCAGCGGAAACGATTATTCGCGGCAGTGAACAAGAACCTGCTGCGCAGCGCTCTGCGGATGCGCCGGTTGCTTCTGATGCCCAGACCATCGTTCGGGGTGAGAACCAAGCCAATAGTTCAGGTGGTGGTGATTCGGAAAGCGTACCAGCAGCTGATGATGCGACCATAATACGCGGCGCGGAAGCGCCTCCTGCGCCGGACGCGGCAACCATTGTCCGGGGTCCTGGTAAGCAGGATACAGCTGGCGATAGCGCCACCATTTTGCGGGAGCCGGGCTCGGCAACCATCCTCCGTTCAGGCGACGAAATGCGCAGCGCGCCGCCAGAAGCAGCAACCATTCTGCGTGACGGGCCAGCAGACGCGGCAACGATTCTTCGCGACGAATCGCCGCCTGATGACGATGCTACGGTCATAAATGTACCAGACGATGACGCCACAGTGATCAATGCTGGTGGTAGTGGTGATACCACACAATTTGCTTCTCCGCCCGGTGGTCAAAAGGCCAATAGAAGTAATAGCGAAGCTGGTCGTTTGCTGAAAAACCGCTTCGTGCTGGAAGAGAAGGTTGGTTCCGGCGGCATGGGTGATGTTTACAAGGCGCTTGACCTGCGCCAGCAAGAGGCACAGGAACGTAACCCGTACATTGCCATTAAGATTTTGAATGAGAGCTTTGCCCGGCACAAAGATGCATTCATATCACTCCAGCGTGAAACAACTCGAACCCGGGGTATTCCGCATCCGAACATCATGGCGGTTTACGACTTCGATAAAGAAGGCGATACCGTTTTCATGTCCATGGAACTGTTGGACGGCAAGCCCCTTGACGATTACCTCAAAGAACACCCAGAAGGTGTGTCAACCGAGGATGCCTGGAATATTATCGATGGCATTTGCCAGGGTTTAGGTCGAGCACATGGCGCAGGCATTGTTCACTCAGACTTCAAGCCGGGCAATATTTATTACACCAAAGATAAAACCTGTAAGGTGTTTGACTTTGGTATTGCGCGAGCTGTTTCGAACCCTAATGAGCTCGAGGCTGATGGTGAAAAAACCGTCTTTGATGCAGGGTCTCTTGGCGCGTTAACGCCTACCTACGCTAGCTATGAAATGCTTAAAGGACTTGAACCAACCAAGTCCGATGACGTTTATGCTGTTGCATTGGTGGCTTATGAGTTGTTTACGGGTAAGCATCCATACAATCGAGTGCCAGCCGATAAGGCGCTTGAGCGAGGTGTTGAGCCAGAAGCACCGGCAAACTTGAAGCGCCGGCACTGGCGTGCATTACGCAAAGCACTAGAAATAAAAGGCGAAAACCGCACCCAGACCATAGATGAGTTCTATGAGGGTATGTTTAGTGAAGACCCTCCCTATCTGAGATACTCGGCCATTGCTGCGGTGCTAGTTTTGTCTATTGGGTTTGGTGTGTACCAACAGTTTTTCCGTGCCGCAGAAGAGTTACCGGAAGAGTTTACGGAGTATATGACTTCATATACGTCAGCTAACGGCAACGTTAATTCGCGTTTGAGTTCGCCGGATTTTGATTCCGATGGTTGGCATAGCGGCATTGAGTTGGCCTTGAATCGGATGTCCTTTGCTAACATCAAGATGCAGGATGAATATGCCGAGTATCTCGAGGAAGGATGGGAAGACGCGGCCAAGGATGAGATTCAGAACAAGCGTCTGGAAGTGATGACGGCTTATCTTGATAAGATCGAGTCGTTGCGCTCAACGGCGGATGGGATGGTTGTGGATACCAACAATCGTGAGCAGGTAGAAGCTGCTGTTGCGGCGTTAGCGAAAGCTACCGAATTGATGGGCATTGTGAAGGAAAAGTATAATTTCAATACCGAACAAGTCAGTGCAGAAGAAGTCCAGCTGGTGAGCCGGGTAGATCTCCGGGACTTTCAGCTTGAAACCATTGCCAAGAACGAAATTGCTGCCATCGAAGCTGAAGAAGCGCGAATCGCAGCAGAAGAGGCTAGATTAGCAGCCATCGAGGCCGAGCGAGTTCGCAACGAGAACTACGATACAGAGTTGGATAACTTCCGCGATATTCTTCGCTGCAAAGGTGATATCGAAAATCAAAATATTTATGGTGAGAACGGGCTAGAGGGCATTATCGCGCGGCTAGCGAGGATTTATCCTGCCCGCTTCGAGGTGGATAAACCGGGCATTGTTGCCGCTCTGGCAGGGTGTATTGAACAGCGAGTGGCGGTTCGAGCGCCGGAAAGAGCGAGAACGATCAAGGCTGCGGTAACAGGTTATTTGCCCGGGGAAGCCCGCCTCGCAAGTATTGAGATTGTCGACCTGGATCCTTGTGCCAAGCGCGGACTCGCGGGGCAGGGCAGTCGCAATCGACAGTGGTGCGAGGATCAATTGGCTGTGGGCGGTACCGGTCCTGAACTGGTAGTGATTCCGAAGCGCACGAGCGCCAGGCCGGGAGAGCCTTTTGGTGTTAATTATGCGCTTAGTCGGGTCGAGACCAAGATTGGTGAGTACAATCAGTTTTGCGCGGATACTGGCTGCGCGCAAATAAACGGACCGCCAGCGTTGCCCGCGACCAACCTGACATTAGAGCAGGCGCATGCTTATGCGGCCTGGCTTTCTGACCAAAGTGGTAAAACCTATCGTATCCCGACGGTGGATGAGTGGCTGTATGCGGCGACCACTAATGGCACGGCAAAAGTTGATGACAACGTTAACTGCACCGTGGATTCACGGGGTGTGCGCCTTGGTGAGCGTTTGCTGAATACCTTGTCAGGAAAACCCAACAGCTGGGGGTTGTATAACCACGTCGGCAACGCCAGAGAATGGGCAACGCAAGGTGAAGAGTTGTTTGCGCTGGGTGGGGCTCACACAGATCCAAAAGCAGAGTGCACGATGTCAAAAAGTGTGGCGCATTCTGGCCAGGCAGACCCTGTCACCGGGTTTCGTTTGTATCGTGAAATCGAAAGTGCTGAAGCCGCGCCAGAAACCAAGTCAGCCGATTAGTTTTTACCCTTCTTACGCTAAAACGCTGTTAAGATTAGGGTTTTCTAAACCTGACCGAATAATAAAAACAAGGTCATCGAGTAATAAACACGGATTAGTTTGATGCACTGGTGAAGACCGGGGTAGCGTTATTTTATGCCGAAAAGCCATTAATCCGATAGGGTTTTGGTGTTTAGATTGGGGTTATTGGAATGAATAGTCGTCGGTTTCACACGGTACTTATCTTGTTGGCGGTTAGTACTTGTTATGCCGCAGCAGAGTTTCCCGTATTTCGTATGTCTGAGTTCGACCAGGCTCGAGAGGAGTTTGAGGTGGAAGTGCCGGATTCTGTGGACGTGCCGCCAGTTTCGCAGCGAATTTACGGTGTCGAGGAGCAGACCCGGCTGCCGGTGGAAGGCGTGGTAATTGAGGGTGTCGTGCCGTATCCAGAGCTTGGAATTACCCAGGAAGCCGTGCAGGAGTTGATTGATCGGCGGTTCGAAGAAGAGCGGGCCATTGAGTTGGACGACAATAGCTTTACGCAGCGAGATCTGCAGGATATTGGCCGCTTTTTGCGAAATATTATCGAACGTGGCGGTTATGACGAGGAGGATCTTGAGAACCTCGTCAATATGGTGCGCACCCAGGAAGTGAAGCGAGGCTGGATTACCATTGAGCAGCTAGACGCCATCGCCCTGTCTGTGACCGAATTTTATCGGGAGCAGGGTTTAATTCTCGCGACGGCATTTGTACCTGAGCAGGAGGTCACGGATGGCGTTATTCGCCTGAACGTCCTGGAAGGTCGGCTTGGTGATGTGACTGTGTCCAATAACACGGTATTTAGCGAAGCGGTCATTAGTTCAGCCTTTAGCGACGAGATGGGTGAGGCCGTGACCGAAGAGAAGATAGAATCGGCACTTCGTCGGATCAATGATTTACCTGGTGTCCGAGTTAGGGGATCATTCTCTCCTGGGCAAAATGTGGGTGAAACCAGGCTCAACCTCGGCGTGCTAGATGAAAAATCGTGGAACTCCAATGTATTGGTAGATAACCACGGAGCAGACGCCACAGGTGAGGTCAGGCTTTTCGCCACCACGGAATGGCTCAACATTAGAGAGAAAGGACATCGTTTACTCGTCGGCGCATTGCGCTCCGAGGGCCCGGACAGCACGCTATATGGTTTAGCGGAGTATGAACTTCCTGTAACAAAGGATGGCAAGGGTAAATTGAAAGCGAGTGTCAGCAGAAACGAGTTCTCGGTGGGTGCAACCGCAGCGTTGCCTGAGATCACCGGTGAAACCGACAATGCCAGCCTGGTAGGTAGCTACCAGTTTATTCGTAGCCGTACCCTAAATCTAAGCGCCCAGGCTGCTTATACCTACAAAGACGTCCTTTTTGATGTGGACGGGATTCAGCAACTCTCCACCGATCAACAGATTGAGTCTATTGCCTTAAGCACAGAGTACACACGCCTCTGGGACGAACAGCAGTTCTTACTTTCAGGCCGCCTGGGTATCGAGCAAGGGCACGTCATTTCTGGCGAAATTCAGGATCAGTCTACCGATTTCACGAAAACCACGGTCGCGCTGAACTTACTGAAACGCTTTAGCGTTTATAACTGGCTCACTAAAAACGAAAGCTTCTTCAACTTCGTCGTGAAAGTTAACTCCCAGTATTCACCGAAGTTTTTGTCCAGTGTTGAGCAGTTTTCACTGGGCGGTCCAAATGCGGTCCGGGCGTTTAGTGTTAGCGATGTGTCTGTGGATTCAGGTGCATACCTGGGGGCTGAATTGTTCTTTGATCTCCCCATCGATCCGATCGCAAGATTTAACTTACCCCTGGAACCAATCAAACCCTATGTGTTTTTCGATTATGCCTATGGTGTATCCAGGCGTGCGGGGGGCGGCCAGGATCTGGATGCGCAGATCAAAGGATACGGTCTGGGATTCCGCACATCGATGGCCGGGCGGGCGAATCTGAATTTAATCTTTGCAACGCCTCGTTCCACTTCGTTTGATAATAACTTCTCTCTCGCTGAAGGTGAGTCGAGAGTCTATTTCGACTTCCTTTACCAGGTTCGCTAAGCCCATGAAACTACGCCATTCAAGACATCATAAAGGGGAGACGGCTTCAGTAGCGAAACTGAAACCTATGCTTTCTGCGATGCTCGAGAAAGGTTTGATGGCCAGTACATTGCTTGGTGGCCAGTTACTATTGGCGCCGCTTGCTGCCGCTGGCCCTGAAGGTGGGGTGGTTGTTAGTGGCCAGGGCTCGGTGACTAGGCTTAATGCCCTGGATACAAAGATTGATCAGCAGTCGCAAAATCTGCTGATGAACTTCGACAGTTTTGACCTTAATGCCGATGAGTCGGTGCTGATTTCCCAACCTAACGCTGCAGCATGGTTTGTTGGGCAAATTGTCGGCGGTAGCTACGACGCCAACGCGTCGATGTGGGCGGCACGGGTCTGGTGGATGCTGCGCTGGATCGGCTTCGACGACGCCGCGCTGCTCGACGGGGGATG
>JBKAGC010000103.1:0-11885 GCA_046290215.1 Pseudomonadales bacterium | reverse complement strand
CCCGGTCAGAAATATACTCGCACTTGATGTACTCAAGCACTTCATACACCGCGGCATCGGCTCGCCGTTCGGCGAACGATGTGAGCTCGCCTAACTCAACAACTTGCGCCATGTCATAGGGGTAAGGGTTGTTGCGTGGCTTCGGCCCCAATCGCAAAGTATGTCGGTCACCTTTACCAATCGCCGCTTTAATTGCCCGGTGCATGGTTAAGTCGGGATATCGCCGAATGGGCGAGGTGAAATGCGCGTAAGCATCATAGGCCAGACCAAAATGACCTTTGTTTTCAGGCTGGTAGACCGCCTGATTCATGGCCCTTAGTACCGCCATTTGCAGCACATGGCCATTGTTTAACTTTTGCAGTTTCGCCGTAACCCCTTGGAAGTCTGCAGGATGTGGATCGTCGCTCGCTTGAAAACGCACACCGAACTGCTGGAGAAAACCCTCGAGCGCTTTCAGCTTTTCGACTTCCGGTGGCTCATGTACCCGGAACAATCCGGGTGCTTCATGAAGATCTAACAGCTTTGCGGCACAAACATTAGCGCACAACATACATTCTTCAATAATCCGGTGGGCTTTGTTGCGGCCACGGGGAACGATGGAAGTCACCTTGCCGGCATCATCAAAGTTGAACTGCACCTCGGTGGATTCAAACTCAATGGCACCGCGCTGGTGACGGCGCCGGAACAATACGTTGTAGAGCTGCTCTAGCTGTTGCAGATTTTCTTCCACCAGCGCTTTGCTCACTGGTTCAATCTGACTTTCTTCTGCTTCGCGGAGCTTGCCATGGGTCAAGGCATCGGCCACCTGTTCATAGGTCAGGCGAGCATGGGAGAAAATAAAACCTTCATAAAAATCGTAGCTGGTGACTTCGCCGCTGGTGGACAGCTCCATTTCGCACACCATGACCAACCGCTCGACCATGGGATTTAGCGAACACAGTCCGTTAGACAATTTATGGGGCAACATCGGCACCACATACTGGGGGAAATACACTGAAGTGCCCCGCTCCCGCGCAGACAAATCTAGCGCGCTGCCTGGTTGCACATAGTGACCCACATCGGCAATGGCCACATACAAGCGCCAACCGGATTCTTCATGCTGCTCACAATAAACCGCATCATCAAAATCGCGAGCGTCTTCACCATCAATCGTGACAAAAGGTAACTCTGTGAGGTCAAAACGATCTTTTTTGTCTGAGGTCGTGACCTTAACCGGCATTTGATCAGCCTCCGCCAGCACGGCATCCGACCATTCTGCTGGAATATCGTGGTTGCGCAGGGCGATATCCACCTCGATACCCTTCGTTAGGTGATCCCCCAGAACCTCGATAATCGCGGTTTGCACCACGCCGTAGAATCCAGGCTGCTCGGTGACTTCTGCCACCACAATCTGTCCTGGCTTGGCCTTCACTCGCGATTCTTTGACGATCACCTCGTGGTTGATGCGCTTATTCAGCGGCTCTAGCAGCTCGATACCATTCTCGATGTAGTAGCGCCCAACCAATTGTTGGGTATTGCGCTCCACCACCTCAACAATTTCCCCCTCGGTTTTGCCACGACGATTACTGCCACGAATTCGCGCCAATACCACATCGCCATGAAACACCCGACGCATTTCCCGACGGGTGAAGAAAATATCCTCGCCATCTTCTTGAATCAGAAAGCCATAGCCATCTGGATGTGCTGACACTTTGCCTTTTAGCAGATCCACCTTTTCTGGGATGGCATAAACATTGCGCCGATCCACAACCAGCTGGCCCTGACGCACCATGGCACCTAATCGTTTAGACAACGCATCCCGTTGCTCCGCGGTCTCCAGATGCAGAGCTTTGGCAATATGTTTGATGGAAGCCGGACGACCCAGGTCAGCCAGAAATTCAAGAATGAATTCCCGGGACGGAATTGGGTTTTCATACTTCGCGGCTTCGCGTTCGTAATGGGGATCTTTACTCAATCGAGGACATCCTGATTTAAAACCGTATATTGACACTTATGGGGCGCCTTAGTAACCTTCGCTCCCCTCATGCCGAGGTGGTGAAATTGGTAGACACGCTAGCTTCAGGTGCTAGTGGGGGCAACCCCGTGGAGGTTCAAGTCCTCTCCTCGGCACCAAATTCATGGCTTGCGCCAAAGGCGCAAACATGAATCGCGCGGCAGCCAATTCGCCGCAGGCGAAATGGTGAGAGCGCAACCTCCCAGCATTAACCAATCCCAACAACAATCTCGCACTACCCAACTGCTTGCTCGAGCCCGTGTCGGCCGGAACGCCGGACCGTCAACTCCTCTCCTCGGCACCAAGTTCAATTCGCGCAGCGAAAGGAACGCCTGACAAGCAATTCGCTGCATAGCAGCGAAATGCTGAGAAGGCACACCTCGCCACTCTAATAGGCTCTACCCAATTAACGGGGGATAACCCGTATTCAGGCTCTACCCAATTAACGGGGGATAACCCGTATTCATCTCATCGATACTCGATTAATAATTCCTGGGCTCTACCCAATCAACACGGGACACCCGCATTCATCATCACCCCACAACCATCCCACCACAAGCAACCCCGCAAATTTTTCTGCATACTCTTAACCGCCAACACTGTTAGGAAAGCCATATGTACAAATTGCTCTGTTGCTGCATCGGATTAATCTGGGCCTCATCACTTCAGGCAGCAACCCCTGGTGAAGAAGGCGCTACCTTATACCAATCCTTTGGTGTGGAAATTCCCAAACCTGCCCCAGATCGACCTGCCTCAGAAGGTAATGGTCCTTTCTCGCGTCTGGTTTTAGACGGCGCAATGATAGTCGACGGCCTGGGATCACCCCCAAGAGGCCCTGTTAGTATCGTCATTGAAAACGAGCGTATTGCTGCAATTCATAATCGACCACCTCCAGCAGAAGCCGGCGAGCAGCGCATGGATGTGAGTGGCATGACAGCATTGCCGGGCTTTATTGATGCCCATGTTCACATCGGCTCGCCTGGGCAAGGTCTGGCTGGTCCCGTGGTGCCGCCGGAGTACGTTTTTAAACTGTGGTTGGCCCACGGCATTACCACTGTGCGTGATGTGGGATCTACCATGGGTCTTGGCTGGACGGTGGACCACGCTGACCGCAGTAACAAGGGCGAAATCACCGCACCAAGAATTATCCCCTATGCCATGTTTCCAGGCTCAGTGTTAACCACCAGCGAAGCGGCCAGGAAGTGGGTTAAAGCAGTACACAAACGAGGCGCAAAAGGTATCAAACTCAGGGGCGGCACTAGAGAAGCCTTGAGCGCTGTGTATGCGGAAGCCGCCAGACTGAATATCGGTACCGCGAGCCACCATGATCAAAATGGCGTTTATCACATGAACGTACTGGATAGCGCGCGCCTTGGCCTGGACAGCATGGAACACTGGTACGGCTTACCAGAAGCCATGTTTACTGACCGCACCATTCAGAACTATCCGGCGGACTACAACTATTCCGATGAACAATGGCGATTCGGTGAGGCTGGCAAACTCTGGCAACAGGCTGCAGCACCAGACTCGAAAACCTGGCAAAACACCATAGATGAGTTGGTGGAATTAGACTTTAGCCTGGTACCCACCTTTACCATTTACGAGGCGAATCGTGATGTGATGCGGGCCCGTCGCGCCGAGTGGCATGATGAGTACACCTGGCCCGCTCTAGGGAAGTTCTTCCAGCCCGACCCGAAGTTACATGGCTCTTTCCATTTTGATTGGACCACAGCCCACGAGGTTGCCTGGCGGCGCAACTTTGACATTTGGATGACATTTGTCAATGACTACAAAAACGCCGGGGGCCGCGTGGCGGCAGGCTCAGATGCCGGTTTTATTTTTAAGCTATACGGTTTTGCCTATATTCGCGAATTAGAGTTACTGCAGGAAGCAGGCTTTCACCCGTTAGAGGTCGTGCAGGCCGCCACACGCAACGGCGCAGAATTGTTAGAGATGGAAGATCAAATTGGCGCACTCACACCCGGTAGAATGGCGGATATTGTTTTAGTACCCGGTAATCCCGTGGCCAACTTCAAATTGCTCTATGGCACGGGCCACATGTACCTTGACCGTGAGCAAGGCAAGGTGGGGCGCAAAGGCGGCGTTCACTACGTGGTGAAGTCCGGCGTGGTGTACGATGCCAGGCAACTGCTTAAAGATGTACGACAAATGGTTGCTGATGCTAAAGTTTCTGACCCCAACTAGTTGATTATTGATCAATGGAAGCGTTTTTAACTTACCTAGAGCAGCACGATGAGATCCGCTTTGGCCTGGTGTTCGGCAGTCTTACCCTGGCCATTATTCTAGAAAATCTCATCCCGTTGGTGAAGTTTAAGGGCAGCCGCATTAAACATGTTGGCACCAACCTGGTGTTCGTCGTGACCACGGGTATTGTCACCGGATTACTCGCCTTTTTGGCCTATGAAGTTTTGGCTGTTCATACATTAAGCACTGGGATTTTCGGCTTGCTAGGTTTGCCTCTAATTGCCAAGGTCATCCTGGGTCTCATTATTCTCGATTTTTTCGGCCAATACTTTGTGCATGTTTGCCTGCACAAATTTAAGTGGCTGTGGAAACTGCATCTTGTGCACCACAGCGACACAACCGTCGATGCCAGTACCGGCACCCGCCACCACCCAGGTGATATGTTAGTTCGAGAATTACTCATACTCACTGTCATCGCAGTGTTTGGCATACCCCTGGCGGTTTACGTCTTGTACCGCATTATCACGCCGTTTTTCGCTTACTTTACCCATGCCAATATTGAGCTACCGCTGGCAGTAGATCGCGCTTTATCCTGGATCATCGTGACGCCGAACATGCATAAGTTCCATCATCACTTTGAGCGACCCTGGACCGATACCAATTTCGGTAATGTCTTGTCCTGTTGGGATCGCCTGTTTGGCACGTTCGTTTACGCCGACCCTAAAGATATTCAGTACGGCGTTGATACGGTGGACGGCAGTCAGGACCTCAATCTGGGCTATCAGTACCGTTTGCCCTGGAACCCTGCAATTAAAACTGACTATTGAAGCGGCAAAACTAGAGCCGGCAAAAACCGGCTACTAGTGCCGCTTTGAGTTTATAGCGGGTGAACTCTCACAGGTAGATGGGTATAACCTTTGACAAAGTTCGACAGTGTCCGCCTTGGTGTCCCGGTAACCTCAACCATGTGGAAGCGCTGTTGAATTTCTTCCCAGAGAATACGCAGTTGCATTTCTGCCAGGCGGTTGCCCATACAGCGGTGTAGCCCAAAGCCAAACGACACGTGTTGCCTCGCGTTTTTGCGGTCTATGATGAGCTTGTCCGGGTTTTCAAAGACCTCGGCATCACGATTACCAGACACATACCACATCACCACCTTGTCACCTTTTTTGATGGTATGGCCGTGGAAGTCCACATCTTCAAGCGCTGTCCTGCGCATATGCGTTAGCGGTGTTTGCCAGCGAATAATCTCTGCCACCATATTCGGGATCAGCTTGTTATTGGCTCTAAGTTTTTCGTACTGATCTGGAAACTGGTTCAGGGCAAGCACGCCACCTGAAATTGAATTTCGCGTGGTGTCGTTACCGCCAATAATCAACAACATGAGATTTGATAAAAACTGCGCTGGAGGCATATTTCGGGTATCGGGATTCTGCGCCAACATGGTTACCAGATCGAACCCCTCATGGCTTTTGTTAGTTCTTACTGCCCAGAGCTTTTGAAAGGTCGCCAGACAATCGTCTAACGCTTCCCGGGTCTCTTCCCAGGTATCCACCAGCCCAGAGCGCGGCCCACCGGTAGCCACATCAGACCAGAAGGTAAGTTTGCGCCGATCCTCAAACGGAAAATCGAAAAGCGTTGCCAACATTTGCGTGGTCAGCTCAATAGACACCTTTTCAACCCAGTTAAATTCTTCATTCCGGGGCAAGCCGTCCAGAATGGCAATGACACGGGAGCGAATCAGAGATTCCATTTTCGCCAGATTCGGTGGCGCAACCACTGGCGACACCACCCGCCTTTGCTCATCATGTTTTGGCGGATCCATAGCGATAAAACTTGAGGTATCTACATCGCTCTCAACTTCCGGCGCATCTTGAATGGTAATGCTCCGCGCAGACGAAAAGCGCATATGATCACTATCCACTTCTTTGATGTGCGCGTGCCTGGTGATAGACCAGTAAGGTCCGTAGCGAGAGTCTTTGTGATAGTGAATGGGAGATTCGTTCCGTAATCGTTCAAAGAACGGCCAAATCGCATCTGACTGAAACAAATAAAAATTCGAAACATCCAGACCGTCTAAATCGGTGGTTGCCGCGTACTGCCTGGCCCGCTGCGGATCCACTTGTTTATAGTCTTCTTCAGCCCAGGTGGTTTGCAAACTTGAACCCATAACACTTCCCCCTTCATTTCCCTCTGTTGCAGGCTACTGCGACAGCAATGGGTTTGGCAAGTACACTTGAACTAGATCACTTCTAGATAATCTCGATCAGGTAAGGCTGGCAATGGTGCGCTGGGCAAGGTCTGGTACCAATAAGCCACAGAAGCAATATCGTCCTGAAGGGGTAAGTATTTTGGTCCAGACTTTCGCCACCCTAACGCCTGGATTGTGACCTTAAGATTCTCGGTAAAGCGCACCGGATCAGATATGTGCCAACGATACATGCCAAAACGCTGTTGGCTAGAATAACGGCCATCGGGCCGGATCACCTGATGTAAGCCCGCTTGCGGCGTACTAAAGCAGGTATAACCGCCCTCGTCGAGACCTAGATCAAAGTTGTAAGAACCACAAAAATAGTCCTCTGTGCCGGTGCCGCAAATCGTCGGGAATTCTTCATCGCCATCCATAAAAAACTTGATCTCACCTTCCCCCCACCAGCCGCGATTGTTAACACCCCAGGCCATATAGGTGCCCACATAATGTCCCTGCCCCTGGACGCCATCTAAAATCGAATAGGTATCACCGTAGGGTAGCGGGTTAGTGCGATTGAAATAGGCATGAAAATAAGCGCATTCCTCCGGAACTTCAGTCAAGGTGTAGTTGATCTGGTAGTAGAGCGTCATCGGTTCGTCAGCAAGATTAGTGAGAGTTATTCGACATCGACTCCGAAAAGGCATTTCCCAGTAGCTGTTAAAGGCGCTGCCGGGGTTAACGCATACTGCGAGAGAATTGAGGTGCGCATACTTTCCCCACCCCATGCCGAAAAAATCTCCAACAGGGCACTCCACACTAGGATGCTCCTGATCGTCCCAGTAAATTCGCAAGATGCTAAAACGCCAATTACCAGTGGGTGTTAACCAGATTTGCTGAATCGCGCCCTGATCTTGAATATCCGCCATGGTAAATGTTTCACCGGGGGCCACATGCACTGACGGTGAGACTTTCCAGCCCTGGCCTAAATCCTCTGCATACTTCGCCCCGGTGCCCTCGGTTGCAATGCCGCCTTTGCCCTTTGCTCCGCTGAAGTTTTCCGGGCTAATAGAGCGTGATCGAGCATCAGACAAACGACTTAAGTTGCCAAGGTTCATTCCTAGTCCGTTAAAACCCATTGTTGCATCCCCTTTTTATGATCAGGCTAACTCTCTCACCTTGGCGCGATTCCACCGTAGCTGTCAATCAGGGTAAGATTTTTGGTCGACGGCTTTCGGTTTTACTGCTTAAATATCCGTAACCTCGTTGAGTTTTCAGCATGCAAGAACCTAATCGATATCCAGCGAAAGAAAAACGCAGTCAACAGCAGTTAGGCTTTACACTAATTGAGCTAATGATTGTGGTTGCGATCATCGGCATCCTGGCCGCGGTCGCATTGCCTGCTTATCAGGACTACATCCGCACGGCGAATGTCAGCAAGGTGAAAGCGCATTTCGAAGAAGCCAAGCGTTTGACGGACACAACTTTCGTCAAAGGCTCCGTACAAGCTTCCTTGAATCAGTCGGTCACCGTACCGTCTGACGTGTCTGGTTGGATTGCGATTTACGACTCTGGTAGTAACTCACTGGCCCCAGGGGGCGGTCCGGCATTTTTAGGCACTGCCGACGACGATACCGGCGCGGTGGGCGTTGCCGTGAGCGGGACCTTTCCTACCAGTACCGTGGTGCTTTCTTTGCCTGCCTATGGCGGCCTCAGCGCGGAAAGTTTTACCGTGGTTGCAGCTAGCTCACTGTAAACTAACTGCCCTGGAACTCGCTCTAGTCTTTAACCTCAAAAGGGTTACGGAGCTGAATGGTGTCCTCACGATCTGGCCCGGTAGACACAAAATCGATCGCCACATCGCAAGCCTCGCGAATTTTCTCAATGTAAGCTAACGCATTGGCTGGCAGGTCAGACATTTTTTTAACCCCGACTGTAGAATCTTGCCAGCCCGGTACTTCCTCATAAATGGGGGTTGGCTCGGCGCTGTCTTCGTTTTCATAACCCACACAAATCTTCACGGTTTCAAGGCCATCCAGCACATCTAGCTTGGTGAGACACAAACCGGAGATGCTGTTAATTTGAATTACCCGGCGCAGAGCATGAGCATCAAACCAGCCGCAGCGTCGCGGCCTACCCGTGGTAGCGCCAAATTCGTGGCCCTTTTTCGCCAGGTGACTACCCACGGCATCAAATAGCTCCGTGGGAAAAGGTCCTGAACCAACCCTTGTGGTGTATGCCTTGGTAATGCCAAGAATATAATCCAGGTCTCGCGGACCAACACCGCAGCCACTGCTGATGGCACCAGCGGTCGTGTTAGATGAGGTTACAAAGGGATAGGTGCCCTGGTCGATATCCAGCAACGCGCCTTGCGCCCCCTCAAACAACATGTTGGCACCAGATTTTTGAAGTTCGGCGAGCCGCATTACTACATCACCCACCATAGGCTTAAGCTGATCAGCGTAGGCAAGGCTGGCATTGAGGGTTTCTTCAACGCCGACTTTCGGTGCATTAAAGTAATTTTCGAGGACAAAGTTATGGTAGTCCATAATCTCTTCTAACGACGCTTTAAACTGCGCTTCATCAAACAAGTCCGCAACTCGTAAACCACGCCGGGCCACCTTGTCTTCATAGGCCGGGCCAATGCCTCGGCCGGTGGTACCAATCTTCTGGTTACCGCGGGATTGCTCACGCATCACATCCAGCGCCACGTGGTGCGGCAAGATCAACGGACAATTGCGGCTCACCATCAGGCGATCACGCACGGCAATGCCAGCGGCCTCTAACTGTTCTATCTCTTTGAACAGATCAGGAATCGATAACACCACACCATTGCCAATCAAACACTCAACGTGTTCGTTCAAAATACCTGATGGAATCAAGTGCAAGACGGTCTTCTCACCCTTGACCACCAGGGTATGACCGGCATTGTGGCCGCCCTGGAATCTCACGACGGCTTGTGCCTCGTGCGTTAAGAGGTCAACGACCTTTCCCTTACCCTCGTCACCCCAGTGAGTGCCCACGACAACGACATTGCTACCCATGGCTTATTAACCTATCTAATGATGCTTAAATATCTGTGAGTACCCATTCGCCATTTTGACGAACGAGTTTCTTTTCGGCGGTATCCGTTTCGCTTTCTATGACGGTATAACCAGCTTGTCTGAGTTCAGTCACCTTCTCCCAGCGCTGTTGCTCCGCTTCGGTCCCCGGTGGCGAACTAACAATTATCGTCTGGGGCGGGGCGAACTCGCTGTGTTTCACTAAAGACTTGAGGTCCATATCAAACCCCGTGGCAGCTCTTGCCCGACCGAACACCTGACCCACGTCATCGTAGCGCCCACCTTTTGCTACCCGCATGCCCGTGTTAGCAAGAAACGCCGCAAAGACGATGCCGGTATGATAGTTATACCCGCGCAACTCACTCAGATCGTAGTTTAGGCGCACTTCAGGAAAACGCTCCTGGATGCCCCTGGCGATCGCTTGTAAGTTATCAATACGACCAATAATTTCCTGATCTTCTTTAAAGGTCTGGCGCGCTTTCGTTAACAGACTTTCATCACCACATAGGGTTGGCAAAACCATAAACTGCTCCGCCAATTCACCGGTGATCCCAGCTTCTGCTAACAGTTCATTTAAGTCTGGCAGCGCTTTTCCTTGGATCTTAGCGAATAATTGCGCCTCCATCCGGGGGTCAAGATTCGCTTTCGCGGTTAAACAGCGGTATATGCCAACATCACCCAACTCCACATGCACTGGCGCATGGGTAACCGCTGCAATGGAATCCAGCATCAAGCTCACGATCTCCAGATCTGCCGCCGCACCGGAGTTGCCAAACAACTCAGCACCAATGCTGATTGGCGCTCTGGATGCCAGCATATTGTCTGCCTTGGCATGAAGTACGGTACCCACGTAACAAAGCCGATTCTGTTGCTCGCGGCGTAAACTGTGCGCATCCATCCGGGCCACCTGCGGGGTGATATCAGCGCGAATACCCAGGGTGCGGCCAGAAACCTGATCCGTGACTTTGAAGGTCTTGAGGTCAAGGTCTGTACCGGTTCCCGTTAATAAGGAATCCAAAAACTCCACCATAGGCGTAACCACCAGTTCGTATCCCCAACTGGCAAATTGGTCGAGCACTTTGCGACGTGCGAGTTCAAGTGCTTGCCCCTCTGGAGGCAGCAACTCTTCGACGCCATCTGGCAATAACCAACGATCTACTTCACTCATTTCACGAGCCACACATGGATAACTTAACTCCGGATAATCTGCAGCAGTACCACACCGAGCATCATGCTAACAAAGCCCATAATCCTCATGGTACGGTCATCTACCTGGGCCGCCATAGCCACCAGTTCCTTCCACCGATTGGGGTAAAGAAACGGCAAGATGCCCTCAATAATGAGCACCAGACAGAGCGCGATACCTAGTTCCTGCCACACAGATTTCTCCAAAAAAAAACCGGAGCACTGCCCCGGTTTTTTGGATTTTACCCTGATTACACTAGAACGACTAGTTCTGACTGTTGTTCAGGTACTTAAAGAAGTCACTATCAGGCTGAATCAATAAAACATCACCCTTATCAGAGAAAGTATTACGGTACGCCGTCATACTCCGATAGAACTTGTAGAATTCTTTATCCTTATTGAAAGCGGCTGCGTAAATGCGTGCTGCTTCTGCATCACCCTCACCACGAATAGACTCTGCCTCCGCGTAAGCTTCCGCGAGGATAATTTCTTGCTGCTTATCGGCATCTGCCCGCACACCCGCTGCAAGCTCTTGACCCTGGGCACGATGCTCCCGGGCTTCAATATCCCGCTCGGTGTTCATCCGGTCATACACTGACTGACTGACATTAGGTGGCAAGTCGATTTTCTTCACCCGAACATCCACCACTTCGACACCGAACTCGGTGCGGGCCTGATCGTCGATACTCTTCGTTAGCACGCGCATTAACTCATCTCGCTCACCAGATACCACTTCATGCAAGCTTCGATTGGCGACCTCATCACGAAGTCCTTTGTTAATTCGCTGCCTGAGTAGATCCTCGGCGCGGCGCACATCACCGGATGTGGCAGTGTAAAACGCCTGGGCATCATTGACCCGAAACTTAGCGAAAGAGTCGACGATCAAGGCTTTCTTCTCAAGCGTAAAGAAACGTTCAGCCGGGGCGTCTAGCGTCAAAACACGACCATCGAACTTACGCACCGTGTTAATGAACGGCTTCTTGACGTGAAGACCTGGCTCAATATCAGCTCGAACCACCTTACCGAACTCCAATAGCACGGCTCGTTCAAACTCTGTGACAACAAACAATGAATTGGCACCGACAATAGCAATCACCAGTGCGATAAAACCAAATACAAATCCTTTAGCAGACATTAGTTTCGCTCCCTCCTGCTGCGAGTGTTGGTCATGTTGTCCTGGCTAACACTGGAATTACTGCCGCTGGATAAAATCATGGAAAGCTCCAATCGCAACAACAGTAACAACCGTCAG
>JBKAGC010000102.1:0-11993 GCA_046290215.1 Pseudomonadales bacterium | reverse complement strand
CATGGTACTTCACCAGGCCAAAGCAAATGGCAGCAAGACCCAGCAGCACTTTCGCCGCGTTGTAAACAAAGAAGGAAAACGCAACCACTGCCGCGGCGGCGGGCGCTAAACCCTCCACCGCGTGGCTCGCCTCCCGGAAGGGCGCAAACTGCGTTAGGCCAACCCCCACTTGAACAATGTTCAGCAAACTGCTCGCAAACAGCGCACTAAAGCCCAGTGAGTATTGCTTCATCTGTACCAGTGCGGAGCCGGCCAACGGCGCTAGCAACACAAAAATCAAACCCTCAACGCCCCAGATCCACTGGCGAGGCATATCTTGTGCGGTGATAAAAAGTAACGTGTAAACCGCCTGACTTAATACCACCAGAAACAGCAATGCCCACAGGGCTTGTAAAGTACGCTTTGGTGCGAGTTCCATAAAGACAACCTTGCTTAAATCAATGATCAGGAAATGCGAGGACAAACCTTGCAAGAATGGAATGGTACATCCTGATTCTTATCTTAATTTATCGGCAATATGGAATAATTGATAAATGCGCGCCGCGGAAAGTAATCCCAGTCAGGTCCGGTGTCCCGGGCTGCGATGCCAGCACCTGGCACCAACCTTCTCACTCATCAAATCTTATCTTTTGGTATAGTGGCGCCCCTATTTTCCTCGAACCCACTACCCATATGGCAATTGAGCTTAAAACGCCTGAACAAATTGAAAAAATGCGTGCCGTAGGTGCCCTGGCCGCAGCGCAACTAGAAATGATCGAGGAGCACATCAAGCCCGGGGTAAGCACCGGGGAACTGGACCGGATTTGCCATGACTTCACCGTCAATGTTCAAGGTGCAACCCCTGCCCCGTTGAACTACCGGGGTTTTCCAAAATCTATTTGCACCAGCGTCAATCACGTGGTCTGCCACGGCATTCCCAGTGATGACAAGATCCTCAAAAACGGCGACATCATTAACGTCGATGTCACCTTGATTAAAGATGGGTTTCACGGAGATACCAGCAAAACCTTTATTGTCGGTGAGGCGAGCGTGCTCGCCAGTCGTTTAACCAGTGTTTGCCAGGAGGCTTTATATCGCGGCATCCGCCAGGTTAAACCGGGTAATCATCTAGGGGATATCGGCCATGTCATCCAACGCTTTGCCGAAAAGAATCGCTTTAGCGTGGTGCGTGAGTATTGTGGCCACGGTATCGGCGAAGTATTCCATGACGAGCCGCAAGTCCTTCACTACGGCAAGAAAGGCACCGGTGTAGAACTTAAACCCGGCATGACATTCACCATCGAACCCATGCTCAATGCCGGCAAGGCCGCCGTTAAGCTGCTGCCTGACGAGTGGACAGTGGTAACAAAGGATCACAAGCTCACGGCGCAATGGGAGCACACCATTCTCGTGACCGATACAGGCTATGAAATCTTAACCCATCGGCAGGACGACACCATCGAGCGAGTGGGTTAAACCATGGCTACCGAATTACCCACCGAAGCACAACTGGTTGCACAGCTAGAAACCAGCAAACTGGCCATTCCTGTTTTCAAGCAAGGACTTGAGGCTTGCCGGGAAAACCTCGAAGCGAGATTTCACGCCGGTGAAGATGTAGAGGCCTTGATCGAAGGCCGCGCTCAGTTTGTCGACATGGTGTTACGTCTGGCCTGGACTCGCTTTGACTGGAACGAAAATCTGGGCAAGTGGTTTAAAACCAGAATCTCTCTGGTCGCTGTGGGTGGCTATGGCCGCGGCGAACTGCACCCGCATTCTGATATCGACCTACTGATTTTGCTCGAGCGTAATTCTTACCAGCGCCACGCTTCAAACATTCAGAGCTTTCTTACTTTACTCTGGGACATTGGCCTTGAAGTAGGTCATAGCGTTCGTTCAATAAGCGAATGTAAAACCCAGGCACGTCAGGACGTCACCGTCATGACGGCAATGCTCGAGGGGCGCACCATTGTCGGCTCGGTAGAATTGTTTGATCGAGTCAGACAACTAACTGGACCAGGTAAAATGTGGTCCCACCAGGCGTTTTACGCAGCGAAACTCGAAGAACAACAAGCGCGCCACACCAAGTTTGAACACATTGAATACAGCCTTGAGCCAAACGTAAAAACCTCCCCCGGTGGTCTACGGGACATTCAAACTGTGATGTGGATTACCAAGCGCTGGATGAATCTCGGCGACACGCGGGTAGATTTCGATACGCTGGTGGAGTACGAATTTTTGACGCCGCAAGAGCGCGACATTCTCCGTGCTGGCGAACGTTTGCTGTGGAAGATCAGGTTTGGCCTGCACCTGATCAACGGTCGTGATGAAGACCGCCTCCTGTTTGATTATCAACGCCAACTCGCTGATATGTTCGGCTATGAGGATGGCGACCAACTTGCTGTCGAGCAGTTTATGCAAGACTACTACAGGATGGCGATGGTAATTAGTACCACCGGCGAACTGCTTCTGCAGCTATTTAACGAAGAAATTATTCAGGGCAAAAACCGCGCTCAAATCGAACCGATCAACGAGCGCTTTCAGTTCCGCAACAACTACATTGAGGCGTGCAACGATCAAGTCTTTAAGGATCATCCGCCCGCTTTAATGGAGATATTCCTGCTGATTGGTGCAAACCCAGACTGCCCTGGTACCACCGCTGCCACGGTGCGCTTAATTCGCCAACACCTGTACTTAATCGATGACGACTTTCGCTGCAATCCGCAGGTCACAGAAATGTTTATCGAACTGCTCAGCACATCAGAAGTGTTAGCCTCGCAACTCAGGCGTATGGAGCGCTACGGCGTGCTGGGAGCATACTTGCCTGAGTTCGGACGAATCATTGGCCAAATGCAGTTTGATCTATTTCACATTTACACGGTGGATGCCCACACCTTGCAGGTGGTGCGCAACATGCGCCGCTTTCGCTATCGCGATCAAGAACAAAAATTCCCGGTGGCTGCACACATTTATCCGCGCTTACCCAAAGTTGAGCTGCTTTTTATCGCCGGTCTTTATCACGACATTGCCAAAGGCATGGGCGGTGATCACTCGGAGTTAGGTATTGGCATTGCCCGTGACTTTTGTCAGCGCCATAACCTAAAAGCCTGGGACACCAATCTAGTGTGTTGGTTGGTAGAGAATCATTTGATTATGTCCAGTACAGCCCAGCGCAAGGACATCAGCGACCCGGAGGTCATCAACGAGTTCGCTTCTATTGTTAAAGATCAGGTGCGCCTTGATTACCTTTACACCCTCACCGTGGCAGATATTAACGCCACCAACCCAACCCTGTGGAACGGTTGGCGCGCTTCCCTGATGCGACAGTTATACAACGAAACCAAAAAGCTGCTGCGCCATGGTCTAGAAGACAAAGTAGATACTGATGAGTACATTGCGGAAATTCAGGAACACGCGATTGGCCGTTTAGAGGAGTCAGGCATTAGCAAAAGCAGAGTCATGGAGATCTGGGGCGACGTGGACGAGGAATATTTTCTGAGAGAATCAGTGCCAGATATTGTCCGCCATACTGCCGCGATCGACGAACACGATGCCAGCGAAGGTCAACCGCTGGTACTGATTGAAGACACGGTCACCCGACGAGAGAACGAGGGTGCAACGCAAATATTTATCTACACTGAAAACCGCGACTATGTATTTGCCTCCATGGTTACTGCGTTTGACCTCGCCGGACTGGATATTGTTGATGCGCGCATCGCCAGAAACACCGATTACTCCTTTGACACCTTTATGGTGCTCGAAGCAAATGGACGTCCGGTCGGTCCTTTGAAAAACCGTCAGGAACAGATTCGCAAGTTGGTGATTCAACACCTCAGTGTCGACCGCGCTTCGGAGCCAAAAGAAGTGAACCGGACCCCACGGTTACTCAAACCGTTCGCCTTCAAAACCGACGTTAGAACCAGTATCGACCCCATCAAAAACCTCACCGTGCTAGAAGTCCAAACACCGGACCGACCTGGACTACTATCCATCGTCGCCAACATTTTTGTAGATCTCGAAGTACACGTGGTTAGCGCAAAGATCACCACCCTGGGTGATCGAGTCGAGGACTTGTTCTATCTCTCCGACAAGGAAGGAGAACCATTGAGTGACACAGACCAACTCAGAGAACGTATTTGTCAGGAGTTGGACCAGCATATTGAGAGCGAATCTGCCTGATGCCGAACCATCGCCTGGAACTGCTAAAGCCTTACCCATTTCAACGCCTAAATGATCTTCTCGAAGACGTTGAACCGGTTGACTTGCCATTTATCAGCCTGGCCCTGGGCGAACCCAAGCACCCCGCGGCGGACTTTTTAATCAACGCCTACCGTGAGGAGGATTTAATCCGCCAGGGTTTCGGGGCCTACCCGCCTACCAAAGGCTTGCCAGAACTGCGCACAGCAATTGCTGATTTTTTAACCCGCCGCTATCTACTGCCCAGGGAGCTTGACCCGGAAACCGAGGTTTTACCAGTTAACGGTAGCCGGGAGGGTCTATTTGCCATCGCACAAGCGCTGATTGAACCGGAATCAAAGGGCACAACATTGATGCCTAACCCGTTTTACCAGATTTATGAAGGGGCAGCGCTACTGGCAGGCACAGAACCCGTGTTTATGAATTGCACCGCTGAGAACGGCTTTTTACCGGACTTCGACGCCCTTGATGAGGCCAGTTTAAACGCCTGCGAAATGATGTTTCTGTGTTCACCGGGCAACCCCAGCGGCGCAGTTATGCCGATTGAGTCCCTGCAGCAAGCCCTATCTCTAGCGGCAAAATATAATTTCATCGTCGTCTCTGACGAGTGCTACTCAGAAATTTACGCCGATGAAGACGCGCCGCCACCTGGCCTTCTTCAGGCTGCCGCCGCCATGGGCAACGATACCTTTGAACATTGCATCACTTTTAATAGCCTCTCGAAGCGCTCTAACCTCCCAGGCTTGCGCTCTGGGTACGTGGCCGGCAATGCTGATTTAATAAAACAGTTTTTGCTCTACCGAACTTACCATGGCTCTGCCATGTCGGTGCACAATCAGCGCCTGAGCGCCATGGCCTGGCAAGATGAACAACACGTGATCGACAACCGCGCACTATATAGAGCCAAGTACCAGCAATTTGCTGCCGCCATGGCAAATGTCTGGCCCATGGAAATACCGCCAGCGAGCTTTTACCTCTGGCCCGAGATACCCAGCGGCTTCGAAAGTGACGAGGTCTTTGCTAAAACCCTGCTGCAAGAAACCAATATTAAAGTGTTGCCCGGTAGCTACTTAAGCCGGACCAGTGCCCACAGCTCAAACAGTGCCCACAGCCAGAAAGGTGCCCATACCCAAAACAGTACCGACGGCGTTAATCCCGGTCGCAATCGGGTGCGCATGGCGCTGGTGGCAACCCTTGAGGAATGTCTTGAAGCTGCCGAACGGTTAAATAAGTTTCTTCGCTAGCCAGCCATAGAAAGCGCAATGCCTCGCGACAAAACAGCACAAAAACGGCATAATCCTCGCCTTTATTTGACTACACACTGGCTTTGAGCCGTTTACATTCGAGACCATCATGGCGTTTTCTAATTTCTTCAGCATGGCGTTTGGCGTCGGCACCCGCAATCAAAAAGGTGAATGGTTAGAGGTTTTTTACCCGACACCGATGTTTCAACCTTCCGATCAGGACGTTAAGCGTTACGCCGATGTACTCGGCTACAGCGGCGGCAACACCACCGTTGAACTTCATCAAGACACTATTGGCAAACTAGCGGGAGTTGCGAACGATAGCCGCCAACAAGCTATTCTTGGCATGCTGCGCAGTTCAAGCCGACCCTGTGTCGCTTGTTTTATAGAATCGGACGCGGCAATCACCTCGACACCAGAGGCATATCTAAAACTTCATTTGCTGTCACACCGACACAGCAAACCCAATGAAATTAATCTAGATGGCATTTTCGCGATGCTCCCCAATGTGGCATGGACCAGTGAGGGTGCGGTTGATTTAAGCGAACTCACCGACGCGCAGCTCAGGGCTCGCCTCGAGGGTCGAATGCTTGAAGTTAGCAGCATTGATAAATTTCCCAGAATGGCCAACTACGTGGTACCCAGCGGTGTGCGCATTGCTCATACAGCACGGGTTCGTCTTGGCGCGTACCTGGGCGAAGGTACCACTGTCATGCATGAAGGTTTTGTCAATTTCAATGCCGGTACCGTTGGCACTGCGATGGTGGAAGGCCGACTTTCCCAGGGTGTCATGATGGGCGAAGGTAGTGACCTTGGCGGTGGCGCTAGCACCATGGGTACGCTGTCAGGCGGCAACGATATTATCGTCTCTATCGGCAAAGATTGTTTGATTGGTGCGAATGCTGGTTGCGGCATTCCGCTTGGCGACCGTTGTACTATTGAAGCCGGCCTCTATATTACTGGCGGTACCGTAGTTCAAGTCATGGACGAAAACAAGAACTTCGTCAAAGTGGTTAAAGCCAGAGAGCTCGCCGGGCAAAACGATATGTTGTTTATTCGCAATTCTCAGTCCGGTTGTGTCGAATGTAGAACGAACGCCAAAGCGATTGCCTTGAACGAATCACTCCACGCGCACAACTAGGTTGTTATGACTGCGACACCCCTGGATTCTGAAATACTCGAACTCACCTGCGAGCTAATTAACCGGCAATCGGTATCCCCAATTGATGCCGGCTGCCAAACTGTGATGGCTAATTACCTGAAAGAGTTAGGCTTTACGATTGAGCACCTGCCCTTTGAAGACGTGAATAATCTCTGGGCTACACACGGCAGCGGCGCGCCCTATTTTGTCTTCGCCGGTCATACGGATGTAGTACCTGCTGGCCCTGAATCTGAGTGGCATACTCCGCCCTACACGGCCACTGTCAATGGCGACCAACTGTTTGGTAGAGGTGCGGCAGACATGAAAGGTTCACTGGCGGCCATGCTGGTGGCAACCAAACACTATTTTGCTAATGGTGGCGCCGATCATAAAGGCACAATTGCATTCTTGATCACCAGCGATGAAGAAGCCGATGCTTTTTATGGCACCAAGAAAGTTATGGAAACCCTGGCAGATCGCGGTATTAAACTCGACTGGTGTTTGATCGGTGAGCCCTCCAGCAGCAACTCCGTCGGTGACGTGGTGCGTACCGGGCGCCGCGGGTCATTACACGGCAACCTGAAAGTAAACGGTATTCAGGGACATGTGGCGTATCCGGACAAAGCTGCTAACCCCATTCACCTGTTTGGACCGGCGTTAACAGAATTAGCCGAAGAAGTCTGGGATGGGGGGAACGAATTCTTTCCGCCGACTTCCATGCAAATTTCCAATATCCACGCTGGCACCGGGGTCACCAATGTAATTCCCGGCAGTCTCGACGTGGTATTTAACTTTCGCTACAGCACAGAAAGTAGCGAAGCATCCCTGAAACAGCGTGTCTGTGAAATTCTCGACAAACACGGGCTTGATTACGACCTCACCTGGCAACTATCCGGTGAGCCTTTTTTAACCGTGGGCGGCGAACTCATTCCAGCCGTACAAAAGGCCATTCAAAAACACACAGGGCTCGACACTGAACTGTCCACCTCCGGCGGCACATCAGACGGTCGCTTTATTGCGCCCACTGGCACTCAGGTTGTGGAGCTAGGCCCACGCAACGCCACGATTCACAAGGTGAACGAAGAAGTCTCTATCCAAGATCTGGCAACCTTACGGCAGATTTACGAAAGCGTATTAGATGAGCTCACCTAGATTCCCCGATATTGAAATCTACTTAAAGCGCGTCGCCACTGAAGATGTGCTGGCGTGGTTGCAAACAGTATTCAATGATTACGAAGTGGTCCGAACGGAACCTTCCACGCGCTGCAAGCTCAAAGAGATGTTCTGCACCATCACCGAGAATGTCGCCAAAGGGGGTTACACGTCAGTCTGGTTTGAAAGCAACGCAACCCCCTGGGAAACCGATCGTGATTGTGCTCAGGCTGCCTTTGCCCATTTTCAGTGTGAAACCCGTTGCAGCACTGGTGGCTGGGAAGGTGAAGATGAAGGTGGCTGGCTGCGACTAACCGACAAAGGTGAGCAAGTGGTGAATTGGCACCAGTAACTGACTCCGTATGCGTTTATGAAAAAGTTTTTTGCCTATACCGCTATTGCGCTTGTGACCTTTTGCATCGTCGTGATTGCATTTGCACCGGCTGCGCTACTGTGGCGCCAGGTAGATCAGGAAGTTCTCGCCAATGTACCTGAACTGCAGGTGAGTGGCGTGCGCGGCACTTTGTGGCAAGGCACAGCAAACATATTTTACCGGCAGTTTCCGGGCAGCCAGTTAGATTGGACGATTGCTCCAGGTGCCGCTCTCACGCAACAAACTGCCGACGCAGACCTGAAACTGGTGGGGGAGGGCCACGAACTGATCGCCAATCTTCGCGCCAGTGCCGGACAACTTTACGTGGATTCTGCCGTGGGTTTTATCGATGCCCTATACATTAATCGCGTCAGCCAGCCACAAGGCCTGACCTTTGCTGGCCGCGTGGATATTCGACGCCTCAACCTCGACAGTGACCTCAAGTGGATTCAACGCGCGGAGGGCGATATTTATTGGCCCGGGGGCAAAATCGTGTCACGAACCATGGCCGCAGGGACGCGCGTGTTTGATCTCCCAGCGCTGGTAGGTGAAATCCGTATGCGTGGCCAGGACATTAACCTCATTTTACATCCCGAGAACCCCAATCAGGTTCTGGTGGACATTCTAGTTAAGCCAACAGGATGGGTAGTGGTGGCAGTCAAAGCACGCCTGTTTGATGTGGCGGGACTACCCTGGCCCGCTGGTTCGAGTCTTGAAGACACTGTGCTACAGTTCGAAGAGCAACTGCTCCGAGGAGCCCGATAGTTTGGATATCGCAACATTACTCAATCAATATCAAAAACCCCTGGTGGCTGCGGCCAGCATTGCCCTGGTGGTGCTGATGGCTGTTTCCCTGGCCCAGACCACGTTGTTTTTTATTGAAGACATGAGTCAGGCAGACGCCGCCGCGGTGGCTCCGGGTCAATCCCAGGCGCGTCCCGCAGCGAATATTGATACCTCGCAAATCCGTGACCTATTCGGGGTCTTCCAGAGCGAGGTAGTGGTGGTACAAGAGAATGTCCCCGTCACCAACCTAAACCTGGAATTGCAGGGCATCTTCACCGCTGATGACCCGGATGACTCCACTGCGATCGTCGCGCAAAAAGGTCAATCCGGACAGTTATACGGTATCGGCGACCGCTTACCAGGCAATGCTACTTTAGAGGCGGTTCATCCTAACTATATTTTGATCAAGCGCGGCGCTCGCACTGAAAAACTTGCTTTTGATGACCCTTCCATAGGCCAGGGTTTCGCCCGGGCGCCAGTAACAGGGAATAATGTGGTGCTCACACCCAATGGACCCACCACTTCCGGCACGAACCCTCAGGACGCCATCTCAAGACTGGAAGGCATTCAAGAACGAATTGCCAATCGCTCCCGGGAAATTAGCCAGCAACGCGGCAGTGCAGGGCCAAGTGTAGCTCCAGATCTTCGCGGCGCCATTAACGACTTTCAAGCCCGTCTTGCAGAAGACCCCGATACGGTTCTATCTGAACTGGGTGTTTCCGCGAGTGGTAACGGATTCAAAATAGGTGGTCAGGTACCCGCAGCAATGCTGCGCCAGGCGGGCCTGCAAGAAGGCGATGTGATTCTTAGTGTCAACGGTCAGGACGCTTCCAACGTCGCCGGTAACCAACAGTTAATGAACCAGGTGATGCAAAGTGAACGTGCCAGAGTAGAAGTACAAAGAGGCCAGCGCCGCTTTGTGGTCACCGTACCAATCCCGAAACAATAATAACCAATCATCGCTACCGGGCGCTGCAGCGCCGCGTTTAGTTCTATTAGGAATTCAAGTAACATGCCGGTTTTAGCCAATCGCAAGTCGCCCATGAGCCATCTCAGCCGCCTTTTGATCCTCGCCAGCCTGATTTTCTCGCCCCTCGCCATGGGCCAGGATAGCTGGAAGATCAATCTTAAAAATGCTGACATTCGTGAATTCACCACCCAGGTCTCTGCCATTACGGGTAAGAGCTTCGTGGTGGATCAACGGGTCAAAGGTAATGTGACGGTTATTTCTAATACTTCCATGGACAGCGAGGCAATTTACGAGCTGTTCCTGAGTGTCTTGCGGGTCCACGGTTACGCCGCGGTTGATTCTGGCAATGTGGTAAAGGTTGTTCAGCAGGTGCTCGCGAAACAAAGCGGTAACCCCCTGGATTTCACCGAGGGCGTGAATAGTGAAGAGTTAGTCACCCGGGTGATCGGTGCCAAGAACACGCCATCTATTGAACTGGTGAAGATCTTACGCCCATTGATCCCACAGTATGGACACATTGCTGGTCTTGATCAGCCCAACGCGATTATTGTCAGTGACCATGCTTCCAACATAGACCGCCTCGCAGAAATTGTTAGCCGTATTGACGTGGTGGAAGAGTCCACCACTCGAATCATTGAGTTAAAAGAAGCCTGGGTTGAAGACATGGTGGCACTGCTAGAGCAACTTGCCCCTGATCTCATTGGCAACACGGCCAAGGGGCCTAACAAGGTCACCATCGTTGCCAGTGAACGCACCAATAGCCTGGTGATCAAAGGCGAACCGCAAACCCTGGAGAAAATGGCACAACTGGTTGCGGAATTAGACACCGCTGCAAACCGCGCTGGCACCATTCAGGTGGTCAGACTAGCCCATTCAGACGCCACCGACCTTGCTGAAATCCTGAAAAACCTTACCTCGGATTCTGACGCAGAAGATCAAACCGGCCAGAATGTTAAAACCAGCATACAGGCCGATGCTGCCCTCAACGCCCTGGTAATTCGCGCTAACCCCACGACGATGGTGGAGCTCAAAGACATCATTTCAAACCTCGATGTGCGCCGCCTACAAGTGTTAATTGAAGCCGCCATTGTTGAAGTTACCGACACGTTTAACCGCGACCTGGGCACAGAACTGGCCATTGCCGATACCGGGTCATCGAACATTCCCGTGGCTACTACTGCACCCAGTGGAGTCCTGGCGAGCATTATTCAATCTATCGCCACTGGCGATGCATCAACGGTCAATCTTGGCAAATCACCGCTCATTGCTGGTGGCCGTGAGGATTCTGACGGCATTAACTTTGGCTTTGTGATTCGAGCCCTGGCAACCAACGATGACGTCAATCTATTGTCCACGCCAAGCATTACCACGATGGATAATGAAGAAGCAAAAATTGTCGTGGGGCAAAGCGTACCGTTTCGAACTGGCTCAACGACTACTGGTGCTAATGGCACAACCAACCCATTTACCACCATTCAGCGTGAAGACGTGGGTATTACCCTACAGGTAACACCTCATGTCCATGATGGCAGCTCTATTCGTCTGGAAATCCAACAGGAAGTGTCAGAAGTGGATACCAGCACTCTGGCCATCGGCGACAATGGTTCTTCAGACATTATCACCAGCAAACGCACTATCGAAACCACAGTACTCGCGGACAACGGCGAAGTGGTGGTTCTAGGTGGTTTAATCCGCGACCGACAGTCCAGCAACGAAAGTGGCGTCCCTGGATTAAAGAATGTGCCAGTGCTGGGCTACCTGTTTAAGAGCAAAACCAATCGGGTTGAAAAACAAAACTTGATGGTTTTCCTACGCGCTACCGTGCTTAAAACTCGCGAAGACATTGTTGCCCAGACTGAACGCAAGTATTCGCGCGTCTGGGAAGTAGAAATTACCGGACGCAGTAAAGCAGAGGCACTCAATGACCTCTTCAACGGAAAGCGTTAAGCCACCCCGGCATCCCACCGGAGTTCTGGCAAAACTCCGGTCGTACCAGTTCAACCTATCCCAGAAGATTCTGCATAGCTGGATACGCCCGACTATTCTGGGCACCGAGCAGCTCAAAGCCGAATTAACAGCGGATGACGAGATTTGTTATGTCATGCCTTATCAATCCACCGCGGATCTATTGGTGGTGGACCGGGCGACACAACT
>JBKAGC010000101.1:0-12021 GCA_046290215.1 Pseudomonadales bacterium | reverse complement strand
AGATCATTGAATTTTCTATGAAAAACCGCATCTAATGGTTGTGTGGGTAGAGATGCCCACCGGCGGCGATTGCAATTACTGTTGCATGCCGTAAACTGTTGATTTTAAAGCTGACATTGCAATCATTGGAGACTTAGATGGCAGATGCACAATTTGTAACAGATACCCGTAGTTCGGTTATCGAAACCAACAAGGTGTTACGCAACACCTATATGTTGCTTTCGATGACGCTGGCATTCAGTGCCCTGACCGCAGGTTTGTCTATGGCATTCAACCTGCCGCATCCAGGGTTGCTGATCACAATGGTGGCCTACTTTGGCTTGTTGTTCGCCACCATGAAGTTTCGTAACAGCGGCTTAGGCATCGTTTGTGTCTTCGCTTTGACAGGTTTCATGGGCTTAACCATGGGGCCAATCATTAGCGCGTACCTGACATTATCGAACGGCGCCCAGATCGTCTCTTACGCCTTTGGCACCACCGCGGTGGTTTTCCTCGGTTTGTCCGGTTACGCCATTGCCAGCAAGAAAGACTTTAGCTTCCTTGGGCCAATGTTGATGGTTGGTATTCTGGTGGCCTTCTGTGCCGCGATTGCCTCCTGGTTTTTGAGCATTCCAGGTTTGTCCTTGGCAGTATCGTCAATGTTCGTACTGCTGATGGCTGGCATGATGTTGTATGAAACCAGCAACATTGTGAACGGTGGCGAGACCAACTACATCATGGCGACCGTGAGCTTGTATGTATCCTTGTACAACATGTTCATGAGCTTACTGCATATCTTCGGTGCCCTCGGCGGCGAGGAATAAGTCCAGACCCATAAGTGCTGGAAGTCAATTTAACCCCGTAACAGTTCGCTGTTACGGGGTTTTTGCTTTTAAAATAGCGTATGAATTTTGCAATTACCGTAATGGCGGGCCCCCAGAGCGCCCAGGCACCTTTGACGGCCCTAAACTTTGCCAGGGCCGTGGTGGCTGGCGGACACCAGTTATCCCGCGTTTTCTTCTATGAGGATGGTGTTTACACCGCCAATACCTTAAGCGCGCCGCCACAGGATGAACCGGACGTTACCCGGGCCTGGAGTGAGTTCGCGGCGGAGTATGATATTGATCTGGTGATCTGTGTGGCCTCTGCCCTGCGCCGCGGGGTATTGGATGAGACCGAGGCCGACCGTTACGACAAAACCGCTGCCAATATTGCCGATGGCTTTGTGATTTCTGGCCTCGGCCAGTTGATCGATTCTGCTTTGAATGCTGACCGATTGGTGACTTTCAAATGACGGACCTTGTGTTTATTCAAAGCCATGCCCCCCATGGTTCCATCAAAGGCCAGGAAGTGCTTGACGCTTGTTTAATGGGCTCGGCTTTTGCCCAGTGTACTCTGGTGTTTCTGGCGGATGGGGTTTATCAGTTAATCCCTCAAGAAACAGCGGCGCTAGGGGTCAAAGACTATTCAGTGAGTTACGGTGCCCTGAATGACTACGGTGTGGAACGGATATGCTGCCTTGCTTCAGATATAGAACAACGTCAGCTTGATCCTGCGCGTTTTACCGTGCCTGTGGAAGTGATTGATGAAGCGGCGTTACAGCAACTGATGGTTGAGGCGAAACAGGTGTTAACGTTTTGATCTTACATGTTTTCAACCAACCAATAACGGCCCTGCCGGCAGTGATTAGTGCTGGCGACGCCATCTTGCTGATCGAAAATGCTGTGTACGGACAGCTAAACGGAGATAACTGCAGGCCAGATGTAAAACTGTTTGCGCTTGAGGCAGACTTAAAAGCCCGCGGTGTCACTGCACAGAGTGATCTTATGGTGATCGACTATGCTGGTTTTGTCTCGCTTTGCACTGAATACGACAAGGTCGTTAGCTGGTGAGTGTGCCGTTGGACAAGGAAGGTTTTTTGCAGAACTATCTGGACTGGCAGCCAGAGCTCGCACCAGACCTGGCAGCGGCCGAAGGCATTGAACTGAGCGACGCCCACTGGGAAGTGATTTATCTGGTTCGAGACTACTACCAGCAGTATCACATTTCCCCGACCAGTCGCGTCTTGGCCAAAGTGGTTGGCGACAAGCTAGGTGCAGATAAGGGCAAGAGTATTTATCTGATGCAATTGTTTACTTCTAAGTCAGCAAAACTTGTGGCGAAGATTGCCGGTTTACCCAAGCCTAACAACTGCGATTAGAGGCGATCACGAAAAGCCACTACTTCCCCGACGATAATCAGGGTTGGGCGGCTTAACTCGGCTTGCTCCACTAACTCAACGATGGTGTCTAAGTTTCCGGTTACTACCTGTTGCTCCGGCAGCGTACCGCTGGCAACAATGGCAATGGGCGTGTCTGGTGACCGGCCATGGCGAATAAGTTGTGCACAAATGTTCTTTAGGCCGCCAAGCCCCATGTAAAACACAATGGTTTGGTTCTTATGGGCAAACTCCTGCCATTCCAGGTTAACCTCCCCATTTTTTGGATGACCCGTAACGAATCGTACCGATTGCGAATAGTCCCGGTGGGTTAAGGGGATTCCTGCGTAGGCGGCACAACCGTTGGCGGCTGATATCCCAGGCACGACCTGGAAGGGAATATTGGCTTCAAGCAAACTTTCAATTTCTTCACCACCGCGGCCAAACACAAATGGATCACCGCCTTTTAAGCGACACACTCTATGTCCTGCCTGCGCTAGCCGCACGAGTTTATCGTTGATGGATTCCTGGGCGGTACTATCACCGCCTCCCTTCTTACCCACATAGGTTTTTACCGCATCACGTCGCGCTCGCTCCAGTATTGCCGGAGACACCAGACTGTCATAAAGGATAACGTCTGCTTGTTGCATTAACTGCAGGGCCTTTAGTGTCAGCAAGTCAGGATCGCCTGGTCCAGCGCCCACAACATACACCTCTCCCTGGGTCAGTTCCTGGCTATCGGCACGTTCAATCATATCGTCGAGTATTTGTTTTGCTTCTGCCTCGTTGCTGAGCTGTGCAGCGCTAAAACCAGGTGAGGTCATAAACTGTTCGGTGACCCGGCGCCGTACTTCCACATCCGGTAAGCGTGCTTTTAACTCACTTCGGGTCCTGGCTAAAAAGCCGGCCACATGTTTCATGCTCTCTGGCATATGGGTTTCCAGCAAAGTGCGGATTTTGCGCGTCAGTACTGGCGAGGCGCCGCCAGTAGAGATCGCGGCAACCAGTGGTGAGCGATCGACAATGGCCGGGAACACCACATTGGTTAGCTCAAGATCGTCCACCACGTTCACTGGAATATGCTTGGCTTTTGCTTGCTCTGCCACCCAGGCATTAACGGCTTTGATATCGGTTGCAGAGATCACAAGATCTATATTGTCGAAGTCTTGTATTGCTACCTCACGCTGAATGATCTGATGCTGTTTGCCTTGCAGCATGTCAGTCAGTGTGCTGTTTACCTCAGGCGCAACCAACCGCACATTGCCCTGCGCCTTGAGCAATAATTCAACTTTACGCTGGGCAATCTCGCCGCCGCCAACAACCAGGCATAGGCGCGGCTTGAGGTCGAAAAAGAGGGGTAAGTAATCCACTTAAGGTACGATTTGAGAAATACCGCCCAGATAAGACTGTAATATCTGGGGAACCCGAATAGATCCGTCAGCTTGCTGGTAGTTCTCCAGTACGGCAACCAGCGTCCGGCCCACAGCGAGGCCTGAACCATTCAGCGTGTTCATAAGTTCAGGCTTACCGGTTTCTGGATTACGGTAGCGAGCTTGCATACGGCGCGCCTGGAAGTCACGGAAGTTACTGCAAGAGGAGATTTCCCGATATTGATTTTGGCCGGGCAACCACACTTCTAGATCGTAGGTTCGCGCAGCGGCAAAACCCAGGTCGCCGCCGCAAAGATTCACCACACGATAAGGGAGCCCAAGCTTTTGCAGGATGTTTTCCGCGTGTTGGGTAAGCCGCTCGTGAGTTTCGTCGGCATCTTCAGGTTTCACCATGTGCACGAGTTCGACCTTTTCAAACTGATGCTGGCGAATCATGCCCCGGGTATCCCGACCGTAACTGCCCGCCTCACTGCGAAAACACGGTGTATGGCTAGTAAACTGCAACGGCATGTCCTCAGCAGCCACAATTTCGTCGCGCACAAGATTAGTTATAGGCACTTCTGCCGTGGGAATCAGGTAGTAACCGCGTTCGTCGTCGAGGCGAAACAGATCTTCTTCAAACTTTGGCAACTGACCCGTGCCAAACAATGAATCTTTGTTGACTATGTAAGGTACATACACTTCTTCATAGCCGTGCTCAGTGGTATGCACATCCAACATGAACTGGATCAGGGCGCGATGTAGTTTGGCCAGTTCGCCGCGCATGGTGATAAATCGCGAGCCGGTAATTTTACTGGCTTGATCGAAGCTTAGCTTGTCGCCGCTTGCCATCAGATCCACATGATCTTTGGCCTCGAAATCAAACTCGGGTATGTCGCCCCAGCGGCGCAGTTCTACATTGTCATCTTCACTGCTGCCCTCGGGCACCACATCATCTGGGACGTTAGGAATGCTCTCTAAAAGGTCATTCAGTTCTGTCTGAATGATCTGGAGTTGTTCTTTATGCTCATCTAGCTTCGCGCCAAGATCACCCACCGCGGCCAGTAACGGCTCGATGTCTTCCCCGGCAGCCTTGGCTTTACCAATAGACTTGGACTTGGTGTTACGTTCAGCTTGTAGTCGTTCCGTTTCTACCTGCACGGACTTGCGCTTCTCTTCAAGTTCGAGAAATTTCGCAGTGTCCAGGGTAAAGCCTTTGCGCTTCAGCCTGGCGGCTACTTCGTCCAGATTCTGGCGAATGAGTTTTGGGTCTAACATGGGATTTTGATCGCAATACCGTAATGAAAATCGGCGGCAATAGTACACTAATTTAGCGGTCGCCGCTTATGATCCACTCACCGCCCGGGTTATTCCAACGCCCACTGCCACAGCGATCACACAGACCATCAGGGAACCGAAAGCATAGCTTGCGGCCATAAGCCAGCGGCCGGTTTCCAGCAGCGCCAGGGTTTGCAGAGAAAAGGTGGAAAACGTCGTAAAAGCGCCGAGAAAGCCCACCATGAGTAATGAGCGCCAGATACCGGCATTGGGGTTTTGCTCTACCAAAATGACAAACAAGATGCCGATTAGCAAAGAACCCAGGGCATTGACGGTGAATATGCCCCAGGGAAAATGCTCACCTGTGAGGCTTGTGACCCACTCGCCAAGCAGAAATCTCGCCACTGCGCCTAGCGCCCCGCCGGCGGCGACGGCCAGTAACTCCGTCATGATTTACCCCCGTCCCTGCCCCGGTTCACAGGATAGCGTTGAAAGTCACTGCCTCGATTGGCTTCTCTGAGCCTCGCGAGTTTCTCGCCAATTTGGATTTCCATGCCGCGGTTCACCGGTTCATACAGGGTTGTCCCGTTCAGTTCTTCTGGTAGATAACTTTCTCCCGGCACAAAGGCATCTTGATGGTCATGGGCATATTGGTAGTCTGAGCCATAACCCATATCTTTCATTAAATGGGTTGGCGCATTGCGAATATGCATGGGCACCTCTAATGAACCGCTGTCCCTTGCTAGCGCCACGGCACTGTTATGGGCTTTATAAACCGCGTTGCTTTTCGCAGCGACAGCAAGATACACCACCGCTTGAGCCAGGGTTAAATCCCCTTCCGGTGAACCGAGTCGTTCCACCACCTGCCAGGCATCCAAACACAAACCCAGTGCTCTAGGATCTGCGTTGCCAATATCCTCACTGGCCATGCGAATCAAACGCCGGGCAACATAAAGGGGGTCACAACCGCCATCTAACATACGGGCAAACCAGTACAAAGCGGCATCTGGGTCGGAACCTCGAACCGCCTTGTGCAAAGCAGAGATTTGCTCATAGAAAATATCGCCGCCTTTATCAAATTGGCGGACATCGCCGCCGATTACTTCAGCGACGATGTCGCTGGTGATGTCTGATTCCGTGAGATCAGCGGCAATTTCCAGGAGATTTAAGGCTCTACGGCCATCGCCCTGAGCTGCCCTGGCAATGGTGGTTAACACCTCAATGGAGGCACTTAACTGGCGCTCGCCAAGACCGCGTTCGGTATCCTTTAGGGCTCGCTGCAACATAGACACCAGCGCATCCAACTCAAAGGCCCGCAATTTGTAAACTCTGGCTCTGGATAACAAGGCATTGTTTAGCTCAAAGGATGGGTTTTCAGTGGTCGCGCCAATAAAAATCACCGTGCCATCTTCAACAAAGGGTAGAAAGGCATCTTGTTGGGACTTGTTGAATCGGTGAACCTCATCCACAAACAATACCGTTTTGCGGCCGTGATTTTGTGCTGCTACCTGTTCGGCAGTTTGGATCGCAGCGCGAATGTCTTTGACCCCGGACAGAACTGCCGAGATTGGTTCGAAATGAATATCGCAAATCTCAGCTAACAATCTTGCAATGGTGGTTTTGCCCACTCCAGGAGGCCCCCATAGGATCATGGAGTGCAAGGCGTTAGATTCCAGCGCCTGACGTAGTGCTTTGCCGGGACCAAGGAGGTGATCCTGGCCGACTACATCACTCAGGGTTTGCGGCCGCATACGGGCCGCAAGTGGCTCATAGGCTTTGGTGGCTGGAAACAAACCGGTCATCGGAGGCTACCGGTCATCAATAAGATCAACGCCCTCAGGTACAACGAACTCAAACCGGGTGGCTGGTAACGACTCGTTAATGACCACGTCCGCCAGTTGGATCTCGGTAGTCTGCCCGAGTGAATCACGCAAGGTAATACCGCTGGGTTGGTTGCCTACAAATATCAGATTTAAGCGTTCAAAAACGCTGCCGGGATCTCTGGCTTGTAAGTGATAAATCGAATGGGTTTCTTCTTCCACATAGGTGATATGAAAACCTTGTAAAAACTCTGGGCTAGCGTCACCGAGCAACAAGATGGGTACCTGATTAGCGTCCTTCACCAGTGGGCGAACCACCACCTGTTCCAAATCAACATCAAAGGTATAGAAATCTTCGCCATTAGAAACCAGGTGTTGCACAAACGGCTCGAGCGTGTGGATATTGAACTTGCCGCCCTGGTCCACTGCCATTTCGCCATCACTGCGATTTACTTCTTCACCAGATCGATCTCTGGTGACCTGGGTGAAGCTTGCCTGGATGCTGGTGGTGTTGTTAAGCAGCGTTAAGAGTTGTTCTTGCGTACTTGCAGACGCAGTACAACTGAGCCACATCAATACCATGATGAGTAACTTACTCCGGTGGCGCATTGGCTAACACCTCTCTTGAGCCGTTGGAGTTCATGGGGCTAACCACGCCGGCTTGTTCCATAGATTCGATCATGCGGGCCGCACGGTTATAGCCGATACGCAGCTTTCGTTGCACGGATGAGATTGAAGCGCGACCACTTTCCGTGACAAACGCCACCGCCTCATCATACAGTGGGTCTTGTTCGTCCCCTTCGCTATCTTCGCTATTGCCTGGCGGACCAGGTAACAACTCATTATCACTACGGGAATCGAGAATCCCCTCCAGGTAATTAGGCTCACCTAACTCCTTCCAACTATCCACAACACGGTGCACTTCATCGTCATCCACAAAGGCACCGTGAACCCGAACGGGTAGCGGTGAACCTGCTGGTAAATACAACATGTCGCCGTGACCCAGGAGTTGCTCTGCCCCGCCCTGGTCTAGAATGGTTCGAGAGTCAATTTTCGAGGAAACCTGGAAAGCGATACGTGTGGGTACGTTGGCTTTGATTAAGCCCGTAATCACATCCACCGAAGGTCGTTGGGTTGCCAGAACCAGGTGAATTCCAGCGGCCCGGGCTTTCTGGGCAATTCGCGCAATAAGTTGTTCGACCTTTTTACCCACAATCATCATCATGTCGGCAAATTCGTCGATCACCACCACAATAAACGGTAGGGTTTCTAAATCGGGTGCTTCTTCTGTCTGGTCATCTTCTAGCAGTGGATTAGGCTGCCAAAGTGGATCTTTAATGGGCTCCCCACTCTTCTTGGCATCTTTGACCTTTCGGTTAAACCCGCCAACATTCCGCACACCGAGAGCGGCCATAAGGCGGTAACGGCGTTCCATTTCTGCCACACACCAGCGTAACGCATTTGCGGCATCCTTCATGTCGGTAACCACAGGGGTAAGAAGATGGGGGATCCCCTCATAAACCGCCAATTCCAACATTTTTGGGTCCACCATGATCAAGCGCACGTCTTCCGGCGAGGCTTTAAATAGCAGCGACAGGATCATGGCGTTAATGCCCACGGACTTACCGGAACCGGTGGTACCAGCAACTAGTAGGTGAGGCATTTTTGCTAGATCTACCACAACCGGCTCGCCAGAAATATCGTGGCCCAGCGCGAGGCTTAAGGGCGATGCGGAGCTGTCATAAGCCTTGGACTGCAATACCTCACCGAGGCGAACGATTTCTCGGTCCACGTTGGGGATTTCGATACCCACCACAGATTTACCTGGGATAACTTCCACCACCCGGACGCTAATCACCGCCAGGGAACGAGCCAGGTCTTTCACAAGCCCGGTAATCTTGCTGACTTTGACCCCCGCGGCTGGCTGGATTTCAAATCGTGTTACCACCGGCCCAGGGAACACAGCTACCACCTCGGCATCGATATGGTAATCCTTGAGCTTTAACTCCAGTAAGCGTGACATGGCCTCAAGGTCATCAGGAGAAAAGCCCTTATCTTCATCTTTTTCCGCGGCGTCCAGGAGGTGCAATGCTGGCAGCCCATCCACAGCCTTCACTTTAAATAAGTTGCCTTGTTTCTCGCGCTCCACACGCTCACTTACAACAGGTGCTTTTGGTGCCGGCTTTTCTATTTTAATCGCTGGGCGCTGTTGGGCCTTCTCGGCCTGCTTTACGAGCGCTTCACGGCGCTGTTCCGTGGATTGTTGGACCTTCTCTTTCTCGTCTCGTTTGGTCTGGTATTTAAGCCATTGGCGCTGTGTGAACGCTGCAAAAATCATCACCTGACGACCAATCCAGTCCATTAGTGCTACCCAGCGAATGTCGAAACACACCGTGGCAGCAAATATAAGACTGGCAAGTAAAATCAGGGTTGCCCCAACATAGCTAAAGGAAGGTTCCAGAGCGCCGGCGATTAACTGGCCAAGTACCCCTCCGCTACCTTCACGCAGAGCTAAGCCAGACTCATAAAAATGTAGGGTGGCAAGACCGGCCGAGGCACACATGCCGAGTAGGAAACAAGCGCTGCGGAAGGCAAAAATCGGCCAATCAAAGTCATGACTACTATTGCGCCGTTTGGTGATCAGCCATGCCTGGGTTGCCAGCAATACCGGCAAGACAAACGCCAAATAGCCGAGGATAAAAAACAGCACGTCCGCGATCCAGGCACCGCTAGCACCCACCAGATTCTCCACGTCACCGCCGCTGCCCGTATAGCTCCAGCCGGGATCTTCTGGGTGGTAGCTAAGCAGAGCCAGACTAAAGTACAAGCACAGGGCTACCAGGGCGATGATGCCGCCGTCGACTAGACGCCGGCGCACGTACGCCAGGGAGTCCGATTCTTCATTATTGTTTGCGACGGCCTTAGGCACCCACTCTACTCCGCTGTAAATCATTCAGGGCTGGCCGCGATCTTATAGCTGCCAGTTTTGCTTTAACATCGTTTTGTTCTAGACCTGTGATCGCCATCAACCCATCTCGTCCTGTATGATGCGCTCCGTCACGCCGCAACGGCAATGCCGCGGCATATTCTGAATCCATTAATTTTTAAGGCAATCACATATGGCCGGCCCATCACAGCCCTCCGTCACTGACGAAGTCTGGGACGACGAACGCGTCAAAAGCTTCCTTGAGTTGTCGCCGTCTGGCAAAACCAATCCGGATTTTCATGTTCTCCTCAAAGCCTATCGGGGTATGCGTCCTGACGACTTTGCCCGGTTCCTGACGTTTTATCAGGAAGCTGGCCGCGATTTGGAAGCAAAAGATCCGAAAGGCAGAACGATTTGGGATATTATGGCGACTCATCGCCACGGCGCTGAATTCGTTGCCTTAAAACCCTAAGGCGCTCCACAAGTCATTGATACTTTTTAAGTTTCTGTAAAAGTGAATATTTAACCATTTATTCACTTGTGATGAAATCAGCTATTTATGGATATATTCGCTAGATTCTGAGGTTAGAGATGTCTGAACTTCCTGAACAACACCACAAACTCATCATTCTTGGTTCTGGTCCTGCAGGATTCTCTGCGGCGATCTATGCAGCCCGGGCTAACTTAAATCCTGTGGTGATTACTGGCATCGAAACCGGCGGCCAACTTACCACCACCACCGATGTGGACAACTGGCCGGGGGACGTTGAAGGGTTGCAAGGACCCGACTTGATGGTGCGCATGCAACAACATGCAGAGCGTTTTGATACTCAGATTGTTTATGATCACATCAACAAAACCGACCTCAAGGTCCGGCCTTTTAGGCTTTATGGCGATCAGGCTGTGTATACCGCTGATGCTGTAATCATTGCCACGGGTGCATCGGCAAAATACCTTGGCCTTCCCTCTGAAGAAGCATTCAAGGGCAAGGGTGTCAGTGCTTGTGCTACCTGCGATGGCTTCTTTTATAAGAAGCAAAAGGTGGCCGTCATCGGTGGTGGTAATACTGCTCTCGAAGAAGCCTTGTATCTATCGAATATTGCCTCAGAGGTGACCATGGTGCATCGCCGTAATAGCTTCCGCGGCGAGAAAATTCTTCGCGACAAGGTCATGGCCAAAGACAATATTACCGTGCTCTGGGATCACACCCTGGATGAAGTCACCGGTGATGATATGGGTGTGACTGGCATGGTCGTGAAACATGTGGAAACTGGTGCTACTCAAGCGTTGGAGCTGACCGGTGTGTTTATTGCTATTGGCCACGAACCCAATACCAGCATCTTTATCGACCAGTTGGACATGAAGAACGGTTATATCCAGATACATAGCGGACTAGAAGGTAATGTGACTGCCACCAGTGTCCCTGGTGTATTTGCAGCAGGCGATGTGGCGGACCAGGTATATCGCCAGGCGGTAACTTCTGCTGGATTTGGTTGTATGGCAGCGTTGGATGCTGAGAAGTATCTGGATAACCTCGAAGACGCCTGATGACTGCGATTCCCTGGCTGGAATCAGATGAATTTCCCGACCCTGGCTCTGCCCTGGCGTCACCAAACGGCCTACTTGCAGCGGGTGGTAGCCTATCACCCGCGACCCTGCTAAAAGCTTACCAATCCGGTATTTTCCCCTGGTATGAGGAAGGTCAGCCGCTGCTCTGGTGGTCGCCCGACCCGCGCACGATTATCCGCCCTGAACACGTAAAAATCAGTCGATCTTTGCGCAAACGACTACGCCGCGCGGAGTTCGAGGTGTTTGTGAATCGCGATTTTGCTGCGGTGATTCATGCATGCGCGGCGCCCCGTTCATACGCCGATGGAACCTGGATTACGCCAGAAATGGAGGCCGCTTATTGCGCTTTGCATGAGCTAGGTCATGCCCATTGCATTTCCTGCTACCAGGATGGGCAGCTGGTGGGTGGTCTTTATGGTGTCGGTATAGGCCGGATGTTTTGCGGCGAATCGATGTTTCAGCGCGCTACCGATGCTTCGAAGGTCGCTTTTGCCCACCTAAACCAGTTTATGGCCCTGGCTGGTGCCGATATGATCGATTGCCAGTTGGAGAATGATCATTTGTTATCACTTGGTTGTGAGTCCATTCCTCGGCAGGCCTACTTGCAACGACTACAGGTAGCGAGTCAGGAATCCGCACCGGACTGGCGGATGCGGCAATTGGTTTATGACTGGAATGGCACCATACTAGCGCCGTGACCGACTTATCCGAACTCAAGTTTTTTAAAACGCCGCCCCACGAGTGCAGTTATTTGCCAGAAGTGGAAGCAACCACATTGTTTGTGGACCCCGGGGCGGAGATCGATACGGCCACGTATACGGCATTGTCCGCGTTAGGGTTTCGTCGCAGTGGGGATCACATTTATCGCCCTTACTGTGCAAA
>JBKAGC010000100.1:0-12237 GCA_046290215.1 Pseudomonadales bacterium | reverse complement strand
GGCAGGCAATAGCGATTTTATTAATCAAGCCAATGCTAACTCCGCTCTGAAATCATCTGTTCAGCGGCTTTAGTCAGTGCCTGGGCATTCATGCTTTGCCCCGTAAGCAACTGGGTTGCCTGGGCAAGTTCATCCACCATTTGCTGGTTACCACTCAGTTGCAAGCCCACGGCACCCGCCATCGCCGGTGCCAATTGTTGTATTTCTTCACTGGGCGGCGCAGCTATAAACTCTGCTTCCCGTTGGGCATCAATATAATCTGAGACGTAATAGCTAACCGCTGAACTTAAGGTCACGAGCAAAATGCCGACACTGGCAGAAATAGACACTGGCCGCTTCGAGAACATTTGCCATAACTTACTGGGAGGCTTGATGCCAAGCTCTTTCATAATCTCGGCTTCAAGGCGTCTGAGCTCAGCTAGTTCATCTTTCTTGCGCTGGGCCTCATTCGCACCTTCATCACGAAATCTTGCGTCTCGCAGCAAGCGGCGGCGAATCTCTTCTTTCTTCCGCTCTTCTTCTTGCTTCTCTGCCCATTTGGCAATGACCAGGTCGCATTTCGGGCACTGTTCATAAGCCTGACCCGGTTCCAACTCTTCTTCGTATTCGCAGGATGGACAGACAAACAGTTCGACGTTCGCAGGCTTGGGGATTAACGACAGGGAGCCTTTGCCGTCACTGCCACTAGGTTGCATGTTGCAATTGCCACCACAGTCGAGGATCGCCTGCATATATCGGTCAGCCACATCCGGTGCCACGTCTTTGAGTAGCAGGGTTGGCTTGCCTGTTTCAAACCAGCTCTCTACCTTGCTCTGATCTACTTTGAGCCGCGAGGCCAATCGGTCCTTTACCTCAGCCTCGTCTTCACCGGGTTTAACCGTGGGGAAGAAAATCAGGTTGTAGAGCTCGCTCATACAAGCAGTGACTAGTTAATTAGGGAGCCGCTATCTTACCGATAGTCTCAATTCGATGCCACGCCCTCAGGTGCTGGTCACACCTTCAAGAATGTCCTCATAGGCAGCGTCATTGGGCTCCCAGAGTTCCACGCGAAAACCCTCGCCATCGCGGATATGAACAAACTTGCCGTAGGTTTCCTGGGTCACTTCCCCAAGGATTTCAACACCATCCGCGCGCAGGTTAGCTAGCAGGCCGTCCAGGTCTTCGACCCGGTAATTGAGCATAAACTCGCCCTCAAAGTATTCACTTTCCTGGGTGAACGGGCTCCACTGCGTATACCCCTTGGCATCAGGGTTACTGGCGGAGCGCCAGGCAAAATTTGTCCCATATTGGTCTGTGTTTAGACCCAGGTGCTTTTGATACCAATCGCGCTGTGCAGCAGCATCCTTACAACGAAAAAAGACCCCACCAATGCCTGTGACTCTACCCATGGGTACCGCTCCTTTGTTGTGGTTGGAGCGAATCACTATGTCAGGAAGAACTAACGAATTTCAAGCGGTCGAAGTGGTTAAGCGCTACCCACTGAGCCCATATGGAACAGCCAGTAGCCTGCTGGGACTGATTCAGGTTCACCTTCCTCGTATTTTTCCCAGCGAAAACGCCAGGCCCGTTCAATCGCACCCTGATCTTGCATTCGGGTGGCTTTCACCGGATAAAGCTTCTCGCCTATTTTGACCCTGGCCATGGGGTTATCAAGAATGGCGCTGGACCAGGTCTTACCATCACAATCCTGGCAACCAATAAACAGTTGTTTCCCTACAGCCCAGCAGTTCACCGTCACCGAGTGCGGTTTATCCTGATTCACTTCGAGGGCGCAATGCTCCACATCCTGAACGAAGCGGAAGTCTTTGATCACCGCCTGCTCCACTTCACCCTCCAGCGCGCCGCCAGCAATAGGTCCACAAGGACCGAATCCAAACAAAACGGGAATTACCATCACCGCCATAGCGCGCAGGGATTGTCGGGTAATCATGTTTAACTTCCTTATCTCAAAACGCCATTAACCAACAGCAATTTGGCTTGCTGGCAGTTAGCTCTATAGCAAAAGCGCAGAACTTGCAGTGACGATAAAAGTAATACTTAACACCGCGACGAGCAACTTAACTAACAATCTATCCAAACTGTTACCACTAGCCTAGTCATCGTAAATGATGGCAATAGCCTAGCAAAGCCACTGGCCCCGGTAACGGCAGAAACGATAACCGCTGGCTTTTCGGAGATGAACAACCTCAAATAGAGGACCAAAAGGCACGGATGATTGCCGAGTTCTGTAGCTGCCTCGGCCGGGTGCAAAAGCCCACATGAAACTCCCCGAAATCCATTGCTTGAAGGGTCACAACCCGTTGGCTTAGCGCGCTACTTTCAAGCACCAACCTGGGCACAAAACCCACACCACAACCGAGGGCTACCAGAGATAAGATTGCCTCATTACCATCCACCTCGGAGTAAATATTGGGCCGTATACCCTGATCTTGCAGCCAGGCATCGACCTTATCGCGGACTTGACCAAAGCCGGGCAACACCAGCGGCACGTTAGACCAACCCGCCACCGATGTGGCGTTACTATGAGTCAAAACATCGGCAATCTCAGGAATCGCCACCGCAACAATGGGCGTACTCGTAACAATGTTCTTCACCAGGTTGGGATCTTCATCAAGACTTATAGAAGCTACCACCACATCAAATCCGGTAGCCAACCGCTGCATGGCATCTATGGCATAACCAGTTTCAAGCTGAATATGGATGTCTGGATAATCCTGGCGAAAACGCGCCAGCACATCCGGCAAAATGCTCTGACTCGCAGTAACTGACGCAAACAGGCGCAGCGTACCTTTCAGTTGCTCACTGGAACTTTGTAAGTTGCGCAGCATTTCATCCCAGCTTGCCACGGCCTCAAGCGCATACTCACGAAACTTTTCCCCTTCTTTAGTTAACACTACAGTGCGATTGTCCCGAAGCAATAGCTCATGGCCCACCGCCTGCTCCAGGCGCTGCACTAACCGCGACAGGGTAGATGGGCTCATATGAAACTCAGTGCTGGTTTTGCCAAAGTGTAAGTTCTGGCACAGCCCGAGATATACGCGTAAGGCTTGAATGTCCATGCATGGATTGCAGCAGGTCTAAGGTGCGAAGCGCAAGCCATTCGTGCAAAATGCACCCACTAATTGCGGAGCAGCAACATGGCCAGTGCCAGGCAGTACCTAAAATTAGACGGCGAATTTCATATGCAACGAGGTGTCTTGCAGTCAGCCACCATTGCCTATGAAACCTGGGGCCAACTTAACCATGCCCGGGACAACACGATTTTGTTGTTCACTGGTTTATCGCCATCCGCCCACGCCGCCTCGTCGGAATTAGACCCCACCAATGGCTGGTGGGAACCGGTGGTTGGACCTGGTCGGCCGCTAGACACCACAAAGTACTTTGTGATTTGTGTCAATTCCCTGGGCAGTTGCTTTGGATCTACTGGCCCGGCGAGTATAAATCCCGAAACTGGCGAGCCTTATCGGCTCAACTTCCCAGTCTTAACCATCGAAGATATCGCCAGTGCCGGCCATGAGGTGGTGAAACACTTTGCCCTATCAACCTTGCATGCAGTGGTGGGGGCATCCATGGGCGGCATGACCTCTGTGGCTTACAGCCTGATGTTTCCTGACTTTGCCAAATCGTTAGTTAGTATTTCTGGCGCAGCCAGGGCACTGCCCTATTCTATTGCGTTACGTTCTTTGCAACGAGAGCTCGTCCACTCTGATCCGGACTTCAAAGACGGCAACTACACTGATGACAAGCCGCCGGCGTTAGGTTTAAGACTGGCTCGAAAAGTAGGCATGCTGTCTTACCGCAGCCCTAAAGAGTTTACCCAACGCTTCGGCCGCGAGCGCGTCACTGTGGAGCGCCAGAGCGACGATGGCTTTGGTATTAATTTCGAAGTGGAATCCTACCTTGAGAGCCATGCGAAAAAATTTGTTGGTTCCTTCGACCCGAACAGCTACTTGTACCTGTCCCGGGCCATGGACTTGTTTGATGTTGCGGACCATGGCGGTTCACTAAAACATGGCCTGGATCAGTCAGGTGCCGAGCGGGTTTTGATCATGGGGGTTGAAACTGACGTGCTGTTTCCTATTGAGCAGCAGGTTGAACTGGCAGAAGGTCTGGATAACGGTAAACGCTCTGTGCAACTAGAACGCCTCGACTCCCTGCAGGGCCATGATGCTTTCCTCGTGGATATGGACCGGTTCCGTCCTGTGTTGTGCGACTTCTTTAATTGCAGTATGAATCAGCCGGGTCAGCTTAAATCACTTTGAGGTTCTGCCCGTCTAGGCGTTTGCACCACGCAGCCGTTGCACCAGCCAGCGGCCCCAGGCATACACGGAAATTGCCAGGCCCATAAAAAATAGGCCGAACTTCAGTGGTGTGAGCACTAGTTTCGCGGCCAACCAATCGCCAATACCCAGCAGCGCATAGATTTGTACCAGGCCCTCGGCAATATCCACTGGGATCACCAAAAAAGACGGGATCGCCAGGAACAGACCAAAATGGCGAAACGAACTCAAGGCAACCCCGGCGAACAACCCACCATAGAAAATCGGATAAAGCACATCGACAACCGCCGTGGTCCAGATGTGGACCCGGACTTGTTCTGCAGACAAGTTGCCTAAGTGTGCTCGCGCCTGTTCTGGCGAGATGATGGCATCAAGAAAGGTCATATTCCAATGTTCTGAGATAAGTCGAAACACGACGGTCAGCGCCAGGGTACCAGCAAACAATAGCCACAATACCATTGGTTTTTTAATAAGCTGAAACACGCCTCCCCCTCGTTCTATTCGGCGAACACAAAAAAGGCGCCAGAGGCGCCTTTTTATCGTTTGGCTTAGTAGCCTTGCGCTTCACCGTAACGATCACGGTGGAAGGCGCTATTACCAAAGGTTTGTTCACACACTCGAGAACGCTTCAGGAAGAAGCCAATCTCATGCTCGTCGGTCATACCAATGCCGCCGTGCATTTGTACACCTTCACTGCTCACGAGGTGGAAAGTGTCGTTGAGTCGAGCCTTGGCAAGACTGGCCAGCTCGGCCAACTGCTCAGAATCTTCATCCAGCGCGGTCAATGCTTCTAGAACTACCGACTTGGACAGTTCCACTTCGCAGAACATTTGCGCTGCGCGGTGCTTCAGGCCCTGGAAAGAACCAATAGGCACACCAAACTGTTCACGAACTTTGAGGTATTCAACGGTACGCTCGAAACACTCTTCAACACCGCCAAGCATTTCTGCTGCGAGTAGAATACGGCCAGCATCTAATGTTTTGTCCAGAACATCAGCGCCTTTGCCTTCTTCACCCAGTAGCACACCTTCAGCGCCAGAAAACTCAATGTTGGCAGCATTGCGGCTATCCGCCATGAAGGTGCGAGTGACATTTACACCAGCGGCGTCGGCATCAACCAGCACCAATGTAAGACCGTCTCGGTCACCAGCAGCACCAGAAGTACGTGCAACAACGATAATTTTGTTTGCCACATGACCATCAAGCACGAAGGTCTTCTTACCTGTCACCTTGTAACCGTCGCCGGACTTCTCAGCTTTGGTTTCAGCGCCATATGGATTGTGATGAGGTCCTTCTTCCAGTGCCAGCGCCAGCAACAACTCGCCACCAGCAACCTGGCCCAAAATCTCTGTCTTCTGTTCGGTGGTGCCACCGTGCAATACAGCACTGGTGCCAAGTACTGCTGTAGAAAGCAAGGGCGAAGCAGTCAATGTGCGACCACATTCTTGCATCACAACGCCAAGGCCCATAAAGCCGAAACCGAGACCACCGAAGTCTTCAGGGATAGTAATACCAGCCCAACCGAGTTCAACCATTTGCTGCCACGTTGGGCCATCGAAACCAAGCTCGGCTTTCTCGTCCCTTAGCTTGCGGAGCTGTGTAATTGGCGTGTTGTTGGTGCAGAAATCTTTTGCTGCATCCTTCAACATGTTTTGCTCTTCGTTAAGTACCAATGGCATCAGTGAAACTCCCCATTTCCTAGTGATCTCTAAACTTGCCGACATACCACCGGGTAAGCAATCCCGACGGCTTTCTGAAGCGCTCTACAGTACCAAAATTATTTCCCTTTAGCACACCAGAAATCAGGCTGATAACCCCGGCGAAATAAGGCAAATAAGTACTGCGAATAAGCGCTCCTAGCGAAGCCTGCCTTGCAACATGGCCACAGCGCTCTCAATGGCACTATTTAGGCCCTGGGCATCGGCTTTATTTTGCCCTGCAATATCAAATGCGGTGCCATGATCCACGGAAGTGCGTAAGAACGGAATGCCCATGGTGGCAGTGATACTGTGTTCGAAGTTTTGCATCTTAATGGCGATATGGCCCTGGTCATGATACAGCGCCATGACCGCATCAAACTCACCCGCCACTGCCCGGTAAAAGACACTATCCGCTGGATAAGGCCCTACCACCGCATAACCCAGGCGCTGACATTCCGCCACTGCCGGGGCAATTTCATCAATTTCCTCACGGCCCAACATTCCGCCCTCGCCGCCATGGGGATTAAGCGCCGCAACCGCCAGTTTGGCCTCGCGCCCCATCCAGGCTTGCAGGTGTTGCGCGGTCAGAATCAGCTTTTCCACCAGCACAGGCTGGCGCACGTATTTTGCCGCTTCCGACTTATGGGTGATAGATGCGCTCTTTAATCGGTCAGTAACATGGTTGCGGTGAGTCTGCTGCCGTCATTCGCCGAGTATCTGATGCAAATCATCCACATAACCCGCCCATGCACGCTTCTTTATTGATTGGGCAGGTCACACACGTGAATTTCACTTGCGCCAATTCCACTGCATATTCAAAGTAGCCCACGGCGGCTCGCCCGGCCGCGGCACTGACCTTGCCATAAACATGGTCTTGCATAGCAAAATCCACGGGATCTATCACTTCCAGGGCCGCGCCGCCTTGCAGATCTGAAAGGCTCTGTCGTTGCACTAACGGAATGGTCAGCCCGGTATCCTGCATGGCTAATTTTAAGCAGCCTGGACTACCGACGACGAAGGCCATCACATTGGACCGCTGCGGTTTGGCGTGAAAGGCTTTAACAATGACTTCCGCGCCAATGCCCGCCGGATCGCCCATGGTCACAGCCAGCCGCGGCAAAGTCATGACTAACGGTCACCCTTAATATAGGCCGCCACCAACTGAGGATCTTGCATCGGCATAAAGTGGGTTAACTCTGGCAGGTAAACATCGCGGCCATGCTGAAACTGCGCTGCCAGTTCACTCCAGGTAGGTGATTTAGTGAAGTCCATGGTGGTTTCATCCGGATCCCGCTGCGCCGCTCGTAACACCGTGACAGGTACCGTAACCGCACCTAAGGCATCAAAAATCGGGCTATTTTGACTACCCATATAAACCGATGCCTCGATGGTGGGTGGACAGGCCAGCCTATAACCCCCCTGCTCCGGATCAGGTAACAGCCCATGATCACAGTAGTCATGCAGGGCCTCATCTAACCAGGGGGCATAACTTCCCCGCCCATGTAAATTGTCATACATGGCCGCGGCATCAACAAAGTGGTTGCGCCGCCTGGCCACTGGATGCTCCTCCGCGCCATTTAAGAACGCCGCGTGTCGGTTCTCCATTTCGTAGGATTCAGGATTAAGAATCACCGGGTCTACCAGTACCACATCCTGAATCTTGTTGAGGTCGCCGCCCAATTGACCCAGGGCACTCACCACGCAATAGCCGCCCATGGAATGTCCTGCAAGCGTCAGGGAACGATCAGACTGTGAATGCTGCTGCATCCTCACCAAACGCATCCCAGTATGCCCCTTGTGCTACGACCATGACCACGCATATCGAGGGCGATCACATGCCGACCGGGGAGATGTTTAATCACTTGATCCCAGCAGCGGGCATGAAAACCCGTGGCATGAATAAGCACGATCGTGGCCTCACTGGTGGGCTCACCCCACTCAAACCAACAAAGATTGGCGCCATTAATGTCGCTGTAGTGCTCACGCGGTTGCAGCACAGTTAACTCCTTTTATGAATCTGGATGTTGATGCTGAATGTTTAATAGATTTGTTTTAACTAGAATATACAGCACCGAGCACCAGCCGCCGGCGGCGGCCATTAAAAAGCTTGGCAGTATACCGATAATATCCGCTGAAAATCCTAACAGCGCGGCACCAAAAGGTAAGCAACCAACATTCGCAAGCGAGAACACTGACATGACTCGCGCGCGATGCGTCTCCGGGGCAAGCTCTTGCATGATGGTGCGGCCCATACTCATGGCCACGCCGCCACAGCAACCCCAGGCAAAAATCGCCGCCAGGTATCCCACCCAGGCCAGGCCGAGAGATGCGATGGTGAGCATACCGCCGCCCAGGACAACGGCAATGATGAGGGCCTTCCCGGTATTTTGCATACCGCCTCTAACCACCAGCAGCACCGTGGCGAGAATCGTGCCTGACATAAACATGGCAAAAGACAATGATATCTCTGCTGCGCCGCCCTGATACACATCCCGCACCATCAGCGGATTCAACACCATAAAGGTGCCACCGTAAAACAAGCTAATACTAGCCAACAAAACTGCACTGGCGCGCATGGATTCAGACTCCATGACAATTCGCAAGCCATCGGCAATGGCCTCGCCCATCCCAGACTTGAGCTCACTCGGCGCGCTCGCCTCCGGCAACTGGCCCGCGGCGATAAAACCAAACCCAAGCAAAACCGCCATCAACACCAGCAGTGCCTCCGCTCCAACCGTGTCGGCAAAGCTTGCCGCACCATAACCGAGTATTTGCGCGCCAAACGTTAAGCCCATCACAATCGTCACGGTTTTCTGCACTTCTGTGCCTGCCACGGAGCTCAGCAACTTATCTCTCGCTGGCTGCGCGAATGAATTGATGGTCCCAGTGATGACCGCAAACACCAGCATCCACCAGTAACTGAGGTAGCCCTCAAAAATCATTACAGCGAGAAACACCGGCGGCACCGCCGCGAGCAGATACAACGACATGAGCATTCGCTTGGCATCAAACCGATCCGCCAGAAAGCCGCCGATAAGGACCAAAAACAGGGCCGGTAACTGCAGCGCCATTTGACCAAAGCCAAGTTCTGTAGCACCTAACTCTAGCTCAATGGTAATCAGCCAGGGAAACAACACCGTTTGGATACCCATGGGAACCACGAAGACACCAACAGTCAGGTAGTACCAGGCAGGAGGGGATAACTTCAGATGCAACGGGGCCAAGGTTGTCTTCTTATAATTTTATAAAGGTTCTGATGCTAACCAATACACGACCGCAGGGCGACTGTTATGATGTGCGCCCCTGATAGCCTCCCCTACTGAATTGATTAGCCGCGACCGAATTCAACGCATTATGATTATCGGCCTACCCATTATGGGCGGCATGGTTTCAGGTGTGGTACTGGGCCTAATCGACACTGCGATGGTGGCGAACCTTGGCGATGCTGCTCTTGGTGCGGTGGGCTTCTCTTCCTTCGCTGCCTTTATATTTCTCGGTTTCTTCTATGGCTTCTCTATAGCGGTACAAGCCACTGTTTCACGCCGCCGCGGTGAGGGTGAATCCGAGGCCTGCGGACCGCCACTATCAGCCGGCTTGTGCATTATTGGCTGCTCGGCACCGGTGTTATCCGGCATCTTGTACTTCGCTGTGCCTTACTTGTTTCCATTGGTTAATAGTGACCCAGAGGTCATTAGTATCGGCATTGACTATATTCGCTGGTTAATCCTCCAGGCGGCGTTTGTAGGTTTCATCGCCGCAAACTCAGGCTACTGGAACGGCCTTGGCTTACCAAGAATTTATTTGCCCTCGCTGCTTATCATGCACGCCTCAAATGTGTTGTTTAACTACCTGTTTATTTTTGGCAACTTCGGCGCACCTGAAATGGGTGCAGAAGGTGCCGGTTTTGCCACGGCACTGTCTTCAATTGTGGGCACGATTCTATTTCTTTTCCTGGGGTTTCGGCGTGGCAAAGCCTATGGCTATCTGAGTCGACTCCCAACCCGAGAAGAGATTCGTGCGGTATTGCGACTTGCGATTCCCGCTGGCTTCCAACAGGTGTTGGATGTCGCAGCGTTAACCTGCACTTACGCTATCGTCGGCATGATCGGCACGCGGGAGTTGGCTTGCTACAGCGTTATGATCAATATGATCAATCTGGTGGGCCTACCTGCCTGGGGCCTCGGCACGGCAGGTGCAACCCTGGTGGGTCAATCTCTGGGGGAGAAGGACACAGAGAGTGCCAGCCAATGGGCCTGGGATGTGTTGAAAATTGGCGCTATTGCCATGCTAATCCTTGGCACACCTTTCTGGTTGTTCACCGATCCATTGCTGTCGATTTGGATTTACGATCCAGTCACCCGGGCAATCGCCTACTGGCCCACGGTCATTCTTGGCGCCATGATGTGCTTTAACGGTATGGGTTATATGCTGGCTATGATGTTAAACGGTGCTGGCGATGTAAAACGGGTTACCTGGATCAATCTGATTACGCAGTGGTGCATTCTGGTCCCGGGCGCGTACCTGTTTGGGGTTCATTTTAGTCTCGGCTTAATTGGTCTCTGGTGCGTACACCAATTCGCCTATCGGGCCGGTCACGTGTTGATCTTTGGCTACTACTGGCGCCGCGGTGACTGGGCCAAAATCACGATCTAGCTTTGATCTAACAAGGGCGACGAATCGCCTGCACAAACATTTCGAGAATCTTGCGCGGTTCTGCCGCCATGTAAGACATTGCCTGGGTCACGGGGCCATCAATGCCCGATTCACGCAGCGCCGGTTCTTTGGATAACAACAAACTGGTGGCACCGTGGATGCTCGCCCAAATCGTCCCAGCGGGCTCAACTACCGGACGGTCCACAAAGACCCCTTCATCAATGCCCTGCTGAATGACCCCGGTCAGCACCTCAAATGCTGAGGTACCTGTACTCACCAGGTCCTCGCTCTGGCGAAAGTCCACCAGGGAAGAGTCAAAGAACAACTGGTACTTCTCTGGATTACGCATAGCGAAATCTAAATAGGCAACGCCAATTTCCACAATGGCAGTTTCCGGATCATCAGGATATTTAGCGGCGACCGCCGCGGTTTCATCGCGAAGCATCTCGAAACCATACACTGCGATGGCGCGGAACAAGGCTGATTTGGATTCAAAGTGACGATAAGGCGCGGTTTGCGAAACCCCTAACTCTCTTGCCAGGGCACGCAAGCTCAAGGTGTCAGCCCCCGACTCCTGCAGGTGCTTACAGGCAGCATCAATCAGTGACTGACGTAAGTCACCGTGATGATAGGGTTTGTCTTCAGCAGCTTTTGCCATCGTGATTGAATTCCCGAACTACCTTCTATTGTCATCGTTTATGGGCACCTAAGTCCAGAAGCCTGTAACTGGCCGGCGCAACCACTGATAACGGCATCGGCACACAAGAGCTGTAAGAGCATATGTTGACATTGCTTACATTGCAACTATACTGCTCGAAATTACGGTGCCAGACCATGCTCAAACTAAAATATTTCATACGCTACCTCCTCCTCTTTGGTCTCGTGCTGCCAGGCATGGCCAGCGCTGACCCGATGTCCGTGACTACCATGGCGATCAGCAAAAGTGACCAATATGAGGTAACGCGCAGTTATGCCGGTCAACTTCGCCATCAAAGGCAAAGTCAGCTGGGATTTGAAACCCCAGGGACTGTGAGTCAGGTGCACGTCCTGGAAGGTGACCTGGTGGCGCGCGGCGCGATTCTCGTCAGCCTCGATCAAGCAGCTATTCGCGCCGAACTTAAAGGGGCGCTGTCCGAAGTGGAAACCGCCAGAGCGCGAGTTAATGCCCAGCGCGCCCAACTTCGCCTCAGCGAAGCGACCCTCAAGCGCAACCAGACCTTAGCCCAACAAGGCCATGTGTCTGATCAGCTACTGGACGAATTGGCGCAGCAAACAGAAATCCAAGCGGCTAATCTCAAAGTTGCAGAAAGCAATTTGGTCGCCGCCAGTGCCCGGGCGGACCAGGTCGCAGTTAAACTGGCGAAGACAGAAATCAAAGCCCCTTACCCCGCACGTATTCAAACCCGTCACCTGGATGAAGGTAGTATCGTCAGCCCAGGTACGCCGGTGATTAGCCTGGTGGAAAACGGCAATCTGGAGGCGAACATAGGCTTCCCAGAGGAAATGTTAGGCGCCTTGAAGCTGGGCGAGGTTTACGAGTTTACGGTCAACAAACAACAAATTCCCGGCAGGCTGAAGGCCATTTTACCCAGGGTGGATGCTGC